>NZ_WWHX01000858.1 GCF_009862125.1 Streptomyces sp. SID5910
CGGCGCCGGCAGCCCCGTCGCCCGCCTCGCCCCCACCGGCGTCGCAGCCGCCGCGGGCGCCCTGCGCTGGGAACTGCCCGGCTGGGCCGGCTCCGTGGACCTCCTGCTCATCGCCACGCCCGACGGCACCGAACCGGGCCTCTCCCTCCTCGCCGAGCAGGCCTACCGCCGCGGCTGCACCGTCGTCGCCGTGGCCCCCGACGGCTCCCCGCTCAGCGAGTCGGTGAACGGCTCCCACGGCCTGTTCATCCCGATGGCGACCGCGCCGTACGACCACGACGAGCCCCTCGCCGGCGCCGCCCCCGGCGTCCTGTGGGCGCTGCTCACCCCGCTGCTCGCCCTCCTGGACCGCACCGGCCTGCTGGAGGCACCGCCCGACGCCGTCGAGAAGGTCGCCGACCGCCTCGACCAGATCGCCGAACGCTGCGGGCCCGCGATCGTGACGTACAGCAACCCCGCCAAGACCCTCGCGGCCGAACTCGCCGACTCCCTCCCCGTCGTCTGGACCGAGGGCACCTCCGCCGGACCGGCCGGCCGCCGCTTCGCCGCCGCGCTCGCCGAACTCTCCGGCACCCCCGCCGTCGTCGCCGAACTGCCCGAGGCACTCGCCGCGCACAGCGCCCTGCTCGCCGGCCGCCTCGCCGCGGCCGCCGACCCCGACGACTTCTTCCGCGACCGCGTCGACGAGGCACCCGCTCTGCACGCGCGCGTGGTGCTGCTGCGCGACCGCCCCAGCGGCGGCCTCACCGCCGCCCCGACCGCCCGTGACCTGGCCCTCGGCCACGACACGCCGATCAGTGAGCTGGAACCGGAGGCGGGCGGCGAACTGGAGACCCTCGCCGAACTGATCGCCATCACGGATTTCGCCGCCGTTTACCTGGCGCTCGCCTCCGGCGCCTGATCTCGTACCCGCACGGCACGCACCGCCCCGCACGGCACGCACCACGCACGCACCGGCAGAGAGAGCCCATGGACCGCCTCGACAACACCGTCCGCCCCTACGCCTGGGGTTCCACCACCGCCATCCCGGCCCTGCTCGGCACCGAGCCGACCGGCGAACCGCAGGCGGAGATGTGGATGGGAGCCCACCCCGGCGCCCCCTCCCGCACCGACCGGGGCACCCTCGCCGACCTCGTCGCCGCCGACCCCGAGAAGGAACTGGGCGCCGCCTCCGTCGCCAGGTTCGGCCCGCACCTGCCGTTCCTCCTCAAGCTCCTCGCCGCCGGCGCCCCGCTCTCCCTCCAGGTCCACCCCGACCTGGCCCAGGCCAAGGCCGGCTACGAGGACGAGGAACGCCGCGGCGTCCCCCTGGACGCCCCGCACCGCAACTACAAGGACGCCAACCACAAGCCCGAACTCGTCTGCGCCCTCACCGAGTTCGACGGCCTCTGCGGCTTCCGCGCCCCCACCGAGACCGCCGACCTGCTCGACGGCCTCGGCGTCGCCTCCCTCAAGCCCTACGTCGACCTGCTGCGCGCCCACCCCGAGGACGCCGCCCTGCGCGAGGTCCTCACCGCGATCCTCACCGCCGACCCCGAGGAGATGTCCCGCACGGTCGCCGAGACCGCGACCGCCTGCGAACGCCTCGGCGGCGCCTACGCGCCCTACGCCGGCATCGCCCACCACTACCCGGGCGACCCCGGCGTCCTCGCCGCCCTGCTCCTCAACCACGTCCGGCTCCAGCCCGGCGAGGCCCTCTACCTCGGCGCCGGCATTCCGCACGCCTACCTGAACGGCCTCGGCGTCGAGATCATGGCCAACTCCGACAACGTCCTGCGCTGCGGCCTCACCCCCAAGCACGTCGACGTCCCCGAACTCCTGCGCATCGTCCGCTTCGAGCCCGGCGACCCCGGCGTCCTGCGCCCCGAGGCGTCCCCCGACGGCGAAGAGGTCTACGACACCCCGACCGACGAGTTCCGCCTCTCCCGCCACGTCCTCCCCGAGGGCACCGCCGGCCACGACCTCACCCTCCCCGCCCCGCAGATCCTCCTCTGCACGGCGGGCACCGTACGGGCGGGCGAACACGACCTCACCCCCGGCCGCTCCGTCTTCGTCCCGGCGGGCGAAAAGGCCGAAGTGTCCGGCAACGGCACCCTGTTCCGCGCCACCGTGCGTGTCTGACGGCAATGCGGCAACCCGGTCAGGCGCACCGGCGCCCGGCCGGGCTGCAACAATGACCCACCGCAAAGGACGGGCAAAGCCGGTACCGGCCCCGCCCCTCCCCGGCGGTGTACACACGCAGGCGAAGGCGAAGGGACAACGCGACACATGAGTGCGTCAGGCGGCACCAAGGCGATCGTGGCGGCACTCGCCGCCAACCTCGCGATCGCGGTATCGAAGTTCGTGGCGTTCCTCTTCAGCGGCTCGTCGTCGATGCTCGCCGAATCCGTGCACTCGCTCGCGGACTCCGGCAACCAGGCCCTGCTCCTGGTCGGCGGCAAGAAGGCCCAGCGCGAGGCCACCCCGCAACACCCCTTCGGCTACGGCCGCGAGCGCTACATCTACGCCTTCCTCGTCTCCATCGTGCTCTTCTCGGTCGGCGGCATGTTCGCCCTCTACGAGGGCTACGAGAAGATCAAGGACCCGCACGAGCTGGAGCACTGGTACTGGCCGGTCGGCGTCCTCGTCTTCGCGATCATCGCCGAGGGCTTCTCCTTCCGCACCGCCATCAAGGAGTCCAACGCGCTGCGCGGCAAGCAGTCCTGGACGGAGTTCATCCGCCGCGCCAAGGCCCCCGAGCTGCCGGTCGTCCTCCTCGAGGACTTCGGCGCCCTCATCGGCCTGGTCCTCGCCCTCGGCGGCGTCGGCCTCGCCCTGCTCACCGGCGACGGCGTCTGGGACGGCGTCGGCACCCTGTGCATCGGCGTCCTGCTCATCCTGATCGCGCTCGTCCTGGCCGCCGAGACCAAGTCCCTCCTGCTCGGCGAGTCCGCCGGCCCCGAGGCCGTCCAGAAGATCGAGGCGGCCACCGTCGACGGCGACACCGTCACCCGCATCATCCACATGCGCACCCTCCACCTCGGCCCCGAGGAACTCCTCGTCGCCGCCAAGATCGCCGTCCGGCACGACGAGACGGCCGCCGAGGTCGCCGCCGCCATCGACGCCGCCGAGGCCCGCATCCGCGAGGCCGTCCCGATCGCCCGCGTCATCTACCTCGAACCCGACATCTACAGCGAGTCCGAGGCCGCCAAGGGCCCCGACCGCGAAGCCACCCCGGGCGGCCCGGCCACCGACCACCACTGACGCCCTCCTCTCTCCCCGCCCGCACGGAGCCCGCACGGAACGGCCGGAAGTCTGCGGAGGCGGACTGGGGACGAGAGGCCCAGCGGTGTAGCTTGGGACGGAGCCAGACGTCGCTGCTGATGGCGGTCGGGCGGTCCCAGGACGGACCGGCCGAGGGAGAGAGGGCCTCCGACGGACTGCGCTGCGCGTACGCGGGCATGCCTGTGTCCTCTTCGGGGCACCCCTGTGTCCGCCGCCGCGCAGGTCAGCCGTAACCACCTCGATCCCAACCCGAGGAGCAGCCCGTAATGACTGTCGACAACCGACAGGACTTCAAGGTCGCCGACCTCTCCCTGGCCGCGTTCGGCCGCAAGGAGATCACCCTCGCCGAGCACGAGATGCCCGGCCTGATGGCGATCCGCAAGGAGTACGCCGAGGCCCAGCCGCTCGCCGGCGCCCGCGTCACCGGCTCCCTGCACATGACCGTGCAGACCGCCGTGCTCATCGAGACCCTCGTCGCCCTCGGCGCCGAGGTCCGCTGGGCCTCCTGCAACATCTTCTCCACCCAGGACCACGCGGCCGCCGCCATCGCCGTCGGCCCGAACGGGACGCCCGACAACCCGCAGGGCGTCCCCGTCTTCGCCTGGAAGGGCGAGACCCTGGAGGAGTACTGGTGGTGCACGGAGCAGGCGCTGACCTGGCCGAACACTCCCACCGGCGGCCCGAACATGATCCTGGACGACGGCGGTGACGCCACCCTCCTCGTCCACAAGGGCGTCGAGTACGAGAAGGACGGCAAGGTCCCCTCGCCCGACACCGCCGAGTCCGACGAGCACCGCGTCATCCTCGAACTCCTCACCCGCACGGTCGCCGAGAGCCCGCAGAAGTGGACCCAGCTCGCGTCCGAGATCCGCGGCGTGACCGAGGAGACCACGACCGGTGTCCACCGCCTGTACGAGATGCACCGCGACGGCACCCTCCTGTTCCCGGCGATCAACGTCAACGACGCGGTCACCAAGTCGAAGTTCGACAACAAGTACGGCTGCCGCCACTCCCTGATCGACGGCATCAACCGCGCCACCGACGTCCTGATCGGCGGCAAGACCGCCGTCGTCTGCGGCTACGGCGACGTGGGCAAGGGCTGCGCGGAGTCCCTGCGCGGCCAGGGCGCCCGCGTGATCGTCACCGAGATCGACCCGATCTGCGCCCTCCAGGCGGCGATGGACGGCTACCAGGTCACGACGCTGGACGAGGTCGTCGACAAGGCCGACATCTTCGTCACCACGACCGGCAACAAGGACATCATCATGGCCTCGGACATGGCCAAGATGAAGCACCAGGCCATCGTCGGCAACATCGGTCACTTCGACAACGAGATCGACATGGCCGGCCTCGCCAAGACCCCGGGCATCGTCAAGGACGAGGTCAAGCCGCAGGTCCACACCTGGACCTACCCCGACGGCAAGGTCCTCATCGTCCTCTCCGAGGGCCGCCTGCTGAACCTGGGCAACGCGACCGGCCACCCGTCGTTCGTGATGTCCAACTCGTTCGCGGACCAGACCCTGGCCCAGATCGAGCTGTTCACCAAGCCCGACGAGTACCCGACCGACGTCTACGTGCTGCCCAAGCACCTGGACGAGAAGGTCGCCCGCCTCCACCTCGACTCCCTCGGCGTCAAGCTGACCACGCTCCGCCCGGAGCAGGCCGACTACATCGGCGTCAAGGTCGAGGGCCCCTACAAGGCGGACCACTACCGCTACTGAGTCACCGGCTCTCCCGAGGCAGGCCCCCGCACCCCCGTGCCGGGGGCCTGCCCCATGAGGGCCACGCCCGCGTCAGCGGCCGGACCGGCCCGTCACCCTCCAGGACACCCATGCCCCGCGGCCGTTATTCGCTCCACGATCCGCACGACCACACCCCCCTCGCAGAAGAACACTTCCAGTGCGCCCCCGGCCCCTCCGGCTGGCGCTACGTCTCCCGGCTGACCACACCCACCGGAGACCACCTCGGCTCGGTCGACCTCGCCCTCGACGAACTCGGCCGCCCCATCCGCCTCGAACTCCACGCCGCCGACTGGCAGGTGCGCGGCGCCGCCATCGACGGAGTCACCTGGGTCCGTACCGACCCCACCGGAGTCCACGCCACCGAAGGCAATGTGCGCGCCCACGCCTTCACCGGCACCTCCCCGGCCTTCCTCGTCGCCACCGCCCGACTCCTGCGCCTCACCCCCTCCGCCTCGGCCACCCGCGTCCGCCTCGTCGCCCTCACGGATCCGGTCCTCGCCCCCCGCACCGTGGACCAGTCCTGGGCACTGGTGAACAGCGAAGCACACGCCACTGACAACGGCCCTCTCACCGTGGAGGAGTACCAGGTCACAGCCCTGGACACGGGCGAACAGCACACGGTGCACATCGCCGGCGACGTGGTCCTGGCGGCCCCCGGCATCGAGCTGGAGGACCTGGAGTCACCACCGTCGGTCTTCCCCTCGCCGGGGTAGGCGGGACCCGCCGGCGGGACCCGCCGGCGGCAGCCGCTAGGCCGGCGGCACGAACCCGGTGCCGGGACGCTCGTCCCGCGGCGCGTCGGCTGGAGGAGCCACCGGGGGAGGCCCCTGCGGAACCGGCGCCGCATACGTCACCGGCGGCGCCGACGGCGGCGGCGCGGCCGGCGTCGCGGCAGGTGCCGCACCCTGAGGCGGGGCGCCGCCGAAGGTCCGCCGGGCCTCCCGAGCCTGCCGTTCCTGGAGCACCGCCGCCAGGTACGCGGCCGGCGGCACACCCTGCGGCGCCGGAGCCCCCGTACGGGCCGCGACGTCCGAGGCGAGCCGTTCCGCCATGGTCCAGCCGACCTGGGGATCCAGCTGCCCCATCCGCGCCAGGTACTGCCGGACGGCGAGCCACAGCGCATCGGGCACCGCGGACAGATCGACCTCCGAGAAGCGCCCCGCCAGCCACGGCGGAGGCGGCGGCAGAAAGCCCGCCGGCGCGACCGGCACCCGCTCCCGCACGACGAGAGTCCCCGCGAACACGTCACCGACGCGACGACCGCGCGCCGAGACCAGCGAGGCGACACAGGCCACCACCCCGAGCGTCAGCAGGATCTCGACCACCCCGATCAAGCCCCGCACCAGCGCGTGCCGGAACCGAATCGGCCCACCGTCGTCCCGCACCACCCGCAGCCCGCACGCCATCTTCCCGAGCGACCGCCCGTGGCTGAGCGTCTCCACCGCGATCGGCCCGCCCACCAGCACCAGCACGAAAACGGCGAGGGCCAGCGCCGTCTGGGCCGCCGTGTCCAAGGACGAGGTCGCCGCCACCAGAGCGATGGTGATCGCCACGTAGGCGGCCACGGACACCGCCAGATCGAGCAGGACGGCCAGTGCCCTGCTGGGCAGCTTCGCGGGACGCAGCTCCAGCGCCACCGCCTCGCCCGTCACCAGCTCGCTCACGCCCGCCGCCCTTCCCTGGCTGCCCCCGTCCCCGCCAGTCTGCCAAGCTGAGGACGCACCGCGCCGCGGTACGACAAGCTGATCCACGACGAGCCGCCGACGATAGCCGAGGAGCAGGCACACCGATGGACCTCGACGTCTTCGTCTCCGCCCACCGGGCGGAGTGGGACCGCCTCGACGCCCTGCTCCGACGCCGGCGCCGGCTCAACGGTGCGGAGACCGACGAACTCGTCGCCCTCTACCAGCGCACGGCCACCTATCTCTCCCTCATCCAGTCGAGCGCTCCCGACCCGCAGCTGACCGGCCGGCTCAGTCAACTGGTGGCACGCGCGCGTAGCGCCGTGACAGGCACCCGCCGAGCCTCCTGGCGCGACGTCACCCGCTTCCTGACCCAGCAGTTCCCGGCCGCTGTCTACCGGGCCCGCCACTGGTGGGTCCCCACCGCACTCATATCGACCGCCGTCGCGGCACTCCTGGGCTGGTGGATCGGCTCGCACCCCGAGGTGCAGTCCACCATCGCGGCCCCCAGCGAACTGCGCGAGCTCACCCGCCCCGGCGGCCAGTACGAGACGTACTACTCCAGCCATCCCGCGGCCTCCTTCGCCGCACAGGTCTGGACGAACAACGCCTGGGCCGCCGCGCTCTGCCTGATCCTGGGCGTCTTCCTGGGACTGCCGGTCATCTGGATCCTGTTCCAGAACATGCTCAACCTGGGCGTCGGGTTCGGTCTGATGTCGTCGGCCGGCCGCCTCGACACCTTCCTCGGCCTCGTCCTGCCCCACGGCCTGCTCGAACTGACCGCGGTCTTCGTGGCCGCCGGCACCGGCATGCGCCTCGGCTGGACCCTGATCGATCCGGGCCCACGCACCCGCCGCACCGCCCTCGCCGAAGAGGGCCGCGCGGCCATCGGCATGGCGATGGGCCTCGCCCTGGTCCTGTTCGTCTCCGGCGCCATCGAAGGCTTCGTCACCCCGTCCGGCCTGCCCACCTGGGCCCGCATCACCATCGGCGTACTGGCCGAACTGGCCTTCCTGGCCTACGTCTATGTACTCGGCGGCCGTGCCGTACGCGCCGGCGACACGGGGGACGTCGAGGCGGCCGAACGCAGCGCCACCGTGCCGACGGCCGCCTGATGTGCATCAGCCCCCGCGGAGCTGCTAGTGTCCTCTTCGTTCCCGCAAGAGCCGTTGACACGGAGCTAGCGGGGAGGTAGATTCAAACAGTTGCCTGTAGACGGGTTCACCCCAGAGGGCGACAGTGAGCATCTATACGCTTCCTCCTGGATCATCGAATTCGGAGAAGCCATCCTCCCGATTAATCGGAAAAGAACGGCCGGTCAGACCGGCCCGGAACTTCTGATAAAGTCGGAACCGCCGGAAAGGGAAACGCGAAAGC
>NZ_WWHX01000859.1 GCF_009862125.1 Streptomyces sp. SID5910
CGTGGGCGTGCCGCCGCCGTCACCGCCGCCGTCGTCGTCGGAGCAGCCGGCCAGCACGGCGGCCGCCAGCACCGCCACCGCCGCCGCCCGGCCCGCCCGGTGACCGGCCATGTCGCCTCCAGGGACCTCGTCCGCACCCGCTCCCGCGGAGGACACGCGGGCGCTCCCGCGAGGACACGCGGGGTCCCCTCCAGTGAAGGCGCCCCCGCACACCACCGCACACCGGTGCTCGCCCGAACGGGGCCGCCCCGGCGGGATCAGCCCCGCTCGAAGGTGATCACGACCCCGCCGTGCGTCATCGCGTGCCGGACGCCGGGCACGGACGGGCGGGGGCGGTGGGTCAGATGCGGCCCGGGCTGCCGCTGCCGAAGGAGCCGCTGGAGCCCGGCAGCCAGCGGCGCCGGTTCTGGTCGGCGCCTCGGCGGCTGCCCGCGTGATGGAGCTGGTACGGCATCAGCCGTGGGCTCCCGTCGGTGCTCAGCGGGATCTCGTCCGGCTCCCGGATCTCCCGTTCCTCGTGGACGGGACCGGTGGGCGGGAGGTGGGGGTGTTCGTCGGCGCGAGGGCGGGGCGACTCCTGCTCCATGGCCCTCATGCCCAGCCGTACGGCCAGGATCAGCACGCCCGCGACCACCAGCCCGCCGATGAAGGCCGCGGTCAGGTTGAGCGCGTCCGAAGCAGCCAGCAGTTCATACGTTGCCGTACTCATGTTCTGATTATGTACCCCGGATTGGGATAAAGCGCCTGCTATGCCCCTCTCTGTGATTGAGGACGGCGGCGGGCTGGTACCCGGACCGCAGCGAGCAGGCGGCGCGCCGGTGAGCGGCCGGCCGCCGCGGCGTCACTGGCGGAAGGAGCGCGCGTATGACCGCGCCGTTGACGGCCGACGCCCACGCACACGGTCTCGCCGGGGACGGCACCACCGACGACGGGCCGGCCCTTCAGAAGCTGGTGGACGAGCTCGGTGACGCCACCGCCGCCGACGGGCGGCCGCGCACGATCCGCGTGCCCGCCGGGCGCCACCTGGTCCGGGACCGGCCGGTGCGCTGGCGCAGCGGTGTCTCCCTCGTCGGCGCCGGCCGGGCGGCGACCTGCTTCGTCCTCACCAACCCCGGCGCGCGGAGCCGGCCCGTCCCGCTGGCCTGGTTCACCACGGCCCAGCACGGCGCCGGGCGCGACCACCACATCGCCGACGTCACCTTCGCGCACTTCGAGATCGACGGGTCCGCGGTGGAGACGGAGGAGTACGAGGTGCTGGCCAAGGGGCTCGGCCTCCAGTACGTGCTGCGCGGGCGGTTCTGCGACCTGTACATCCACGACACCGCCGCGACCGGCTTCGGCTGCGACTTCCTCCAGGACACGGTCGTCGAGGGCGTGCTGGCCGAGCGGTGCGGACGGCAGGACCCCGGCGAGAAGATGGGCGGCGCGGGCCTCGGCATCGGGGTCGGCGGCTGGGGGCCGGTCGAGCGGCTGGCGGTGACCGACTGCACGGCCGTCGGCAACGGCACCAACGGCATCTTCTTCGAGCTCCAGCAGGACCACTGGACCCCGCCGCGCGGCATCCGCGTCACCGCCTGCCACACCGAGGACAACCGGTACGGCATCTCCGACTGGGGCACCGACGGGCTGCTCGTCACCGGCTGCACGATGCTCGGCAACCACGTGGCCGGGTTCGACGTGTCCTCGCAGGGCACGACGTCCGTCGGCGGCCGGGGCGGCATCGTCACCGGCTGCCTGATCGACGGCAACTCGCGCGACGGGATCGCGCTCGGCAACACCCCGGGCCCCTACGCCTTCCGCGGCAACCGCGTCAGCCGCAGCGGGCGGCACGGCTACTGGCAGCACAACCTCGCCGGCGGCGACCAGGAGGTGACGTCGGACATCGTCCTGGAGTCCAACGACATCGACGGCAACGCCCTGGACGGCATCCGCGTCGACGCCCCGCTGCACGAACCGGCGGTCTTCGGCAACCGCATCCGCAGCAACGGCCGCCGCGCCGCCCCGGCGACGGAGGGCGGCGGCGAAGGCGTGAGCTACGGCCCGCTGTCCCTGACCGACGAGGGCGCCGACTGGCTCCCGGACGGCCACCTCGGCAAGGAGGTCACGGTCGGCGAGGGCAGCGACGCGGTCACCGCCGTGGTCGCCGGCAACACCGCCACCGCGCTCACCCTCGCCCCCGAACGCCCCGGCGCCCAGGCGGCCTGGCTCCACGGCACCCCCGCCCCCGGCACCGCCTACCGCCTCCCCGACGCCCCGGCACCGCGCGCCGGCCTCACCGCGGCGGCCACCGTCACCCACCCGTACGTGCAGGGCAACCGCATCCGGGACGACGGGCACCCCCGCACCCAGACCCACGCCGTGTGGATCGCGCCCGAGGCCACCTGGACCGGCGGCCGGGTCTCCGGCAACGACTTCAGCGGCAACGCCTCGGCGGCCACCCGCTTCGACTCGTCCCCGAGCGGCGGGCGCTGGCGGGACAACGACGGCTGAGCGCGCCCGCCGCCATGCGTCACGGTGCCCGCAGCGCGTCCACCGCGATCCGGGCCGCCGTGCCGATCACCGCGTCGGCCGCCGGGAGGGTGGCCGCGGTGTGGGCGGTGCGGGTGAAGACGGCCACGGCGTAGCGGCCGCCGTCGGGGTATTCGACGACGCCGACCTCGTTGCGCAGGGTCGGCAGGGTGCCGGTCTTGCCGGCCACGTGGACGTCGTCGAAGGGGAAGCCCGAGGCCAGGCGGTGCGGCCAGACCTGGAGGCCCAGGACGCGGCGCATGGCGGCGCCGTACTCGGGCGGGCAGGCCTCGTCCCGCCAGACGGCGGCGAGCAGGCGGGTCATGTCGCGGGGCGTGCTGTGGTTGGCGCGGGCGGGGTCCAGGGACCGCAGCCGGGTGATGACGTGCGGGTCGGTCAGCGCCCGGGCGCCGTCCGGCCCCGCGTCCTCCCGCATCGCGGCGAGCATCTGGCCGAAGGACGACACGGCCCGCGTGCGGGTGAGGCCGAGCCGGGCCGTGGTGCGGTTGACGGCGTCCAGGCCGACCCGGTCGAGCAGCAGGTCGGCGGCGGCGTTGTCGCTGACGGACATCATCAGGAACGCGGCGTCGCGCAGGGACAGCGTGACGGGGTCGAGCATGGCGGCGACGCCGGTGGGCCCCGGGGTGCGGCCGGCCGGCGGGCACTCGACGCGCTCGGTCAGGTCCAGCAGCCCGGCCGCCGCCTGCTCGTGCAGCGCGACGAGGACGCACAGCTTGTGGACGCTGGCCGTGCACACCGCCTGGTCGGCCCCGGCGTCCACCTGCGCACCGGAGTCGATGTCGACGGCATGCAGCCAGCCGGTGACCCCGGCCTCGTCGAAGGCCGCCCGCAGCCGGCCGGTCACGGTGTCGTTCATAGCCAGTGCTCCGGTACGGGGCGAGGGGACGAGGAAACGCGGCCAGGGCCCGCGAGGGCCGGCCCCTGCGGAAGCCCGCCCCCGGCGGAGCCGGCGCACGGGTGGCGTCGCGTGCCGGCCGGGATGCGGACATCGAGGACGGGGCGCGGGTGGACAGTGCCGCCGGGTGCGTCGGCATCGGCGCGATGGATGCCCGTGCCGAGCGCGCGAGGACGGACCCCGGGCGCGCCCGGAGCGGCGACCGCGAAGCCGGCGTACGGACGGCGTCGGGCGTCGGCTGCGGCGTGGGCGGCGTGGGGCGCGTACGGATGCCCGGTGCCGACCGTTGCCGGTGGTCCGGCGCCGGGGAGGCCGGCCGGGGCGGGCGAGTGCGGACCTCGGCGCCGATCCTCGGTCGCGGCGGAGCCGGCGGATGCGGGGCACCCGGGCGCGCCCGGAGCGGCGACCGCGAAGCCGGCGTACGGACGGCGTCGGGCGTCGGCTACGGCGTGGGTGCCGGGGAGGCCGGT
>NZ_WWHX01000860.1 GCF_009862125.1 Streptomyces sp. SID5910
GCGGCGGCCACCAGCAGGCCGTTGCGGAGGAACAGCAGCGTGGTGCCGAGCGTGTCGCTCGCCACCACATGGCCGAACCAGACCGGGAACTCCAGCACCGTCACCAGGGACGCCACCAGCACCAGCACGACCGGCACCCGCATCCGGCTGGCCCGGAAGCACCCGCACACCGCCCCGACGCCGATCAGCCACACCATGTACTGGGGGCTGATCACCCGGCTGGTGACCGTGAACACCAGCACCGCCACGAAGGCCGCGTCCGCCGCCGTGTGCGCCTCGAACCGCGACGCCACCACCCGCCACAGCAGCAGCCAGCCGAACGCCATCCCGGTCAGCGTCAGCGCCGCCGTGCTCACGATCTCCACGTGCGGGCCGAGGAACTCCACGGAGCCGTAGTTGAGCAGCACCTGCCCGTCCCAGCCGTGGTGCCGGGCGACGTGGAAGACCAGCGAGCCCAGCGACTCCACCTCGGTGCCCCGGTCGCGCTGGAACGTCAGGAAGGCGAACGCCCCCGGCATCGCCACCGCGAACACCACCGCCAGCCCGGCAGCGGTCAGCGCCGCCGCGACCCACGCCGCGCGCCGGCGGATCCCCAGCAGGACCAGCGCCGGCCACACCTTCAGCATCGCCCCGATCGCCGCCAGCACCCCCGCCGCCCGCGGATGCCGGCCCGCGGCGAGCAGCGCGGCCACCGCGACGGCGGTGACCATCACGTCGTAGCGGGCGTACACCGTCGGCCCCAGCAGCGGCACGCCCACCACCCACACCCAGGCGCCGAGCGGCGACCGGCCGGCGCCGCCGCCCCCGTACCGCAGCAGGCCGAGGACGACCAGGTCGGCCGCGCAGGCCAGGACGAAGAAGGCCGTCGGGTAGTCGAGGAAGGGCAGCAGCCCGGGGGAGAGGATCGGGAGGGCGGCGGCGGGCGGGTACTGCCAGGTGACGTCGTCCAAGGGAAACGTTCCGCTGGACAGGACGTCGTACCAGCCCCGGTAGATCACCGACACGTCGCTGGTGACGTCCGGGCCCGGGAAGATCCACACCTTGAGCACGAACAGCAGCAGCATCAGCCGCGTCGCGGCCCAGGCGGCGACCAGTCCGGCCGCCGGCAGCCAGGCCGGGGACCGCCCCGTGTCCGTCGTCTCCACGTCACTCCGCCCGTTCCGCGCCTGTCCGCGCCCGTCCTGCCCGTCGGGCCATGATGTCCCGAACACCTGTCTGTGTGCCACCGGCGCCGCCGGGCCCCGCCCCGGACGGCCGGTTCGGTAGGGTCGGCGGCGATGCGCAAGACCCTGATCGTGACGAACGACTTCCCGCCCCGCCCGGGCGGCATCCAGGCCTTCCTGCACAACATGGCGCTGCGCCTGGACCCCGAGCGGCTGGTCGTGTACGCCTCCACCTGGAAGCGGAGCCGGGAGGGCGTCGAGGCCACCGCCGCCTTCGACGCCGAACAGCCCTTCACCGTCGTGCGCGACCGTACGACGATGCTGCTGCCGACGCCGGGCGCCACCCGTACGGCCGTCCGGCTGCTGCGCGAACACGGGTGCACGTCGGTGTGGTTCGGGGCGGCGGCGCCGCTCGGGCTGATGGCGCCGGCGCTGCGCAAGGCGGGCGCGGAGAGGCTCGTCGCGACCACCCACGGCCACGAGGCGGGCTGGGCCCAGCTCCCCGCCGCCCGCCAACTCCTGCGCCGGATCGGGGAGTCGACGGACACGCTCACCTACCTCGGCGAGTACACGCGCTCCCGGATCGCGGGCGCGCTCACGCCGGAGGCCGCCGCGCGGATGGTCCAACTGCCGCCGGGCGTCGACGAGAAGACCTTCCACCCGGACAGCGGCGGCGACGAGGTCCGGGCCCGCCTCGGCCTCACCGACCGGCCGGTCGTGGTGTGCGTCTCGCGGCTGGTCCCGCGCAAGGGCCAGGACACGCTGATCCGCGCGATGCCGCGCATCCTCGCCGCCGAGCCGGACGCCGTCCTCCTGATCGTCGGCGGCGGCCCCTACGAGAAGGACCTGCGCCGCCTCGCCGTCGAGACCGGCGTCGCCGCCTCCGTCCGCTTCACCGGCGCAGTCCCGTGGTCGGAGCTGCCCGCGCACTACGGCGCCGGCGACGTCTTCGCCATGCCGTGCCGCACCCGGCGGGGCGGCCTGGACGTGGAGGGGCTCGGCATCGTCTACCTGGAGGCCTCCGCGACCGGCCTGCCCGTCGTCGCCGGCGATTCCGGCGGCGCACCGGACGCGGTCCTCGACGGCGAAACGGGCTGGGTCGTCCGCGGCAACTCCCCCGAGGACTCCGCCGACCGCATCACGGCCCTCCTCGCCGATCCCGAACTACGCCACCGCATGGGCGAACGGGGCCGCGCCTGGGTCGAGGAAAAATGGCGCTGGAACCTCCTGGCAGACCACCTGAAGGCCTTGCTCTGACGTCATGCCGGCACACGAACCACGGAAGGCGGAAGCCATGGCCGGGCAGGGACCCGAGCTCATCGGCCGCGAGATCCTGCGGCTGGACGCCCTGTCCGAACGGGACGGCCACCGCATGGGCAAGGAGTGGCGCAAGCGCACGGAGACCCGCCGGGAAGCCCTGCTGTGGGCACTGCACGTCATCCTGACGAACGCCCCGACCACACCCCCGGGCCCCGCCACACAGACCTTCCTGGACGCCCTGAAACACAGGTGACTGCACGCCCCCCAGGGGCGCGGGGAACTGCGCGCTCAGCCACAACGAACCGGATAGCCGCCGACGAACCGCACCCGGCACCCCGGAAGGCGCCCTACTTCGCGTAGATCGCCTCGATCTCGTCCACGTAGTCCCTCGCCACGACGTTCCTCTTCAGCTTCAGCGACGGAGTCAAGTGCCCCGACTCCTCCGTGAACTGAGCCGACAGCACCCGGAACTTCCGCACCGACTCCGCCTTCGACACCGCCGCGTTGCCGTCGTCCACCGCCGACTGGATCGCGGCCAGCAGATCCGCGTCCTCCCGCAGCGACGCCGCCGTCGACCCGGCTGGCTTCCCGTGCTCCGCGCACCACCGCCCGAGGAACTCCTCGTCCAGCGTGACCAGCGCCCCCACGAACGGCCGTCCGTCGCCGACCACCATGCACTCCGCGACCAGCGCGTGCGCCCGGATGCGGTCCTCGATCACGGCCGGGGCGACGTTCTTGCCGCCGGCGGTGACGATGATCTCCTTCTTGCGGCCGGTGATCCGCAGGTACCCGTCCTCGTCCAGGGTGCCGATGTCCCCGGTGTGGAACCAGCCGTCGGCCAGCGCCTCCGCCGTCGCGCCCGGGTTGTTCCAGTACTCCTTGAACAGGTGCTCGCCGTGCAGCAGCACCTCGCCGTCGTCGGCGATGCGCACCACCGAGCCGGGCAGCGGCTGCCCGACCGTGCCGATCTTCTGCCGGTCCCAGGGGTTGAACGCGGTGGCCGCGCAGGACTCGGTCAGGCCGTAGCCCTCCAGCACCGTGAAGCCGATGCCGCGGAAGAAGTGGCCGAGGCGCTCACCGAGCGGCGCGCCGCCGGAGATGGCGTACTCGCCGCGCCCGCCGAGGACCGTGCGGAGCTTGCTGTAGACGAGCTTGTCGAAGACCTTGTGCTTGATCTTCAGACCGACGGACGGGCCCGCGGGGGTGTCCAGCGCCTTGCTGTACGCGATCGCCGTGTCGGCGGCCTTGTCGAAGATCTTGCCCTTGCCGTCGGCCTGCGCCTTGGCGCGCGCCGAGTTGTAGACCTTCTCGAAGACGCGCGGCACACCGAGGATCAGCGTGGGCCGGAACGCGGCCAGTTCGTCGGTGAGGTTCTTGATGTCCGGGACGCAGCCCAGCTTGATCGGCGCGATCATCGGCGCCACCTGCACGAGGCGGCCGAAGACATGGGCGAGCGGGAGGAACAGCAGGACGGAGCACTCGCCCGTACGGAACAGGGGACGCAGCCGCTCGACCACGTTGCCGCACTCCGCGAAGAAGCTGCGGTGGGTCAGCACACAGCCCTTGGGACGGCCCGTCGTGCCCGAGGTGTAGACGATGGTCGCCGGGTCGTCGGCCTTCGCGATCGAGCTGCGCTCCTCGACCGCCTCGTCCGTGACGTCCCCGCCCAGCCGCCCCAGCTCCTCCACGGCCCCGGCGTCGATCTGCCAGACGTTCTTGAGGGCGGGCAGCTGCTCGCGCACCGACTCCACCGCGGCGGCGTGCCCGGCCGACTCCACGACGCACGCCGTGGCGCCCGAGTCGCCGAGGATCCACTGCACCTGCTCCGGCGAACTGGTCTCGTACACCGGCACCGTGATCGCGCCCGCGCTCCAGATCGCGAAGTCCAGCAGCGTCCACTCGTAGCGCGTACGGGACATCAGACCGACGCGGTCGCCCGGCTGGACACCGGAGGCGATGAGGCCCTTGGCGGCGGCGTGCACCTCGGCGAGGAAGACACGGGCGCTCACGTCCTGCCAGGCACCGCCCGTCTTGCGGGCGATGACGGCGACGTCGGGGTGCTGCGCGGCGTTTCTGCGGACGATGTCGGTCAGATTTCCGTCCGCAGGGACCTCGTACAAAGCCGGAAGGCTGAACTCGCGCAAGACTGCTGCTCCTCATAGGGCGCCGGCGCCACGACGTTGTGTGATGCGACGGTGCGGTCCAAGGCTCGGGCAAGTGCGTCAGGAGAACATGCGGAATTCACATGTTGAAATCCTGAGCACGACTGGACTGCCCGGACGTTACCCGCCGGTATGGCGTCTCCGACAGGGGGTCCCCGCGAGATGTTCGCTGCGTCACACGGGTGGGGTTTCCTTGGCGCAGGGTAGTCGACGCCTTGACCGACCAGCCAGTAACCGCAGGTCCGGCCGCCACTGTTCACGCATGCCCCACACACTTACGCTTGATCGCCATGGCACCCACACCGGCCGGCAACACGACGACACGCGTCCACGTGGTGAGCGACGTGCACGGCAACGCACGCGACCTGGCCAGGGCCGGCGAAGGCGCCGACGCCCTGATCTGCCTGGGCGACCTCGTCCTCTTCCTCGACTACGCCGACCACTCGCGCGGCATCTTCCCCGACCTGTTCGGCAGGGCGAACGCCGACCTCATCGTCGAGCTGCGCACCGCCCGCCGCTTCGCCGAGGCACGGGAGCTGGGGGCCCGGCTGTGGGCGGGTGTCGGCGAGGACCGCCAGGCGCTGATCGAGCGGGCGGTGCGGGGACAGTACGCCGAGCTGTTCGCCGCCTTCCCCACCCCGACGTACGCCACCTACGGCAATGTCGACATGCCGCCGCTGTGGCCCGAGTACGCCGGACCCGGCACGACCGTGCTGGACGGCGAGCGCGTCGAGATCGGCGGCCGGGTCTTCGGCTTCGTCGGCGGCGGCCTGCGCACCCCGATGCGCACGCCGTACGAGATCAGCGACGAGGAGTACGCCTCGAAGATCGAGGCCGTCGGCGAGGTGGACGTGCTCTGCACCCACATCCCGCCGGAGGTGCCGGAACTCGTCTACGACACGGTGGCGCGGCGCTTCGAGCGGGGCAGCCGCGCGCTCCTCGACGCGATCCGGCGGACCCGGCCGCGCTACGCCCTGTTCGGCCACGTCCACCAGCCGCTGGTGCGGCGGATGCGGATCGGGGCGACCGAGTGCGTCAACGTCGGCCACTTCGCGTCGACCGGGAAGCCGTGGGCGCTGGAGTGGTGAGCCCGTCCCGCCGGATGTCGCAGGCAGGTGGTGACATCCGCTTTGCCCGTGCGCGATAGCCTTCACGCGGCACACACGATCCTCAGTACCGGCCCGCATCTGGAGGAGCCACGGCGATGGCGGAACACACCAGCTCGAGCATCACGATCGAGGCGGCACCGGCCGACGTCATGGAGGTGATCGCCGACTTCGCCCGCTACCCGGACTGGACCGGTGAGGTGAAGGAGGCGCAGGTCCTCGCGACCGACGCGCAGGGGCGTGCCGAGCAGGTGCGGCTCGTCATGGACGCCGGGGCGATCAAGGACGACCAGACGCTGGCGTACACCTGGACGGGCGGGCAGGAGGTGTCCTGGACGCTGGTCAAGTCCCAGATGCTGCGCTCGCTCGACGGCTCCTACCTGCTCCGGCCGGCGGGCACGGGCACCGAGGTCACGTACCGGCTCACGGTCGACGTCAAGATCCCGATGCTCGGCATGATCAAGCGCAAGGCGGAAAAGGTCATCATCGACCGAGCCCTGGCAGGCCTGAAGAAGCGCGTGGAGTCGGGCAAGAAGTAACCCCCCCGGCCGCTGCGGGCAGCAGTGCCGCTGGGGCGGCAC
>NZ_WWHX01000861.1 GCF_009862125.1 Streptomyces sp. SID5910
CCTCGGCCTGCCGGGCTCCCGCCTGCTCGCCGCCGCCGGGGACGCCGGCCTCACCGGCGTGCCCGAGGCCTTCGCGGACCGCGCCTACACGCCCGAGGGCACCCTCGTCCCCCGCCGTGAGGCGGACTCCGTGGTGACGGAGGAGGACGCGGTGGTACGGCGGGCGCTGGCGTTCGCGGTGGACGGCGCGGTCGAGGCGGTGGACGGTACGACCGTCGCCGTCGCCGCCCGCTCCCTGTGCGTGCACGGCGACACCCCGGGCGCGGCCAGGATCGCGGCGCGGGTGCGCGAGGCGCTGGCGGCGGCCGGGGTCCGGGTCGGGGCCTTCGCGTGACCGGCGTTCCGCTGCTCACGGCCCGCACCGCCGGACGGCACGCGCTGCTCGTCGAGCTGTCCGACGCGGAGGGCACCGCCGCCTTCCACGCCGAGCTGCTGCGCCGGCGCGCGGCGGGGACCCTGCCGCCGGTGGAGGAGATCGTGCCGGGGGCGCGGACCGTCCTCCTGGACGGCGTGCGGGACCCCGAGGCGCTGGCCCGCCTGCTGGCCGGCTGGGAGATCCCGGCGGGCGCCGCGGACGAGGGTGCCGTCGTGGACATCGCCGTGCGCTACGACGGACCCGACCTGGCCGACGTGGCGGCCCTGTGGGGGGTCGCCCCGCACGAGGTGACGGCCCTGCACTCCTCCCGTACGTACCGTGTCGCGTTCTGCGGTTTCGCACCCGGCTTCGGCTATCTCACCGGGCTGCCCCCCGAGCTGCACGTGCCCCGCCGCGCCACGCCGCGGACCCGCGTCCCGGCCGGAGCGGTCGCGCTCGCCGGCCCCTACAGCGCGGTCTACCCCCGCTCCACCCCCGGCGGCTGGCAGTTGATCGGCACCATGCCGGACCCGGGCCGCCTGTGGGACGCCGGGCGGGAACAGGCGGCGCTCCTCACGCCGGGGACCCGGGTGCGTTTCGTCGAGGCGGAGGGCGCGGCATGAACGCCGAGCTCACGACCGTGCGCGCCGGCGCCCTGACCACGGTGCAGGACGCGGGCCGACGCGGCCACGCCCACCTCGGGGTGCCCCGCTCGGGCGCGCTGGACGAGCAGGCGATGCGGCTCGCCAACCGGCTGGCCGGCAACGACGCCGGTGCCGCCGTCCTGGAGACCACCCTGACCGGCTGCGCCCTGCGGCCCGACCGTGCCGTCACCGTCGTGGTCGGCGGTGCGCCCTGCCCGGTGACCGTGGGCGGGCGGCCGGTGGCCTGGGGCGCGCCGGTGCGGGTGCCGGCCGGGGCCGTCCTGGACGTGGGGGCGGTGACCGCGGGCGTGCGCTCGTACGTGGCGGTCGCCGGGGGCGTCGCCGTGGACCCGGTCCTCGGCAGCCGCTCCACGGACCTGCTCTCCGGGCTGGGCCCGGCACCCCTGCGCGACGGTGACGTCCTCCCGGTGGGCCCGCCCGCACGGCCGGCTCCGCTCGTCGCCGCCCCCTGGCCCGGTCCGCCCGCCGAGCTGATCCTGCCGGTGCGTCCCGGCCCCCGCGCCGACTGGTTCACCCCGGCCGCGCTGCGCACGTTCACCTCGGCGACCTACCGTGTCTCCCCGCACAGCAACCGGATAGGCCTGCGCACCGAGGGGCCGGCGCTGCAAAGGACGTCGACGGGTGAACTGCCCAGCGAGGGCATGGTCCTGGGCGCCGTCCAGGTGCCGCCGGACGGACGGCCCGTGGTGTTCCTGCACGACCATCCGACGACGGGCGGCTACCCGGTGATCGCGGTCGTCGCCGAACCGGCCCTCGCGGCGGCGGCCCAGGCCGCGGTCGGGACGCCGGTGCGCTTCACACCCGGCTGACCGACGGGGCCGCGCCGAGGGATCGGCGGGTGGCGAGGGATCCGGGACGGGTGAGGGGCGCGCCGCTGTGGCGACGCGCCCCTCACCACCGGGTCCGGCGCGGCCGGACCCCGTGGTGCCTACGCCTCCTCGGGACGGCGCGCCGTCACGATCAGGTAGCCCACCTCGGGCATCTCCATGTTCTCCCCGTCCGCGGGCTTCAGCTTGGCGAAGACCTCCGGGTCGACCTTCGCGGCCAGTTCGGCCATGTTCTCGGCGAGCGCCTCGCCGAGCCGCCGGACCGACTGCCGGGTGGTGTTCTCACTGACGTCGACGATCTCCGCACAGCGCAGCCCCGCCTCGCGCAGCATGGCCGGGTACGCCTCGAAGGACGCCGGCGACTGCGTGAGGTACCGCTTGAGGATGCCCTCGATCACCGGGCGCCGCTCCGCCGAGATGGTCTCCCGCTCGTAGTTGTCCGTGAGCGCGAGCCGGCCGCCCGGGCGCAGGACCCGGCCCGCCTCGGTGAGCGCGGCCTTGCGGTCCGGCATCTGCATGACGGACTCCAGCATCCACACGGCGTCGAACGAGGCGTCGTCGAACGGCAGGTTCATCGCGTCGCCGTGCTGGAAGCTGACCTTGCCGCTCAGCCCGGCCTCCTCCGCCAGCAGGTTGGCCTTCTCCACCTGCTTGAGGCTGACGCTGACCCCGACCACCTCGGCACCCGTGACCTTCGCCAGGCGCAGCGCCGGCCCGCCGAGACCACAGCCGATGTCCAGCACGCGGGCGCCGGGGCGGAGCTGAAGCCGCTCGATCATCATGTCCGTCAGACGGTTGGCCGCCTCCTCCAGCCCGGTGGAGTCCTCCTGGCTGTCCCAGAAACCCACGTGGATGTTCGGGCCGTACAGCGAGGCGTCGAACGCCCCCATCAACTGGTCGTAGAACTGGCCGACCTGCTCACCGACGGGGGTGAAGCTCGAAGACGTCACTTTCTCTCCTTCATATATGTGTCAACTGCGTTCCGCGGAAGCGGAAGGAACGTACGACGCGCAGGCGCGGGCACGTCCTTCCCGCTTCCGTCGTTTCTCGCGACGAGCGGGCGGGCGCACGGCGGGATGCCGTGCGCTCACCTCACACGTTCTCCGCAAGCCAGTCGAGGACGGCCGTGGCGGTGGCACCGGCGTGGTCCTCCATCATGGTGAAGTGGTCGCCGGGTACGTCGGTCACGGTGACCCGGGGGCCCCACGCCGACTCCTCGTCGGTGGTCTGCTCCGACCCGGTGAAGGTCTCCTCGGCCTTCACCGCCAGGATCGGCACACCGACCGGTTCCGGCCCCCAGTTGGAGAAGAGCCGCAGGTAGCCGCCCATCGCGGTCAGCCTGCCCTCGTCCACCACACCGAACATCTTCTCGCGATCGAACATCTTGCCGGACAGGTTGGTCTGGATCCACGGCAGCGCCTCGCTGCGCGGCAGATAGGTGTCCAGCATGACGACCGCCGACGGCGCGCTGCCGCGCTCCTCCAGCAGCCGCGCGACCGCCTGCGCGATCCACCCGCCCGACGACCGGCCGACGAGCACGAACGGCTCCTGCCCGACGGCCCGCAGCGTCGCCTCCGCCTGCATCTCCACCACCGCGTCGACACTGGCGGGCAGCAACTCGCCCTTGCCGAAGCCGGGTTCGGGCAGCACGGTGACATCGCGCCGGCCCCGGAACCCGGCGGCGAACCGGGCGTACTCGCGGGCGCCGGAGATCGCCACCAGCGACGGGAAGCACACCAGCCCCGGCGCCGTGCTGCCCTTCGACAGCCGGACCACCTTGGGCGGCGTCGTCAGCTCCGCGGCCGTACGGAACGACGGGCGCAGCCGTGCCGCCGCCATCAGCAACTGGGTGCCGGCCACGTACTCGCCGTCGGCGCACGCCTGCCGGTAGAGCGACTCGATCGTGGAACCGCCGCCGCCCGCCGCCCCGGCTCCGCCACCGGCCGCCGGTGCCGCCGGATGTCCGGCCTCTCCGGCCCCGGCGGCACCGGCGGAGGTCTCCGGCTCGGGGGCTGCTCCCGGCTGCAACCGGCCCCGCAGGTATGCGGCGAGCGCGGCCGGGGTCGTGTGGTCGAACAGCAGCGTCGCGGGCAGGGTGAGCCCGGTGACGTGGTTGAGCCGGTTACGGATCTCCACCGCGGTGAGCGAGGTGATGCCGACCTCCAGGAAGGCGTGGTCGTCCTCGACCGCGTCCGCGGAGTCATGCCCGAGCACGGCCGCGGTGTGTTCCCGCACCAGCTCGGTCAGGACCCGCAGTTGCTCCGCGGGGGCCAGCCCGGCCAGTCGCTGCCCGAGCGGCGCCTGCCCGGACTCGCCCCGGTCGGCCCCGGAGGCACCGCCGGCCGCCCGGCGCGCCGGCACCCGCACGAGCCCCCGCAGCAGAGGGGGCGTGCCGATCGAGGACGCCTGCGCCTGAAGGGCGGCGACGTCCAGGCGCACGGGCACCAGGAGCGGGTCCGCCGTCTCGGTGGCCGCCTGCTCGACGGCCAGATCGAAGAGGGCGAGCCCTTCGGTGGAGGAGAACGCGGCCACGCCGGAGCGGCCCAGCCGCTGTACGTCCTCGTCGTCCATGTGCCCGGTCATGGCGCTGCGTTCGGCCCACAGGCCCCAGGCGAGGGAGGCCGCGGCCAGTCCCTCCGCCCTGCGGTGCTGCGCCAGGGCGTCCAGGAACGCGTTGGCCGCGGCGTAGTTCGCCTGACCCGCGGCGCCGAACACACCGGCCGCCGACGAGAACAGCACGAACGCCTTCAGCGGCAGCTCCCTGGTCAACTCGTGCAGGTTGACGGCCGCGTCGCTCTTGGGACGCAGCACGGCGTCCAGACGCTCCGGCGTGAGCGAGCCGAGGAGCGCGTCGTCGAGAGCACCGGCCGCGTGCACCACACCGGTCAGCGGGTGCTCGGCGGGCACGCTCGCCAGCAG
>NZ_WWHX01000087.1 GCF_009862125.1 Streptomyces sp. SID5910
TTGTTGGACATGGCCAGGCGCTCCTCGGAGAAGCCGAACTCGCCGCCCACCCCGTCGTGCAGTTCGTCCCGCGCGTCCTGGCCCCCGTCCTGGGCGAGCCGGATCGTACGACGTGCGGATGTGACGTCGCCGAGGTGGGCGTACGCGCGAGCGGCGATGGCGTTCAGGCGCCGTTGGGCGACATCGCCGAGACCGCCGTACGTCAGTGCTCGCCGGGCCTTCGACAGGGCCTCGTTCGGCTCGCCCGAGTGGTAGGCGATGTAGGCCAGGGTGCCGTCGGCGTAGGCCTGCAGGGGTGCGAAGCGCGTGCTCTCCCCGTAGACGGCCGTGGTGCGGGCCAGGGTGCGGGCGCTGGGGAAGTAGCCCAGGTCGAACGCCGCGACCGCGAGTAGTGCGGTCGTCTGCCCGTTGAGGATCATCAGGGTCTGCTGCTGGAACGGAACCTGTGTACGGTCCCGGTGGCGCTCGATATCGCGGCGCAGGGTGTCGGCCGCTTCGTAGGCACTTGCGGCTGGCAGGCCGTGGTAGCGCCGGGCGAGACTCACCACCTGGTCCCGGAGTTCGTCGATGGTGTTGTCGGAGATGGACGCCGCGGCGGTCGCGTCGGCGCCGTCGTGGGCTTCACGTGCGGTCATCTGAACTCGCTCTTCCAGGTCGAACGCGGGTACCTGGGGATCGTCCGCCGACGGTGCCGCGAACAGTTTCGCTGCCGTGTACTCGGGCCACATGGCCTCCAGCACCCGGCAGGTCTCCGGCCCCGGTAACCCGGTGAGTTTGCCGCCGGTCCAGCGCCGGAACTGCGTCTCTCCGCACGTCGGGTTGTTGGGGCTGTTCCCGAAGAGGCGAACGCCGGTCTCGTTGAACTTCTTGTCGAACCGGCGGTAGGTGAGCTTGTCCCGGTCACACAGCTTGGCGAGCAGTGTCCTCGGTTCGCTTCTCATCCCGCCCCCAAGTCTGCGGAGCCGCACTTCACGGCCTGCGGATGGATCCCTTCCGTTGAAGGGGACCCCGGCTTTCCGTCCGGCGGCAACACACCTCGTGCGGAAGCCACTTCAAAGCTATCCCGAGGCCAGGAGTGTCACCCGTAAGAGCCACGGGAGCCACGGTCCAAGCCATGGCGGAGCCACGTGCAGCGGGTGAACGATGATCGCCGCTCCTCACTGAAAGTACACGTCCGAGCACAGTCGGCCGTCCCTCTCCCACCTCTCGAAGGGAACCGTCCCATGGCGACCACCCTGACCACCGCGAAAGTTCCGCCCCCTCCACCGCCCGTCCACCTCCTTCCGCCCGTTCCGTGCTGGACGCAGCGCGAGGAGGACCTGGAGCGCATCCTCGCCCTGCTCCGGGGCGGTCTTCCGGTCGACCGGGCGTTCGATGAAGGGGCCGCGGTCTTCGACGACGAAGCCCACCCGGCCGAGGACGACATCCCGGCCCTCGGCGGGCGCTTCCGCGAAACCGCGGAAGCACTGGGCCAACTCGCGGTTCTGGCCCACGTCATGGGAGAGAAGCGGTCCGAGACGGCGACGCCGTGCCCGGCCTGACAGCGCGGGCTGAGCCCGACATCGCCGTCATGCCCCCGGCCGAGGCGTACGACTTCGACTACTTCCGGACCCGTTTGGATGCCGGACTCCTGTCGCGGAGCATCGCCCTCCGCGTGTTCCGCATGCCCCTCCTCGCCGTGCCGGTCGGCGGGACCAGGCGCGGCGGCTGGTTCGGTACCGACAGCCTCTCCGTCGCACTGGCCGTCCGTGACGTCCTGGCGCCCCTCCACGGCTTCCCCGGCGCGCGCATCACGTGGCAGTGCACACCGTGTGCGTCGTACGCCGTCGAGTGGGGGGAACGTCCTCCGGCCGCGTGGCTCGACGAGAACGAGCGCCTGACCTTCTACGGCCTCACGGAACCCGACCCCGGGCCCAGCCCGTCCCCCGTCGCCACGACCTCGCCGACGGCTCGTCGCGGCCCCCACTGAGACGGGCCGGGCGTGCACTTTCAAGGATCAAGGAGTCTTCCCATGCCACGCGGACCTGCCGGCACGACGACACCAGTATCGACGCGTCGCACAGCCCTGCTTGTCGACGGGGAAGTGATGAACGAGCGGATCGCGGTGGCCCCTCGCCACGGTGGCTGCCCGCCCCTCCCGCAGGATGCGGCGCAGGTGGGCGTCCTCCGTCGGATCACCGCCGCAAAGCTCAGGCACCACGGGCTCGACGCGTTGATCGGCGATGCCCTGCTCATTTCCTCCGAGCTACTGACGAACGCCCTGCTGCACAGCGGGACGACGGAGATCACGCTGAACCTCGCCGTCCAGGACGGATGCCTCCGCATCACGGTCATCGACGGCATGCCGTGTCGAGCGGAGCACAGAAAGGTCGACGACGAGGCCGAGACAGGGCGCGGGCTCGGACTCATCGAGGCCCTGGCCGAGCAGGGCGGCGGTGTCTGGGGCACCAGCGAGGACGGTGCGACGACCTGGTGCACCCTTCGTGTACCCGCCGAGCACCGGCAATAGCGCCGCCGGATCCCGGGCCGACGCACTGCCGGCCCGGTCCACACCACGCGACGTCCTGCCGGCAGCCCGTATGCCGTAGGGCAGCGGGTCCGGCACCAGCTCCTGCCCGAGCAGTGCCCCAGTCGCAGGCTGCACCCGCGTGACACGGCTCGGCAGCCCGCGCCTGGGGTCCTGAGACCCCCCGCCCCCTTCCAGGGCGGACCGACCACCGAGGAGCATCAGTGCCGATTCCGACCTATCAGCCTCCACAGCCGGCCACAGTCGTTGCCGAGCCCCTGCCCGCCGAAGAGTGGGAGCTGGACACGACCATCACCCGGGCTCCGACCCCGATCGTCGAGGCCTGCGGCACGGGTGACGGTTGCGCCAAGACCTGCGCCTCCTCCTGCGCGTCCAGCTGACACGCACGCCCCCTGCGGCGGTGCGGGCGTGCCTCCCGCGCGCCCGCACCGCCGCACCTCTCACCGAGGAATCACCGATGATGACTCGTCCCACCTTCCGTCGGCACGGCGACATCCTGGTGCTGCGCGCCGCTGTTCTCCCTGTGCAGGCTCGTCCGGACGACTGGCCCGACGGCGAATCGCTCGACGAGTGCCGCGAGTGGCTCGCCCGCGTGTGGTCCGACGACGCCTTTGTCGTTCCGCTGCGCGCTGCGTCCCCGCGGCTGGCCGACTTCGTCGAGAGGATTCTGGACGGCGGCGAAGTCCCGCACAGGCGGGTCCGGAGCGCCACCCTGTCCGTAGCCGGCTACCTTCTGCGGGCCTCGTCCCGAGCAACGCCCTTCGGTCTCTTCGCCGGTGTGGCCCTCGCCGACGTCGGACCGGCGTCCGCGGACCTCGGCACCGGCCACCGGGCCGTAGCACGGCCCGACACCCTGTGGGTGGACCACGTGCGTCGTACGTTGCAGCGTCGCTCCGACGTGCTTCCGCACCTGACCATCCAGGTCAACAGCCTCTCGTTCCAGCGTGGCGACACCGTCTGCACACCCCGGCCGGGCGGACGCCTGGCGAGCGCGCCGGTGACCCGCCCCCTGGCCGTCCTCTTGAGAGCGGGAGCCGCACCGACCTCGGGCCGCCGCCTCATCGAGGCGTTGACCGGGGCGGGCGGCACGCCCGAGCAGGCTGCCCGCCTGATCGGGCAGGCCCTGGAGGACGAGTATCTGACCAGCGATCTTGCTGCTCCCATGACCGTCGAGGATCCCGCCCGGCACATCGTGGGCATACTGCGGCCGCACATGGCCGTGCTTGAGCCGGACACGGTCCGGATCATCGATCGCCTGGAGGAAACGAGACAGGCCCTCGCCCTGCACCATCGGGTTGAATCCGAGGTGACCCCCGGGCTGCGCGCCATGGCCGACAAGGGAATGCGGGAGATACAGGCAGCCGACTGCCGCAGCAGGATCAGCCTCGATCTGTGCGTCGACGCCCGGGTTTCCGTGCCTCACCAGGTCCTGGACGAGGTGGAGCACGCCGCGCACGCACTCGTACGCCTGACCCGCGCTCAGGGGGAGTCGCCTGCATGGGCCGCCTATCAGACGCATTTCTGGGAGCGTTACGGCTCCGGGGTCCTGGTTCCGGTCCGTGACGCCGCCGACCTGGCTGCGGGCATCGGGTTGCCCGCCGGCTACCCGATGTCGGTATGGGGCGAGGCACCGCTCAGGGTGCTGCCTCGTGATGAACGACTGGCAGCACGGGCCATGCGCACGGCCATGACCAGGGACCACGAGATCGTCCTCACCGAGCAGGACATCGACGATCTCGCCGGAAGCGAGGAGGGCCCGACGGCACCGCACGTGGAGGTCGGTTTCAGGATCCGAGCCGTCAACAGGGAAGCAGTGAGCAGCGGAGACTTCACGCTCGACCTGCGACCGGCGTGGACGGCCGGCGTCCTGTCCGGCCGCTTCGCCTCCCTGCTGGGACGCCCGCTGTCAGACCTGTACCGGACACTGCCCACCATGACCCGAGGAGCGCTGCCCGCACAGCTCTCCTTCATGCCTGGCTTCCCGCACGCCCAGAACGTTTCGCGCATCCCCGCCCTGCTGCCGTACGTCATTCCCGTGGGCGAGACCCGGACGGCAGCGGACGGTCTCATCGATGTCGACGATCTCGCCCTGTTCTCCACCGGCCGGCATCTGCATCTCGTCAGCGTGTCTCGGCGGCGCATCGTCGAGCCGCACGTCCTGCACCCACTGGCTCTGGAGAAGCAGGCTCCTCCTCTGGTCCGGTTCCTGGCCCAGCTGGGGCGCGGCTTCGCTACGGCGTGGACCGCGTTCGACTGGGGGCCGCTCGCATCCGCACTCCCCTACCTGCCGCGTGTCCGGCATCGACGCACCGTACTGGCCCCGGCACAGTGGAAGCTGTCCACCGCGGATCTGCCCTCCGGCCCGTTCGGGCCGACCTGGCACAAGGCCCTGAGCACATGGGCAGCCACCTGGCGATGTCCCGCCCGGGTGCAACTGTTCGACGACGACCGCAGTATGAACGTGGACCGGACCGAACCCCTCCACGCACGCCTCATCCATCAGCACCTTCGCCGCAACGAGTACGCGGTGCTCGCCGAGGCCGTGCCTGACGAGGAATTCGGCTGGCTGGGCCATGCCCACGAGATCACCGTCTCGCTCGCCACGACCCGCCCGCAGGCGCCGCACCCGGATCTGACCCGCGCCCCCGTGGTGACCAACCAGGATCTGGCGCACCCAGGAGACACCGAACAAGGGTGGACTCAGGCGAAGGTGTTCACGCACCCCACCGCCATGGACGAGATCCTGACACTGCGGCTGCCGCGCTTGCTCGACGCACTCGGGACCTCCCAGGCATGGTTCGTGCGCTACAAGTCCCTGCAGGAGACCGACCATCTCCGAATCCGCGTGCCGACCGGCGGGCGGGACAGCGGCGGGGCCACCCTGCGCGCCCTCTCCGACTGGACGAAGCGGCTCACCGAAGACCGGCTCGCCTCCGGGCTCGTCCTGGACGGCTACCGACCCGAGACCGGCCGCTACGGCACCGGGGCTGCCATGGACGCGGCCGAAGAGGTGTTCGTCGCCGACAGCCTCGTGGCTCGCTACGCTCTCACCGACGTGCCCGCCCTGGAGAGGGAAGCGGTCTGCGCCCTGAACATGGTCGACATGGCGGAGGGCTTCCTCGGCACGCACGAAGGCCGGTCCTGGACGGCACAGGCTCCGGCCCGCGGCATCGGACGCCCCGACGTCACATCCCAGACCGTCGACCAGGTGAGGGCCGCCCCCCTTCTGAACTCGACGCCCCGCCTCGCCCGGGCCATCGCCCAGCGTCGGGCAGCACTGGGGGCGTACCGGTCACAGACCGACGCGGGCCGTCTGGAGCAGGCCCTCGAATCTCTGCTCCACATGCACCACAACCGGCTGATCGGGCCCGACCGGGACAGTGAGGCCGTATCCCGCCACGCGGCACGGCAGGCATGCCGGTCCTTGGTATTGAGGAGGACGACGTGAACCACGACGACCTCGGCGGAGGCCTCACGGGGAACGCCCTGTACGAGATGGTGATCGCCCGCGGTCAAAGCGACTGGACGGCGGCACACGCCGCGGCGAAGGCGATCAGCTCCCGTCCCATCACCGCTCACCGGACACACGCGAACCTCTACCGAGGGGCGCCCGCGGTCGCATACGTCCTGCACGTCGCGGGGCACCGGGCCTACACGCGCTCCCTCGCCGAACTCGACGCCGAGACGGTCGCGATCGTCGCGGACCGCCTGGACGCCGCGCATCGTCGCATGGCCGGCGGACGTCCGCCTCGCCTGCGGGAGTACGACTTGATCAGTGGCCTCACGGGACTGGGCGCGTATCTCCTCCACCGTGGCCACCACAACGTCCTCGACCGCGTGCTGCGCTACCTGGTGCGGCTGATCACCGAGCCTCTCACCGTCGACGGCCACCAGGTCCCCGGATGGTGGGCAGCGACCGACCCGCGCGACGCGATCGGCACCGGACGGTTTGCGCACGGCCACGCGAACTTCGGCATCGCGCACGGCGTCACCGGACCGCTCGCCCTCCTCGCCCTCGCCCGCCGCGTCGGCCACACCGTCGACGGGCAGGACGACGCCCTGGCCGAGGGCATCGCTCATCTCACCTCCTGGGCACAGCCCTGCGACAACGGCAGCATCGGCTGGCCCGAGTTCCTGCCCTTGGACGCCTACCGGAAAGGTCCCGAGCCAGGAGCGGCACCCGGCCGCCCCTCGTGGTGCTACGGCGCCCCCGGCATCGCGCGCGCCCTGCAACTGGCCTCGCTCGCCCTGCACGACGATGCGGCCCGCCGCCTCGCCGAACACACGGCGTTCCAGGCCGTGACCGACTCCCGGCAGACCTGCCAGATCACCGATTCGTCTGTCTGCCACGGGTGGGCGGGCCTGCTCCTGGCCGCCGATCGGATCGCCTCCGACGCCGCGCTCCCCGATCTCGCCCACGCACTGCCCGCACTGCTCCCCCGTGCCCGGCACCGGACAACCGAGAGCGCAGGTCTGCTCACCGGCGACGCCGGCGTCCTCCTCACGGTGCACACCCTCACCGCCACCCACCCCGATGACTCGAGGTGGGAATCGTGTCTACTCCTCAACTGAAAGCGAAACGACTGTGAGTCAGACCCCCACGGCCGACCAACTCCGCAACCGACTCGTCGACGACATCCTCAGCACACGGGAGATCCCCTCCGACGTGGAGCGAGCCATGAGGACGGTGCCCCGGGACGCGTTCCTGCCGGGCATCGAGCTGGAAAACGCGTACACGGACCAAGCCGTGACCATCAAGGACAACCCCGGCCAGCCCCTCCCCCTGTCCTGCGCATCGGTGCCGTCCGTCGTCGCCATGATGCTCGGCCAGCTCGGCGCCCGCCTCGGCGACAACGTCCTCGAGATCGGCGCCGGTACCGGATACAACGCCGCCCTTCTGGCCGAACTCGTCGGCGGCGGCAGGGTCACCACGGTCGACATCGACTCCGACGTCGCCCTGCACGCCCGGACCACCCTCAACACGACCGGCTACGAGGGCGTCACGGTCATCGAGCACAACGGTCTGCTCGGCGTCCACGAGAACGCGCCGTACGACCGGATCATCGCCACGGTGGGCATCTGGGACATCCCGGCCGCCTGGTGGGACCAGTTGGTCGACGGCGGGCGCCTCGTACTGCCCCTGCGGTGGCGCGGACAGACCCGATCGGTCGCCCTGACCCGCCGAGGGGACGAGCTGGTCTCCGACGGCATGGAGCTGTGCGGCTTCGTTCCGGTCATCGGACAGAACGGCGAGAGGACGGCCGCTCTCAACGCCGCCGACACGATCCGCCTCCACTACGACCAGGACCAGGCCATCGACACCGACGCACTCACCGGCATCCTGCTGTCGGACGAACCGGCCGGCGCCTTCCTCTCCGCCCAGCGGATCGGCGGCGAGGAGTCATTCGATGGGATCTGGCTGCGCGCAACGGCCGACGACGACCGCGTATGCCGCCTCGAAGTCACCCCGGAAGCCGCGGAACAGCACCTGATCCACAGGCCCGCCACACCAAGCCGCAGCCCCGCCCTGGTCGAGGACGACTCACTCGCCTACCTGACCGTGACCCGCGAAGACGCCGACCCACAGCGCCCGTTCCGCCTCGGCACGGCCGCATACGGACCACGCAGCAAGGAACTGGCCCAGTCCCTCATCACACACATCGACGCGTGGGGCGCCGCCCGCAGGGCGGTACCGCAAATGACCATCACCCCTCCCACGACCGGGCCCGCACCCGACCACGTGATCACCAAACCGGAGAGCCACATCACGCTGACCTACTGAACCAGCCCGAACGGCGCCCCACCTACCCGAAGGCAGACGCCGCCCGAGCGGACCCCCATGCGAGGGCGATCCCCGCGGATGCGGGGAGCAGAGGGCCCGCACGACGGTGCGGCCCGCCGCCTTGGGACCATCCCCGCGGGTGCGGGGAGCAGCGTGAGCTTGCCGTGGAGGTGTGGGGCGCGGAAGGACCATCCCCGCGGGTGCGGGGAGCAGGTAC
>NZ_WWHX01000862.1 GCF_009862125.1 Streptomyces sp. SID5910
TACGCTCCTGAATATGAGTATGCACACTGTGGTGGTGGGGACGTCCGGGGTCACCGCGTCCGACGTCCTCGCCGTGGCGCGCGCGGGCGCCCGGGTCGAGCTCTCCGAGGAAGCGGTGGCGGCGCTGGCGGCGGCCCGCGCCATCGTGGACGCGCTGGCCGCCAAGCCCGACCCCGTCTACGGCGTCAGCACCGGCTTCGGCGCCCTGGCGACCCGGCACATCAGCCCGGAGCTGCGCGCCCAGCTGCAACGCAACATCGTCCGCTCGCACGCCGCCGGCATGGGGCCGCGCGTCGAGCGCGAGGTCGTGCGCGCCCTGATGTTCCTGCGCCTGAAGACCGTCTGCTCCGGGCACACCGGCGTCCGCCCCGAGGTCGCGCAGACCATGGCCGACGTCCTGAACGCCGGGATCACCCCGGTCGTGCACGAGTACGGCTCCCTCGGCTGCTCCGGCGACCTCGCGCCGCTCTCCCACTGCGCCCTGACGCTGATGGGCGAGGGCGACGCGGAGGGCCCCGACGGAACCGTGCGGCCCGCCGGCGAGCTGCTCGCCGAGCACGGCATCGCCCCGGTCGAGCTGCGCGAGAAGGAGGGGCTCGCCCTCCTCAACGGCACCGACGGCATGCTCGGCATGCTGGTCATGGCCCTCGCCGACCTCGACACCCTCTACAAGTCCGCCGACGTCACCGCCGCGCTGACCCTGGAGGCCCTGCTCGGCACCGACAAGGTGCTCGCCCCCGAGCTGCACGCCATCCGCCCGCACCCCGGGCAGGCCGCCAGCGCCGCCAACATGGCCGCCGTCCTCAAGGGCTCCCAGCTCACCGGCCACCACCAGGACGACGCGCCCCGCGTCCAGGACGCCTACTCGGTGCGCTGCGCCCCGCAGGTCGCCGGTGCCGGGCGCGACACGATGGCCCACGCCGCCCTGGTCGCCGAGCGGGAGCTCGCGGCGGCCGTGGACAACCCGGTGGTGCTGCCCGACGGGCGCGTGGAGTCCAACGGGAACTTCCACGGCGCCCCGGTCGCCTACGTCCTCGACTTCCTCGCCGTGGCCGTCGCCGACCTGGGCTCCATCGCCGAGCGGCGCACCGACCGGCTGCTCGACAAGAACCGCAGCCACGGTCTGCCGCCGTTCCTCGCGGACGACGCCGGCGTCGACTCCGGGCTGATGATCGCCCAGTACACGCAGGCGGCCCTGGTCAGTGAGCTGAAGCGGCTCGCCGTACCGGCCTCCGCCGACTCGATCCCGTCCTCCGCGATGCAGGAGGACCACGTGTCCATGGGCTGGTCGGCGGCGCGCAAGCTGCGTACGGCCGTCGACAACCTCGCCCGGGTGATCGCCGTCGAGCTGTACGCCGCCACGCGCGCGATCCAGCTCCGCGAGGGCCTCACCCCGGCCCCGGCCTCACGGGCGGTCATCGAGGCCGCGCGGGCGGCCGGTGTCGAGGGCCCCGGGCCGGACCGGTTCCTGGCCCCCGACCTGGCCGCGGCGGACGCCTTCGTGCGTGCGGGCGGCCTGGTCGCGGCGGCGGAGACGGTCACCGGGCCGCTGCGCTAGCCGAGTCAAATCTCTTAAAAGAACGTCAAGTGATGTCAAAAATCAAGGCGTTCCCGGCGCACCGAGTAGACGACGAACCCCGCGCCGAGGCCGAGGCAGGCGGTGCCGCCGATGACGTACGGGGTGCTGTCGAAGCTTCCGGTGTCGGCCAGCCGGACGCTGTCCTCGCCGGTCGCCGCCGGGTGCGTCGACACGGCTCTGGCCTGCTCGGTGACCTGCGGGGACGGGCTCGTGGCGGCGGTGTCGGCGGCCGGGGTCCCGGGTGTCGCGTTGGCGGACGGGACGAACCACAGGGCGCAGAGCAGGCCCCCCGCGGCGGCGGCGGTCAGCAACGGACGGCGAGCGGATGACACGGAATATCGATCCCCTTGTGGCGCTGGCGAATTGGCCGTGTGGGCAGATGTTAGTGAAAGGCGCGGGTCACAGGAAAGTCACGGGAGCCCTCGGCCGTACTCTCCGGGCATGAGCACTCCGGAGACATCACGTTTTGTACGGCTTCGCGTGGACCTCGTCCTGGCGATCGACGACGAGGAGGCCGTCACCGGCGCCGCGCTCCAGGCCCTCGCCGACGACCCCGAGCTGCCCGACGCGGAGCGGGCGCACGCCGAGCGCGCTGTGACCGAGGACACCGCCGAGGCCCTGGCCTATCTCGTGGACCCGTTCGACCTGGTCAGCGAGGTGCCCGGGATCGAACTCCAGCAGGCCTCCTGGAGCAGTGAGCAGATCGACTACGACCCCGACTCGCCCGACTGGGACCTGGACGAGGATGATGGCGGCCAGGATGATCCGGAAGACGGGGAACCGGCGGCCGGCTGACGCGCCGTGGGGAAATCGTGACCCCCGGCCGGCAACCGCCGTCGGGGGTTTCGCCGTCTCAAGGGGCGCACCGACCGACCCCCGCACCACCACCGCCCCCCGGTGGAGTGGTATGTCCCACACCGACTGACGATATGGAACGGGACGAACCGGTCGTAGCGTTGAACGTCTTGACGGGGGAGCTCGGGGTTTCGGGAATCGGCAACGATGGAGAAGCGTGTGATGACGGACGGTAAGCGGCGCAAGGGCCTGGCGGCCGCGTCCGCACTGCTCGGCGGTGTGCTGGTGCTCTCGGCATGTTCCAGCAATGACGCCGGCGCCTCCGGAGGTGGGGACGACAACACCTCGCAGGCGCAGGTCGACGAGGCGGCAGCCCAGAAGACCTCCGAGGCCCAGATCAAGATCACGCCCGGGAACGGCTCGGACAACGCCTCCATCAACAACTCGGCCGCCGTCACCGTGAGCAAGGGCACGCTCACCGAGGTCAAGATGACCACGACGGACGGCACCGAGGTCAAGGGCGAGATATCCGCCGACAAGACCAGCTGGAAGCCCAGCACCCAGCTGGAGCGGGCCACCACCTACAAGCTGACGGCGACCGCCCAGGACTCCGAGGGCCGCGCCGCCCACGAGAACTCCTCCTTCACCACCGTCTCCAAGAGCAACAGCTTCATCGGCAACTTCACCCCGGACGACGGCAAGACCGTCGGCGTCGGCATGCCGGTGTCGATCAACTTCGACAAGGAGATCACCAACAAGGCCGCCGTCCAGAAGGCGATCACCGTCAACACCTCCAGCGGCCAGGAAGTCGCCTGCCACTGGTTCAGCACCCAGCGCATGGACTGCCGCCCCGAGACGTACTGGCAGGAGGGTTCCACCGTCACCCTCAAGCTGGCGCTCGACGGCGTCGAGGGCGCCGACGGCGTCTACGGCGTCCAGCAGAAGACGGTCACCTTCAAGATCGGCCGCAACCAGGTCTCGTACGTCGACGCGAAGACCAAGCAGATGAAGGTCACGCAGGACGGCAAGACCGTCCGCACCATCCCGATCTCCGCGGGCTCCCCCGAGAACAAGACCTACGAGGGCCAGATGGTGATCTCCGAGAAGTACAAGGAGACCCGGATGGACGGCTCGACCGTCGGCTTCACCGACGACGACGGCAAGGGCGAGTACGACATCAAGGACGTGCCGCACGCCATGCGGCTGAGCACCTCCGGCACCTTCATCCACGGCAACTACTGGGGCAAGGGCATCTTCGGCAGCGCCAACACCAGCCACGGCTGCGTGGGCCTGGAGGACGCCAAGGGCGCCGGCGACCCGAACACCCCGGCCGCCTGGTTCTACGACAACTCCATCGTCGGTGACGTGGTCGTCGTCCAGAACACCGGCGACAAGACCGTCTCCCCGGACAACGGCCTCAACGGCTGGAACATGGACTGGGCCCAGTGGAAGGCGGGTTCGGCGGTCTGACGCCGAACCTCCCGCGGCTCACCGCGACTTCACGGCGGACGCCCGTCGCCCCTCACCGGGGGCGGCGGGCGTCCGCCGTTCCCCCGCTTCTCATCCTCCTCTTACGCTCGCCTTATCCCTTCATCACGGGCCGTCCCTACTTTGCGGCCATGTTCTTCACCTACCTGAGGCGCGAGCTGCGCCGCCGCAGAAAGGCGGCCCTCGTCGTCGCCTCCGGCCTGGCGCTGGGCATCGCGCTGGTCATCGTCGTCGACTCCGTCTCCTCCGGCATGGGCAGGGCCCAGGACAAGGTCCTGGAGTCCCTGTACGGCCTGGGCACGGACATGACGGTCACCAAGGCCGCGTCGCCCACCTCCAGCACCTCGGAGCGGCCGCGCTTCCAGTTCGACGCGCAGGACGACGGCTCCGGGGAGGAGCAGAGCACCGACCGCGTCGTGGTGCAGGGCTTCCAGAGCCTGGCGAGCACGACCGTCGGCAAGGTCGCCGGACAGAGCGGTGTCGCCGACGCGGTGGGCGGGCTGAGTCTGCAAGTCATGAAGGTCAGCGGGCAGTTCACGCGGGGTCAGTTCCAGCAGGGCGCCTCCGGCGGCCAGGGCGGTGGACCGGGGCAGCAGCCGTCGCCCGAGGGCCGCGTCCAGGGCGGTGGCGCCGACTTCGACGTCAACAGCTACTCCGTCTACGGCACCGACGTCACCGAGCCCGCGCTCGGCCCGCTGACCTCCTCCACGATCACCAGCGGCCGCACCTTCAAGACGTCGGAGACGAACGCCGCGGTCGCCGTCGCCGACTCGGCGTACGCCAAGGAGAAGAAGCTCACGACCGGCTCCGCGGTCACCATCAAGGGCACGAAGTTCGAGGTCGTCGGCATCGCCACGGCCGACAGCGGCGACGCGGCGGCCAACCTCTACGTGCCGCTCAAGCAGGCCCAGACGCTGGGTGACGCGAAGGACAAGGTCACCACCATCTACGTCAAGGCGACCGACTCCCAGAAGATCGACGGCGTCAAGGCCGCGATCCAGAAGAACGTCCCGGGCACCACGGTCACCACCTCCGCCGACCTCGCCGACACCGTCTCCGGCTCCCTGTCCACCGCCTCCTCCCTCGCCGCCGGCGTCGGCAAGTGGCTGTCCCTCCTGGTGCTGGCCGCCGCGTTCCTCGTCGCCGGACTGCTCACCTCCTCGGCGGTCTCCCGCAGGGTGCGCGAATTCGGCACGCTCAAGGCGCTGGGCTGGCGCTCGGGCCGGGTGACCCGGCAGGTCGTCGGCGAGGCCGTCGTCAACGGCCTGGTCGGCGGCGTCCTCGGCATCGCGCTCGGCCTGGCGGGCGCGTACGCCGTCACCGCCGTCAGCCCGACGCTCCAGGCCCAGCTGGGCGGCGGCACGGGCGGCGGGGGCACGGGAGGGCCCGGCGGCTTCGGTGGCGGTGGCGGCATGGGCGGGCCCGGGCGGCAGACCGCCGCGAAGACGCTGGACATCGCGCTCACCGCGCCCGTCAGCGTCACCACCATCGCCCTCGCGGTCGCCCTCGCCGTGGCCGGCGGGCTCGTCGCGGGCGGCTTCGGCGGCTGGCGCGCCTCCCGGCTGCGCCCCGCGGACGCCCTGCGCCGCGTCGAGTAGCGCCAACCCCCACACCTTCCCCAGGAGTTGCACCATGTACGAACTCAGCGGCGTCACCAAGCGCTACACCCGCGGCAAGGACACCGTGCACGCCCTCGACGGCGTCGACCTCACCATCGCCGACGGCGACCGGCTCGTCATCCAGGGCCCCACCGGCGGCGGCAAGTCCACGCTGCTGCAGATGCTGGGCGCCCTGGACCGGCCCAGCTCCGGCGAGATCGTCCTCGACGGCACCGACCTGGCCACGCTGCCCGAGGCCCGGCTGACCCGGGTGCGCAGCGAGAGCATCGGCTTCGTCTTCCAGTCCTTCAACCTCATACCGACCCTGACCGCGCAGGAGAACGTCGAGACCGCGCTCGTCCCGCTCGGCGTCAAGACGAAGGAGCGGCGCGAGAAGGCCGCCGAGGCGCTGGCCTCCGTCGGGCTCGGCGAACGGCTCGGCCATCTGCCCGGCGAGATGTCCGGCGGCCAGCAGCAGCGCGTCGCCATCGCCCGCGCGCTGGTCAAGCAGCCGAAGGTGCTGCTCGCCGACGAACCCACCGGAAACCTCGACGAGTCGACGCGGGACGAGATCATGGACGTACTCGACCGCATGTGGAAGGAGCTGGGGCTCACCTTCGTGATGGTCACCCACGACTCGGCGATCGCGAGGAAGGCCCCACGCCTGGCGACCATCCGCAAGGGCCGGATCAGCATCAGGGAGAACGCCTCCGCGTGAGCCTCGGCTGTCAGGGACGGGCGAGGGCCTCCGCCGCCGCGTCCGTCCCCCAGCTCGCCAGGAGTCGCAGCGCCTCCGCCGACGGTGAGCCCGGCTCGGCGTGGTACGTGATGAACGCCTGCTCGTCGTCGTCGACCAGGCGGAACGTCTCGAAGGACAGGGTCAGGTCGCCGACCAGCGGGTGCCGCATCCGCTTGACGCCGTAGGACTTCTCCTTGACGTCGTGCGTGGCCCACAGCCGCCGGAACTCCTCGCTCTTCACGGACAGCTCGCCGACCAGGGCGGACAGCCGCGGGTCGTCCGGGTGCCGGCCCGCGTCCATGCGCAGGAAGCTGACCATGTCGTACGCCTTCTGGTCCCAGTCGACGAACAGGTCCCGGTACTCCGGGTTCAGGAAGACCAGCCGCGCCCAGTTCCGCTCCTGGGCCGGCAGCGCGCCCCAGTCGCCGAAGAGGGCGGCGGCCATGCGGTTCCAGGCGAGGATGTCCGACCGGCGGCCCGTCACATAGGCGGGCACCGTGTCGATCGACTCCAGCAGCTGGAGCAGCGCCACCCGCACCGGCTGCTGCGCCCGCCCCGCCGAGGCCCGCCTGCGCTGCTGCCTGGGCTTGGCGAGGTGCGTGAGGTGGGCGTGCTCGGCGTCGGTGAGCCGGAGCGCGCGGGCGATGGAGTCCAGGACCTCCGACGACACGTTCTGCCCGTTGCCCTGCTCCAGCCGCGTGTAGTACGCCACGGACACCCCGGCGAGCTGCGCCAGCTCCTCGCGGCGCAGTCCGGGCACCCGGCGGTGCCGTCCGTACTCCGGCAGCCCCACGTCCTCCGGCTTCAGCCGGGCCCGCCGGGTCCGGAGGAACTCGCTCAGTTCGGCACGCCGGTCCAGCTGTCCATCCATGCCCTCCAGTATTCCCGGTCGTACGCACAGGAGCCTGTCCCCGCTGGTGGTAGGCACGCTGGACGTAGGCAGAAGGGTGGTCTGGGCGGAGTCCGGCCGCAGAGGCAGGGTGGAGGACGAACACCCCTCCAACGAGAATCCCGGAGACCCCGGCATGACCACCACTGTCGCCGCATACGCCGCCCCCGCCGCCAAGGCTCCGCTGGAGCGCACCACCATCGAGCGGCGCGAGGTGCGCGAGCACGACGTCCTGATCGACATCAAGTTCGCCGGCATCTGCCACTCCGACATCCACCAGGTCCGCGAGGGCTGGGGCGAGGCCATCTTCCCGATGGTCCCCGGCCACGAGATCGCGGGCGTCGTCGAGGCGGTCGGCCCCGGCGTGACCAAGTTCAAGGTCGGCGACCACGTAGGCGTCGGCTGCATGGTCGACTCCTGCGGCGAGTGCGAGAACTGCGCGGCGGGCGTCGAGCAGCACTGCGTCCGCGGCAACGTCCAGACGTACAACGGCGTCGGCAAGGACGGCGAGCCCACCTACGGCGGCTACTCGCAGAAGGTCGTCGTCGACGAGGCCTTCACCCTGCGCATCCCGGACGGACTGCCGCTGGACGCGGCCGCGCCGCTGCTGTGCGCCGGCATCACCACGTACTCCCCGCTCAAGCACTGGGGCGCGGGCCCCGGCAAGAAGGTCGCCGTCGTCGGCCTGGGCGGCCTCGGCCACATGGGCGTCAAGATCGCGCACGCCCTCGGCGCCGAGGTGACGGTCCTCTCCCAGTCCCTGCGCAAGAAGGACGACGGGCTCAAGCTGGGCGCCGACCACTACTACGCGACGAGCGACCCGAAGACCTTCGAGGACCTGGCGGGCTCCTTCGACCTGATCCTCTCCACGGTCTCCGCGCCCCTGGACTTCGGCGCGTACCTGGGCCTGCTGAAGACCGGCGGCGCCCTGGTCAACGTCGGCGCCCCCGAGGAGCCGGTCTCGCTGAACCTCTTCTCCCTCATCGGCGGCAACAAGACCCTCGCCGGCTCGATGATCGGCGGCATCGCCGAGACCCAGGAGATGCTGGACTTCTGCGCGGAGCACGGCCTCGGCGCCGAGATCGAGCTGATCGCCGCGTCCGAGATCAACGAGGCCTACGAGCGCGTCCTGTCGAGCGACGTCCGCTACCGCTTCGTGATCGACACGGCGACGATCTGACGCCCGACGCAGGCCCTCCCCGGCGGCGCACCGCAGGATCAGGCGCCGACGAGTGGATGTGCGGGGCGGCGATTGCTGGATAGAGTCGTCCCGCTACAGCTGGTTGTGGGGACAACCGGAGTGCCTTGGGGAGGGCCTGCAACACATGAGTCGTCGTTCGTCCGGTCTGGTCGGCGTGTGGGCCGAAATGCAGCGGCAGCAGCAGCGTCAGCTGGAGGCCGAGGCCAGGCGGCGCAGACAGGAAGAGCAACAGGCGCGCTCGTACCAGCGCCGAGCCGCTCAGAGCCGCCGCGAGTACAAGCAGGCGGAAGCGACCCGCCGTACGGACGAACTGGACGCCCTGGTCGCGTCGTTGCAGGGTCTGCTCGCCGCGGGCTGCCGGGCTCCGGCGTTCCGGGCCGCCTCCCTTTTCCGTGCGGAGGAGGTGCAGCCCTTCGCCCCGGGGCCCGTGGCGCAGCCCGTTCCGATGCCCGATCCCGGTGATTACCAGGCCCAGGGCGGCTGGACCTCCGGCCGCCGGGCCCAGGCCCAGGCGGAAGCACGGGCGCGGTTCGAGCGTGACTGGCAGGCGGCCCAGGCCGCGGAGGCCCACCGGCAGCAGCAGCTCGCGTCGTACCGGCGTGAGTACCAGCAGCGGGCCGACAGCCGGCTGGCCGACATCAGACGGCACAACGCCGGCGTCACCGCGGTGACCGAGGGCGTCAGGCGCCGGGACCCCGATTCCGTGGTCGAGTACTTCTCCGCCGCTCTCTACGCCTCGACGGCCTGGCCCGAAGGGTTCCCGCGCCAGGTCGCGGCCGCCTACGACCCGGCGGCCCGCCAGCTGGTGCTGGACTGGGAGCTGCCCGCCTACAGCACCGTGCCGGAGGTCAAGTCCGTCCGATACATGTACGCCGCCGACCAGTACAAGGACCAGCCCCGCCCGGTCGGGCAGCGCAGGGCCCTGTACAAGGAGGTCCTCGCGCAGTGCGTGCTCCTCGTCCTGCACGAGATCTTCGCCGCCGACGAGTTCGACGCGCTCGAGTCCGTGGCCCTGAACGGCTTCGTGGACGGGCACGACCCCACGACGGGCCGGCCGGGCCACATCTTCCTCGCCACGGTCATGGCCGCGCGCTCCGCGTTCCGCGACCTGCATCTGGCACAGGTCGACGCGGGTAGCTGCCTCACCGACGCGCTGCGAGGGCAGCTCTCGGCCCGGCCGGACCAGATGGCCCCGGTACGGCCCGGCCGACGGCCGCAGGACGTGGGGAACCGCGTGGTCGCCCACGGCAGCGAGGACGACCCGGACCTGTACGAGATGGATCCGATCGCCTTCGAGAACCTCGTGGCCGAGCTCTTCGGAGCCATGGGCATGCAGGCGGTGACGACCCAGCGCTCGAACGACGGCGGTGTGGACGTCAAGGCGCTGGACCCGACGCCGATCCGGGGCGGGGAGATCGTCGTCCAGGTCAAGCGCTACCGCTCCACGGTGCCGCCCACCGCCGTGCGCGACCTGTACGGGACCGTGCAGGACGCCGGCGCCAACAAGGGTGTCCTCGTGACCACGTCCGGCTTCGGGCCCGGCTCCCACACCTTCGCCAACGGCAAGCCTCTGGAACTGGTCTCCGGCGCCGAACTCGTCGACCTGCTGCACCGTCACGGGCTGCGCGGCCGGTTGGGCGAGGGCGGCCGCCGAGCCGCGGCACCACCGGCCCCGCCCGCTCCCGACACGGCGATGCCGGACGACTACAACGTCCTCGGCATGTCCTGGACCGGAAGCGTCGCCCTGGACGTGTGCGCTCTCGTCTGCCGCGGCGGTCGGGTCCTCAGTGACGATCACTTCGTCTTCTTCAACAACCCGCGGACACCGGACGGTTTCGTACGGGCCCTTCCCCCCACCGCACCCGACAAGGCCGCGATCTGCGTCTCGTTCGACCGGCTGCCCGACGAGGCCGACCGTTTCGTGCTGGTGGCGGCCGTCGACCCGGAGATCAACGCCGACGCCGACCTGTCCGGCTTCACGGACGCCCGCATCCGCTTGCTCGACCCGGCCCTGACCGAGCTGGGACAGCTGGAGGTCTCCGACGGCCGCCCGCGCGAGACCGCCCTGGTCCTCGGCTCCTTCCGCCGCAGACCGAACGGCGACTGGGACTTCGTCCTGGGCGGCAAGGGCTACACGGGTGGCCTGGAGGAACTGGTGCAGGACTTCGGCATCGAGGTCGAGTAGGTCCGTCCCGTCTGTCCCGCCGGACCAGTCACGCGACCGGCACGCCCCCGGGCGGTGCGGTGAGCGGTGGTGCGGTCAGGTGGCTTCGGCGGGGGAGGAGGAGCGGGGTCGCGAGGAGGAGGGCGCTGGAGGCGGTGATCGCGGTGAGGGGGGTGGTGAGGGCCGCGAGGACGCCCCAGGTCAGCATCAGGGCGGCCTGCACGAGCCGGCTGCTGACGCTCCAGGTGCTGAGGACCCGGGCGGCGCTGTCCCTGGGGGTGCGTTGCAGGCGTTCCGTGGCGTGGATCGGGTTGTAGACGCCCATGCAGGTGATCAGCAGGCCCTCGACGACGATCAGGGTCACGAGGCCGGGGACGCCGGGCCGGAGGAACGCGAGGCCGAGCGGGAACAGGGACCGCAGCCACCCGGAGGCGGCCAGCACCCGGTAGCGGCCGTGGCGCCGCACCAGGCGGGCCGAGAGGCGGGCGCCCACGAAGCCGCCCAGCGCCGGGACGCCGAAGGCGAGGCCGTACTGCCAGGCCGGGACGCCGTACTCGCCCAGCAGGAGGACCGCCAGGAGCGGACTCGTGGCCATGATCAGGCCGCCCACCAGGACCTGGTTGAGGAACAGGCGCCGCAGCACCGGGTCGCGGCGGATGAACCGCCCGCCGTGCAGCAGGCCGGCCGCCCCCGGCCGGGCCGCCGGGTCGCGCGGTGTCGCGACGTCGCTGCCGCGGATGCGGCGGACGGCCAGCGCGGACAGCAGATAGCTGACGGAGTCGGCCAGGACCGTGACGACCGGGCCGAGCAGCCCGACGAGCGCGCCGCCGAGGGGCGGGCCCGCCGCGGTCGCCACCCAGCTGGTGCCCTCGAACCTGCCGTTGGCGACGAGGAGGCGATCCCCGGGGACCAGGTGCTTCAGGTACGCGCCGGACGCGGCGGTGAAGGCGAGGCCCGCCGTCCCGCAGACGACCGAGACGACCAGCAGCTGGACGTAGGACAGCAGGCCGAGGAAGTACGCGACCGGGACGCTCGCCATCGCGAGGAAGCGGGCCAGGTCCGTCGCGATCATCACCGGCCGTTTGGCCCGGTGCTCGACCCACGGTCCGAGCGGGAACGCGGCCACCGCCGCGACGGCGAGCCCCGCCGCCTCCAGCAGCGAGACCGCGAACGCCGACGAGTCCAGCACGCGCACCGCGATGAGCGGGAACGCGCCGAACGCCGTCCACGTGCCGTACGTGCTGACGGCGTACGCCCACCACAGCCGGCGGAAGTCCGGTCCCATGTTCACGCGTGCACGGCTCCTTCGTGACAACCGACGTTTGGGTCCGCTCATCCCATCGGTCGGAGGAGCGCAGGATCAAACAACCGTCCTCCGGCACGCCACAACCAGTGGTTGTGCGGGCTTACGCTGCCTCCCATGGATACCGAGGCAGTGCGATCTTTCGTCCGGGCGGCCGAACTCGGCCAGCTCCAGCACGCCGCCGACGAGCTCGGCGTGACACAGCAGGCGGTCTCCAAGCGGATCGCCGCCCTGGAGCGCGAGCTGGAGGTCCGGCTGTTCACCCGTACCGCCCGAGGCGTCGAACTGACGCTGGACGGCCAGGCGCTCCTCCCGCACGCGCGGAGCGTCGTCGCGAACGTCGACCGTGCCGTCGCCGCGGTCAGGCCCGGTTCGCGGGCCCTGCGGATCGACGTGCTCGGCCTGCGGTCCGCGCAGGCCGTCGTCCTGCACGACTACTGGCGCTCGCGCCCCGGGACCGACCTCGACGTGGTCACCCTCAGGGTCGACGACCCCCACGTGGCGGCCGCAGCCGTCCAGGCGGGCGAGATCGACGCCTCGTTCCGCAGCGTCACCGACCCGGCCACCCTGCCGCCCGACGTGCGGATGATCCACGCCTTCGACTCCCCGCTGGAACTCCTCGTCGGCCCCAGGCACCCCCTCGCCGCCGCCCGCACCCTGACCCCGCCCCGGCTGCGCGGGCTGCGGATCTGGGTGCCCGGCATCGCGCCCGGCAGCGAATGGGCGGACTTCTACGACCAGCTCGCCGAGGCCTTCGACCTCCGCATCGACGCGGCCGGACCGAACTTCGGCAACGAGGTGCTCCTCGACACCCTCGCGGACTCCGCCGACGTCGCCACCCTCGTCGGCGCGCGCGACCGGTACCTCTGGCCGGCCCAGCACGACCTGCGGCGTATCCCGATCGTGAACCCGACCCTCGCCTACCCGCTCTCCCTCATGCTCCCCGCGACCGGTCCGCACCCGGGCCTGCGGGCGGTCGTCGACCACCTCGCGGGCCTCACCCCGCCGCCCGGGCCGTCCTGGCGGCCGTCCTGGGCGTTGGCGCGCTGAGCAGCCGCGCTGAGCAGCCGCGGTGAGCAGCCGCGCTGAGCAGCGTGCGGACGGAATCGCACACGGTCCTCGCGTGTTGAAGGAAGCGGGCAAGAACGCCGGTGATGTGCGAGCCGGGCAGCCCGAGCGACCGGACCGACGATTTTGGAGGGGCCGTAATGGCTGCGCAGACGCAGAGGGCCGTGCTGGCGGGCGGATGCTTCTGGGGGATGGAGGAGCTGATCCGCCACCTGCCGGGTGTGACCGCGACCCGGGTCGGCTACACCGGGGGTGACGTGCCGAACGCGACCTACCGCAACCACGGCACGCACGCGGAGGCCATCGAGATCCTCTACGACCCGGAGCAGACCGACTACCGCGCGCTCCTGGAGTTCTTCTTCCAGATCCACGACCCGAGCACCGCGAACCGCCAGGGCAACGACATCGGCCTCAGCTACCGCTCGGCGATCTACTACGTCGACGACGAGCAGAAGCGGATCGCCGAGGACACCATCGCCGACGTGGACGCCTCCGGCCTCTGGCCCGGCAAGGTCGTCACCGAGGTGGAGCCGGTCGGCCCCTTCTGGGAGGCCGAGCCGGAGCACCAGGACTACCTCCAGCGCTACCCGGAGGGCTACACCTGCCACTTCCCGCGCCCCGGATGGCGGCTGCCCGCCCGCAGCGAGGGCTGAGCGTGAGACGGCCCGGCCGGCCTTCCGGCCGGGCCGTCGCCGCGCGGGCCGCTCAGCGCGGCAGCGTCGCCGGGCTGCCCCCGTTCGCCTCGTAGCCCGCCACCGCCAGGGCACGGTAGACCGCGAACTCCGCCGCCGGGTCGGCCGACAGCGTCCAGGGCAGGGCGCCCACATGGCCGTCGACCGCTATCAGCTGGTTCATGGCCTCCGCCCAGCGCTCGCCGCGGACCAGGAAGAACACCAGCAGATGGCGCACATGCGCCTGCGTCGGATCGTCCGGGCGCGCCGAGTGCACCGCGTGCAGCGCGCCGTGGACCGCCTTCGTCACGACCTCGCTCTGGTAGAAGCTGCTGACCAGAGTGACCTCCGGCAGATGCTCGAACACCGCGAAGAGCGGCATCGCGGCCAACAGCGACCCCTGCGGCGCGCGGGCCGCGGCGGCCTCCGCGAACGCGTACGCCAGCTCGCGCGACCCGTGCCACTTCGCGCACCAGTAGGGCAGGGCGGCCAGGTGCGCGCCCATGTGGACCGGGGCGCGGTCCAGGATCTTCAGCCACAGCTGCTCGAACTCCTCGCGGGAGTACCCGAGGCCCCGCGCCACCGACAGCTCCACGATGTACGGGACCGGATCCCCGGGCGCCAGCAGCGCCGCCTCACCGCACGCCGCCTTCGCCTCCTCCATGATGATCCGGAACTCGTCCGTGCCCGGCGTCGCCGTCCGCCACGCCTGCTGCACCAGGAACTCGGCGTGCACGGCCGCACCGCCCGCGTCCTTCGGGGCCTCCGCCCGCCACACCCGCAGCCACTGCCCGCCCGGCATCTCGCCGACCCCGCCGGGCCGCTGCTGAAGCTCCAGCGACGCGGCGCCCGCGAAGGCCTGCACGCGCTGCCAGCGGCGCTCGCCCTCCGCCTCCGTGCCGGCGAGCAACTGCTGCGCTCCGCGGTAGTCCTGCGTGCGCTGCACCAGGTCCAGGACGTCCAGCAGGTCCTGGTCGGGACCGGGCATGCGGACGTCCAGCTCCTCCTCCAGGGCGAAGCCGTAGTTCGCGGGGTCCGCGGCGTCCGGGTGACCGGGCGGGACCAGCCCGACCGCGCTCCGCCGGCGCCGCAGCACGGGGAGCAGCACGAAGCCCAGCATGACCAGGGCGATCAGGACCCAGAGAATCTCCATGCCACCAGCGAACCAGACGCCGCCGACAATTGGCCAACCTGCGCCCCGGCCTGTGGAAAACGCGCGCGACCGTCCGCGGGCTACTCTCGGTGCCCATGAGCGACAGGCACATCAGTCAGCACTTCGAGACGCTCGCGATTCACGCGGGCAACACCGCCGACCCCCTGACGGGAGCGGTGGTCCCGCCGATCTACCAGGTGTCGACCTACAAGCAGGACGGCGTCGGCGGCCTGCGCGGCGGCTACGAGTACAGCCGCAGCGCCAACCCGACCCGGACGGCGCTGGAGGAGAACCTCGCCGCCCTGGAGGGCGGCCGCCGCGGCCTCGCGTTCGCGTCCGGACTGGCGGCCGAGGACTGCCTGTTGCGTACGCTGCTGCGCCCCGGCGACCACGTGGTCATCCCCAACGACGCCTACGGCGGCACCTTCCGGCTCTTCGCCAAGGTCGCCATGCGCTGGGGCGTGGAATGGTCGGTGGCCGACTCCAGTGACCCCGCCGCCGTGCGGGCCGCCCTCACCCCGAAGACCAAGGCGGTCTGGGTGGAGACCCCGTCCAACCCGCTGCTCGGCATCACCGACATCGCGGCCGTCGCCCAGGTCGCCCGGGAGGCCGGGGCCCGCCTCGTCGTCGACAACACCTTCGCCACGCCGTACCTCCAGCAGCCGCTGGCGCTCGGCGCGGACGTCGTCGTGCACTCCCTGACCAAGTACATGGGCGGCCACTCGGACGTCGTCGGCGGCGCCCTGATCGTGAACGACCAGGAGCTCGGCGAGGAGCTGGCGTTCCACCAGAACGCGATGGGCGCCGTCGCCGGCCCCTTCGACTCCTGGCTGGTGCTGCGCGGCACCAAGACGCTCGCGGTGCGCATGGACCGGCACAGCGAGAACGCCGTCAAGGTCGCCGACATGCTCACCCGGCACGCGCGCGTGACGAGCGTGCTCTACCCGGGGCTGCCGGACCACCCCGGGCACGAGACCGCCGCCAAGCAGATGAAGGCGTTCGGCGGCATGGTCTCCTTCCGCGTCGAGGGCGGCGAGGAGGCGGCCGTCGAGGTCTGCAACCGCGCGAAGGTGTTCACGCTCGGCGAGTCCCTGGGCGGCGTCGAGTCGCTGATCGAGCACCCCGGCCGGATGACGCACGCCTCCGCGGCCGGTTCGGCCCTGGAGGTGCCCGCCGACCTGGTGCGCCTCTCCGTCGGCATCGAGAACGCCGACGACCTGCTGGAGGACCTCCAGCAGGCGCTCGGTTAAGCCCCCCGAGGGCTCACCAGCCCTCCCAGCCGGTCACCGGTGGGGTCGTCTCCGACGGCGGCTCCACCCAGGGCCGGACGGTCAGCGCCCACACCGTGAACGCCACGGCCGCGGCGCACAGCACCAGCCACATCAGCCGGCGGGCGGCCGTCCTGCGCCGCAGCATCCGGCTCCCGCGGCGCAGTACGTCCGCGTACAGCTCGGGCGGGACCGGCGGCGGCGACTGCTGCATGATCCGCCGCGCGGTGGCCTCCCGTTCGAACCGGTTCACGGCCGCCTCCCCGTGCTCCCCGCGCGCGTGCCGGTCACGGCGTCGCCGCCTTCGCCACCCGCCGGGCGGGCTCCGGACGCGCGTACAGCAGGGCGGCCATCGCCCGGTCGTGGACGGTCCGCACCCGCTCCACGGGCAGGGCCAGCAGCGCGGCCACCTGCTCGTCGGCGACGCCCTCGTACAGCCTGAGCACCAGGACGAGACGTTCCTGCGGGGTGAGTCCGCCCAGCGCGCCCGCGGGGCGCCGTCGGGTCAGGCCGAGGACACCGCCGTGCCGGTACCAGGCCCCGCGGGCGAACCGGACGGCCAGATACTGGCGGGCCCGCTCGTACGGGTCCTCGCCGCGCAGCCCGTCCCAGCACGCGTACGTGTGGGCCAGGGACAGCGCCAGCAGGCGCCGCGCCCCGGGGTTGTCGTCGGGGGGCTCGGCGGTGAGCAGGGTGGCGGCGTGCAGCAGCCGGCCCGCCGCGCCCGCGACGAACGCCTCGAACTCCCGGTCGCGCAGGGCGCCCCGGACCGCATGCCGTTCTCGCACCGCGCCTCCCGCCCGACGGTCGACACCCGTGGCCTCCGGCCACTGCACAGGGGCCCGGTCTCATATCAGGCCAGGGGCGCCCGCCGGTCAAGAGTGCGGGACCGACCGGCCGGGAGAGTCCGGGAAAGACGCAGGAAACCCCCGGGAACCCGGGACGGGCGGGCGGCTCAGGAGGCCGGTGACGACTCCGTGCCCCCCGCGCTCTGCGGGGCCGTACGGGCGGACAGGGCGCCGTTGAAGCGGGAGAGGAGCGTGCAGAACGCCTCGCGCTCCTCCGGGGCCCAGTCGTGGGTCAGCTCGGCCATCAGCCGGCGCCGCGAGGTCCGCACCTCGTCCAGTCGCGACACACCGCGCGGGGACAGCTGGAGCACCACCGCGCGGCCGTCCTCGGGATGCGACGTCCGCTTGACGAGTCCGTTGTCGACGAGCGGGGCCACCTGCCGGGTGACCGTCGAGGAGTCGATCCCCATGCTCGCGGCGAGGGCCTTCACCCCCATCGGGCCCTCCTTGTCGAGGCGGTTCAGAAGCAGGTAGGCGGCGCGGTCCATGGAGTTGCGGACCTGCCCGACCCCGCCGAGCCGGGTCTGTTCCGCGCGGCGGGCGAAGAGCGCCACCTCGTGCTGGAGCGTCTCGAGAAGACCGGTGTCACCGGCGGTCGTCATGTCCATCGACATTTCAGGTGTTGTGGGCATGGCCGGGGGCTCACTTCGTGAAGGGCTGCTAATTGGGGGACAGGGTACGCGGCCGGGCGGCGACACGTACCGGCGCTGCGCAAAGCGGGTCTCGGAGGTTGGTCACAACGGTCGTCGGCGCCCGTGAACTGCGATGCTGGGGGCATGAGCTACAGCACGGCCGCCGCTGTCCGACCCGTCACCCTCGACGATGTGCGCGGAGCGCAGAAGATGCTCTCGGGTGTGGCGCGGGTGACGGCGATGGAGGGCAGCCGGTACCTGTCGCAGCTGGTCGGGGCGCCGGTGCACCTCAAGTGCGAGAACCTCCAGCGGACGGGCTCGTTCAAGCTGCGCGGCGCCTACGTCAGGATCGCCGGGCTGCTGCCCGAGGAGCGGGCCGCCGGGGTCGTCGCCGCCAGCGCGGGCAACCACGCGCAGGGGGTGGCGCTGGCGTCCGCGCTGCTCGGCGTCCACGCGACGGTGTTCATGCCGAAGGGCGCCCCGCTGCCGAAGATCAGTGCCACCCGGGACTACGGCGCCGAGGTGCGGCTGCACGGCCAGGTGGTCGACGAGACGCTGGCCGCCGCGCAGGAGTACGCGGAGCGCACGGGCGCCGTCTTCATCCACCCCTTCGACCACCCCGACGTCATCGCCGGCCAGGGCACGGTCGGGCTGGAGATCCTGGAGCAGTGCCCCGAGGTGCGGACCGTGGTGGTCGGCATCGGCGGGGGCGGGCTGGTGGCGGGGGCGGCCGTCGCGATCAAGGGGATCCGGCCGGACGTGCGGATCGTGGGCGTGCAGGCGGAGGGCGCGGCCGCGTATCCGCCGTCGCTGGCCGCGGGCCGTCCGGTGGCCGTCGAGAACCCGGTGACGATGGCCGACGGCATCAGGGTGGGGCGGCCCGGTGACGTGCCGTTCGGGATCGTCGGCGAGCTGGTGGACGAGGTCCGCACGGTCTCCGAGGACGAGCTGTCCACCGCGCTGCTGCTGTGCCTGGAGCGGGCCAAGCTGGTCGTGGAGCCGGCCGGGGCGAGCCCGGTGGCGGCCCTGATGAGCGACCCCGGCGCCTTCGAGGGCCCGGTGGTGGCGGTGCTGTCCGGGGGCAACGTGGACCCGGTGCTGATGCAGGGCGTGCTGCGGCACGGCATGGCCGCGCAGGGCCGCTATCTGGCGGTGCGGCTGCGGCTGACGGACCGGCCCGGCGCCCTCGCGACGCTGCTGGGGGTGCTGTCGGTGGTGGACGCGAACGTGCTGGACGTGAGCCACGTCCGGACCGACCCGCGGCTCGGGCTCACGGAGGCGGAGGTCGAGCTGCACCTGGAGACGAAGGGCCCGGAGCACTGCGCGGAGGTCGGCCGGGCGTTGCGGGACGCGGGGTACCCGGTCATCGGCTGAGCGGGGGCCGGCAGCGGCTCTGCCGGTTCCGTTCACTCGTTCGGGGAAGCCCATTGTGAGACGCGATACATCGCGTTACTGTGTGTCGTGTGCCACGCGGCAGAGCACCGCGCGGCAGAACACCACGCGAAAACAACAAGCGGAAGAAATCGCACGATCCTAGGCTTTCCGAAGAATCCCCGACGACGTGGAGACTCATATGCCGGGCGCCATCTATGCCGAAGGCCTGGTGAAGACCTTCGGCGACGTAAAGGCTCTGGACGGCGTCGACCTGGAGGTCCCCGAGGGCACGGTCCTCGGACTGCTGGGGCCGAACGGCGCGGGCAAGACCACCACCGTCCGCTGCCTGACCACCCTGCTGCGGCCCGACAGCGGCAAGGCCGTCGTCGCCGGCCTCGACGTGCTCAGAAAGCCCGACGAGGTACGCCGCTCGATCGGCCTCTCCGGCCAGTTCGCCGCGGTCGACGAATATTTGACCGGCCGGGAGAACCTTCAGATGGTCGGCAGGCTGTACCAGATGCGGGCCAAGGAGGCGAAGCGCCGGGCGACCGAGCTGCTGGAGCAGTTCCACCTCGTGGACGCCGCCGACCGCCCCACGAAGACCTACTCCGGAGGCATGCGCCGCCGCCTCGACCTCGCGGCCGCCCTCGTCGTCTCGCCGCCCGTGATGTTCATGGACGAGCCGACGACGGGCCTGGACCCGCGCAACCGGCAGCAGCTGTGGGAGGTCATCAAGCAGCTGGTCTCCGGCGGCACGACCCTGCTGCTGACCACCCAGTACCTGGAGGAGGCCGACCACCTCGCGCACGAGATCGCGGTGGTCGACCGCGGCCGGGTCATCGCCAAGGGCACCTCCGACCAGCTCAAGGCCCGCACCGGCGGCGAGCGCGTCGAAGTGGTCGTGCACGAACGCGAGCACATCCGCACCGCCTCCGAGGTGCTGCGCGGCTTCGGCAAGGGCGACACCGCCGTCGAGGAGCACATGCGCAAGCTCACCGTGCCCGTCACCGGCGGCGCCAAGCTGCTCGCCGAGGTCATCCGCGAACTCGACAGCCGCGGCATCGAGATCGACGACATCGGCCTGCGCCGCCCCACCCTCGACGACGTCTTCCTCTCCCTCACCGGACACGCGGCGGAAGTGGAGGAGGGGGCGAGCGACCCGGCGGAGGGGGCCGGTCGCCGGTCCGGGGACGCCGGTCACCCGCAGGAGAAGGAGGTCACCAAGTGAGCATGATGGCCGACTCCCTGGTCATTGCCCGCAGAAACCTGATCCGGATGACCCGGATCCCCGAGATGGTTCTGTTCGGCGTCATCCAGCCCGTGATGTTCGTGATCCTCTTCACGTACGTCTTCGGCGGCTCGATGCAGATCGGGAACACCACCGACCCGGGCGTCTACAAGGACTTCCTGATGGCGGGCATCTTCGCGCAGACCGTCACCTTCGCCACCGCCGGATCGGCGGCCGGCATCGCCGACGACATGCAGAAGGGACTCGTCGACCGCTTCCGTTCCCTGCCGATGGCCCGCGGCGCGGTGCTGACCGGCCGCACGGTCGCCGACCTGGTGCAGACGGCGATCACCCTGCTCGTCCTCGCGATCGTCGCGCTGATCGTGGGCTGGCGCACCGGCTCCGCGGAGCCCACCAGCGCCGGGGAGATCCTGGCCGGCTTCGGCCTGCTGCTGCTCCTCGGGTACGCCTTCACCTGGATCGGCGCGCTGATCGGCCTGTCCGTGCGGACCCCGGAGGCGGCGACCTCGGGAGGGATCATCTGGCTGTTCCCGGTGACGTTCGTGTCGAACGCCTTCGTGGACTCCAGCCAGATGACGCCCTGGCTCCGGCACATCGCCGAGTGGAACCCGTTCAGCGCTACCGTGCAGGCATGCCGGGAGCTGTTCGGCAATCCGGGCGTCGTGCAGTCCGACGCCTGGCCCATGCAGCATCCCGTCTGGGCCTCGGTGATCTGGTCCGTCCTGATCGTCGCGGTGTTCCGGACCCTGGCGGTGCGCAAGTACCGCTCGGCCGACGGCTGAGGGGGGCGGCCCGAAACGACGACGCCCCCGGCGTCACGCGGACGCCGGGGGCTCGTGAAGGACAGGAATCAGCCGTTGTACGGCTCGGCCTTGAGGATCTTCACGGAGGCCGACTTGCCGTTCGGCAGCTCGTACTCCGCGTCCTCGCCGACCTTGTGGCCGTTGACGCCGGAGCCCAGGGGGGACTGCGGCGAATAGGTCTCGATGTCCGAGCTCGCGTACTCGCGCGAGGCGAGCAGGAAGGTCAGCGTGTCGTCCTCGTCGCCGTCGAAGGCGATCGTGACGACCATGCCGGGCGCCACCACGCCGTCCGCGGCGGGGGCCTCGCCCACCTTGGCGCTCTCGAGAAGCTGGGTCAGCTGGCGCACGCGAAGCTCCTGCTTGCCCTGCTCCTCCTTGGCAGCGTGGTACCCGCCGTTCTCGCGCAGGTCCCCCTCCTCGCGCGCCGCGGCGATCTTGGCAGAGATCTCGGTGCGCGCGGGACCAGTAAGGTACGCAAGCTCCTCCTTGAGCTTGTTGTACGCCTCCTGGGTCAGCCAGGTGACGTTCTCGCTGGTCTGGGTCACAGGTGCTCCTCGTCGGTACTGGGAATACAAAGCAACGCCCTACCCAGAAGGATGTTCCTCCACGGAAGGGCGAAACCACGAGCCTAACAATTCAGTGGGCGAAGGGGGAGGACATAAGCCGCTAGATTCCTGTCAACGCAGGTCAGCGTGGACGGATTCCCGGGGCGTCACTCCGCGTGGCAGCCCAGCAGCTCCGCCGACGTGCCGCGGGCCTTCGTGCGCAGCGTGACGACCTTGTCGATGCGTGTGGCGTCCCCGTCGAAGCGGAAGTCGGCCCGGCCCACCTCGTCACCGTTCTCGGCCTGGGAGCGCATCGTGCAGTAGCCGGCGGCACCGGCGTCCTTGCGGACCTCCAGATGCACCTGGACCGCCTTGTCGGTGATCTCGAAGCTGATCACCTCGGCGCTGATCTTGTTCTGGCCGACGTAGTGGTAGCCGAACCAGCCGATGACCACGAGCAGCACGCCGCCGAGGACGGCGCCGACGATCTTGAGGTTGCGGTCGGACCGTTCGTCCGAGGAGCGGCCGTAACGGCCCTCGGGCGCCTTCGTGGTCGCCGTGCTCATGATCGTCCTCTCGGCAGGAGCGGGAGAAGTGTCCCGAAAGGGGCCCCGAAGCGTGTTGTTGCCGGGCCCCGGAATTATTCGCCCCCCGATTCGGTCACTATAGAAGCCTCCCGCCCGCACCCCGCACACAGGGCGCCGACTGACCGAGGATTGAGTCTTGACTGACCAGCTGCGACTGATGGCCGTCCACGCCCACCCCGACGACGAGTCGAGCAAGGGCGCGGCCACCATGGCGAAGTACGTGTCCGAAGGGGTGGACGTGCTGGTGGTGACCTGCACGGGCGGCGAGCGCGGCTCCATCCTCAACCCGAAGCTCCAGGGCGACGCGTACATCGAGGAGAACATCCACGAGGTGCGCAAGAAGGAGATGGACGAGGCCCGGGAGATCCTGGGCGTCAAGCAGGAGTGGCTCGGCTTCGTCGACTCCGGTCTGCCCGAGGGCGACCCGCTGCCGCCGCTGCCGGAGGGCTGCTTCGCCCTGGAGGACGTCGACAAGGCGGCCGGTGAGCTGGTGCGCAAGATCCGCGCCTTCCGTCCCCAGGTGATCACCACCTACGACGAGAACGGCGGCTATCCGCACCCCGACCACATCATGACCCACAAGATCACGATGGTGGCCTTCGAGGGCGCGGCCGACACCGAGAAGTACCCGGAGAGCGAGTACGGCCCGGCGTACCAGCCGCAGAAGGTGTACTACAACCAGGGCTTCAACCGCCCCCGCACCGAGGCGCTGCACAACGCGCTGCTGGAGCGCGGCCTGGAGTCGCCGTACGGGGACTGGCTCAAGCGCTGGTCCGAGTTCGAGCGCAAGGAGCGCACGCTCACCACGCACGTGCCGTGCGCCGACTTCTTCGAGATCCGTGACAAGGCGCTGATCGCGCACGCCACGCAGATCGACCCGGACGGCGGCTGGTTCCGGGTGCCGATGGAGATCCAGAAGGAGGTCTGGCCCACGGAGGAGTACGAGCTCGCGAAGTCCCTCGTGGACACTTCCCTCCCCGAGGACGACCTCTTCGCGGGCATCCGGGACAATGCCTGACATGAGCGCAAGCGCAAGCCTGGCAATGACGCACCTCGTCACCCTCGCCGAGATCGACGAGGACAAGGTCACCCCCGGCGTCCTCGGCTTCATCGTCTTCGCGGTGATGGCCCTGGCGGTGTGGGGTCTGATGAAGTCCATGAACCGGCACATGGGCAAGGTCGACTTCAAGGAGTCCCCGGATCCGGAGGCCGGTGTCTCCGGCGGCGGGAAGGGCAAGACCGCCGGCAGGACCGAGCCGCAGCAGGGCTGACCCGCCCCGGGACGACCGCGCACCGGGCCCGAGCGGCAGCCCCGCCGCACCGGGCCCGGCGACGGGCAGACCCCGGTGGCCGGCAGCCCCGGCGAGCGGCAGGCCCCTCCGACCGGCAAGGTCCGGCCCCCCGGAGGGTCACTGCTCCGACGTCACCGTCACGCCCATCACCTCGCGTGCGTGCCGGTTCGGGATCATGCCGAGGCGCCAGGCCTGCCAGCCCGCCTCCAGCTGCACGCCCCGCTCCAGCAGCAGCTGGTACGCCTCCACGTAGTCGTCCAGCTTCGTGTCGCGCGCCGGATGCCGGGCGCGGGACAGCTGGGCCAGCTCCTCCTGCGCCACCGCCGTGCCGACGTCCACCCCGCCGGGGGCGGCGTAGGGCAGCAGCGTGCAGCGCAGGAAGCGGGCCCAGTCCTCGCCGCGCCGGTCGCCGTACGCCGCGAACAGCGCCGCCGCCTCGTCGCACAGCGCCAGCGCCTGCGGCGTACGGGCGTTGCCCGCGTCCACGACGGCCAGCTCCAGGCACGTCCACGCCTCCCCGTGGCCGACGCCGATGCGCTGGAAGTCGGCGCGCGCGTCGACGAGGAGCTGGCGGGCGAAGCCCGAGTTCCGGAGCGAGCCGGTCTGGGCGGCGCGCTGGTCGCGGGTCGCCCGCGCCGAATGGTGCCGGGCGCAGGCCAGGCCGTACACGTCCCGCATCCGGGAGAACATCGTGCGGGAGCGCTCCAGCTCCCGGACCGCCCGGTCCAGGTCGCCCGTCTCCTCCAGGGCCTGCCCCAGGTAGTAGACGGTCCACGCCTCGCCGCGCGCGTCCTCGTTCTCGCGGTGGCGGGCCGCGGCCTGCCGCAGCTCCTCGGCCGCCTCGGAGGCGTCGCCGTCCACCAGCCGGGCCCGCGCCAGCTGGGTCAGCGCCCACGCCTCGCCGCGGGCGTCCTGGGTGCGGCCGTACAGGTCCAGGGCGGCCCGCAGCTCCGCCTCCGCCCCCGGGACGTCGCCCATCCGCAGCCGGAGCTGGCCGAGCTGGAAGTGGGCCCACGCCTGGCCGTGCACCGACTCGCCCGCGCGGTGCAGGACCAGGGACTCGGTGAGCAGGTCCATGGCCTCCGCCAGCCGGGCCCGGTCCCGCTGCACGGCCGCCAGCGCGTGCAGGGTCCACGCCCGGTCCGTGGCCAGCTCCGGCGACGCCTGGAGGTCCAGCGCCTCCCGGAGCTTCGCCGCCGCCTCGGTCAGATTGCCCTGGTGGTGCAGCGTGATGCCGAGCGAGCACAGCGCCCGCGCCGCCCCCGCGTCGTGGTGGGCCTCCAGATACAGGTCGACCACGGAGGTGAGCGTCGTGCGCGCCTTGTCCAGCTCGCCGAGCTGCCGGGCGGCGATGCCGGTGCGCCACTGCACCGAGCGCACCAGCAGACCCTGGTCCACGGACTGCGCCAGCTCGCTGATCTCGCCCAGCCGGTACAGGTCGCCCCGCAGCAGGCAGTAGTCGCACAGCGCGCCCAGCAGGTTCAGCACCGTGCCCTGGTCGACGCCCTCCGCGTGCCGCAGCGCCGCCGTGATGAAGCTGGACTCGTCGTCCAGCCAGCGCAGCGCCTCGTCCAGGGACGTGAAGCCGTGCTGCCCGAACCGGTCCGAGCGGGTCGACATGTTGCCGTCCACCAGGCGCAGCACCGAGTCGGCCAGCTCGGCGTAGTTCGCGATCAGCCGTTCCTGAGCCGCCGCGATCTCGGTCTGCTCCTCCTCGTCGAGGAGGCGGGCCCCGGCGAAGGCCCGTACGACGTCGTGCAGCCGGTAGCGGCTGCCCCGGACGTGGTCGATCAGCCCGGCGTCGGACAGCGCGGCGAGCTGCCGCTTCGCCTCCGTCTCGTCGGTGGCCAGCAGGGCGGCGGCAGCGGCGGCGCCCAGCGAGGTGCGGCCGGCCAGGGCCAGGCGGCGCAGCAGCCGCCGGGCCGGTTCGGGCTGGTCGGTGTAGCGCAGCCACAGGGCGCGCTCGACCGGCTCCACCGGACCGTACGCCCCGAGGTCCGTGGCCAGCCGGCGCGGTGAGCGCGGGCCCAGGGAGGAACCGGCGATGCGCAGCGCCAGCGGCAGCCCGCCGCACAGCTGACGGATGCGGTCGGCGGAGTCGGCGTCGTAGGGTCCCGACGTGTCCTCGGCGGCGGCGCCGAGCAGTTCCTCCGCGCCGGCGGCGTCCAGCGGCTCCACCGGCAGCCGGAACACCCGCGCGGGCAGGTCGGCCGGGAGGTCCAGCGGCTTGCGCGAGGTGACCAGCACCAGGCTGTCGGACCGCTCGGGCACCAGGGCGCGCACCTGCTCGGGGTCCGCGGCGTCGTCCAGCACGACGGTGACCGGCACGCCCGTCAGATGCTGGTGGTACAGCTCGCTGAGCCGTTTGACCTGCTGGTCCGCCGAGGACCGTTCCCGGAAGAGCAGTTGCTCGCGGGGCGCCCCGAGCCGGTTCAGCAGGTGCAGCAGGGCGTCCCGGGTGGTCAGCGGCGACTCGCCCCCCGACGAGGCGCTGTCCCCGCGCAGATCGACCACGCACGCCCCGCGGAAGTGGTCCCGCAGCTCGTGCGCGGCCCGTACCGCGAGGGTGGTGCGGCCGCTGCCGGGCGCCCCGTGCAGCACCACGACCGTCGCCATCGTCTCCGTGCTCGCGCGGGCCGCCTGCACCCACTGCCGCAGCCGCGCCATCTCCTGGCGCCGCCCGGCGAACGCGCCCTCGGGCTGCGGCAGTTGCCCGAACGACTGCTCCAGGACGCTGCGCCCCCGGGCCGCCGCGCTCTTGTCGGCGCCGCGCAGCCTCGGCCCCGCCTTCTTCGGCCCCGTGGACGCGGTGAGCACGCGCTGCTGGTCCAGGAACGGGCGGATGCCGCGCACCTCCAGCGCGGTCAGCCACTGGAGCCGCAGCTGCTCGGGCCCGCCCGGCTGGCTGACGGCACCGGCGCGGTGGTGGGCGGCCGGCACATGGGAACCGGCGACCTTGACCACGGTCGCCGCCGCGCCGACGACGCCCACGGCCACGCCCGCGCCGACCGCCGTGCCCGTGCCGGTGCCGAGCGCCATGTCGGCGACGACCGCGGAGAGCGCCGCCACGCCGGCCACCAGCAGGGGAGTGCCGCCGCCCTCGCGGGCGTAGCGCTGCCGGAAGGTGAGCTGTCCGGCCGACGCCTCGTCCAGGGCACGGGTGTACGCCTCGTACTCCTCGGCGGCCGTCCCCGCCATCGTGTCCAGGGCCCCGCGGGCCCGCGTCAGCAGCACGCTCCCGTCCGTGCGCCCGCCCGAGCGGCGTACCTCCTCCTCCACGGCCCGCGTCAGCAGCCGCTCGGCCTCCACCCGATGAGCGTCCCGCATGTCCCGTCCCCCTCCGGCGGCAATGGCGTCCCCCTGGCGTCCCCAGGCACCCCCGGGCCCCTCCCGGCCCGCCCCCGGGTCCTTCCCCGCTTGCCCGCCGGTCAAATGTGCCGCGGTGAGAAGACCCTGC
>NZ_WWHX01000863.1 GCF_009862125.1 Streptomyces sp. SID5910
GGGGCCATCCCCGCGGGTGCGGGGAGCAGTTGAAGCCGTACTTGGAGAACTCGGCCATCTGGGGGCCATCCCCGCGGGTGCGGGGAGCAGCTACACCCCGCTCTGCCACTGAAGTCGGCGGGGGCCATCCCCGCGGGTGCGGGGAGCAGGCTGGGCGAACTGTGGTTTTGTTGGTGTCGGAGGTGGATTCCTGGGACTTCCGCCGATTTCGGCAAATGGGGCATAGCTGGCTCCGTGCGCATCAGCCCCTGCCGAAGCGGCGGCGTTTGGAGGCTCTGCTCCAGCCGGATGGTGGTCCGGCTTGGGGAGGCGACGCGTTGGGGGCGGGGCGGTGGATGAGGGTGATGCCCTCGTGGTCGATCGGGTGCCAGGCGTGGTCGTGGGTGCGGAAGGTGAAGCCCTGCTCGTTGTTCGTGGTGTGGGCCAACAGGGCGCGGCCCTGTCCCGCGTACTGCTGGACTTCTTCCCACAGAGCGTCGCGTATCCGGGCCGAGGGGTTGCCCACGAATACCCCGGCGGAGATCTCCAGCAGCCAGCGGGTGAGGAAGCCGCGTAGCCCGGCCGGGCAGTTGGTGAGGACGATGACCGTCACCAGAGATCGTCTCCGTAGTCCTCGGGACCGTCGTGGTTGATGCCGGAGGCGACCTGGCGGCCGTGGTCGCTCTGGAGCGTGACCACGTCCCGGTCGTCGCCTACGCCGGTGGAGTCGGCCGCTTCCGGGAGCAGGAGCTGTTTGATGTCGTCGACACACCGGTTCAGCAACGATGTTTCGTTGATGCGGTCCCGCAAGGCGCGGCGAGTGCGTGGGCCCGTGTCCTCCTCGTCCTGTGCGGCCACGTCGAAGGCGAGCGGGATGCCGATCTCCGTCTTGTAGAGGTCGGCGACGTCCAGGACGAAGGACAGTTCATGGCCCGAGTGGATGAAACCCAGAGCCGGGCTGCATCCCAGAGAGGTGACGACGGCATGGGCGATGCCGTACATGCACTGGGCGGCGGCGGTGATGGCCTGGTTGACGGCGTCGCCGCCGGAGAAGTCGCCGGGAACATATCGGCGGCCCCGCCAGCGGACGCCGGTGCGGGCGGCCTCGGCCCGGTAGCAGTCCTTGACCCGCTTTCCCTCATGGCCGAGGAGTTCCTGCCGGGTGAGACCGGTGGGGTCCTCGTCCGGGAAGCGCAGCCGGTACATCGCCCGGGCCACGGCGAGGCGGTTGCGCGGGTTGGCCCACTGGCGGGCCTGGGCCTCCACGAGGGCGGCGGAGCGGCTGAGCGCGCGACCGGAGGCGTAGTAGCGCACGCCGTGTTCACCGACCCAGCAGACCGCCGCACCGGTTTCCCCGAGCACGCTCATGGCCTGGTGGGTGACGCGTGTTCCAGGGCCGAGGAGGAGGGTGCCTATCGTCGCCGAGGGGATGTGGGTGGTGCCTTCTGCGTCCTGCGCCGTGATGGCGTTCGCGTCGCGGTGGACCGTGCAGCGCTCCAGATAGACGAAGGAAAGACGTTCGCCGGTGCGGGTGAGCTGCCTGGGAGTGAGCGCCCGGCGCTGTGAGACCGTGCTCATGGGCGCGTCGGCTGGGTCACGGGCGCCAGGGTGAGAAGGCCGCAGCCGTAGGCACGGGCCCGGCCGATGCCCTGGGTGAGGGAGCGGCGCAGCGTGGCGGGATCGGTGACCTCCAGCCGTCCTTCGAAGGTGACCGTGACGACGGTGACCGGCTTGTCCCGGCGGCTGCCGGAGCCGCGGGACTTGTCGAAGGCGAGAGAACGGCTGTCCCGTACGGCCAGCTCGTACCGGTCGCCGGGTTGGGGGTGCTTGTGGTGGGTGGTGCCCTCGGGCAGGAGACGGCGGTCCGCCGGCTTCTCGCAGACGCGGAAGCCGAGGCGCTTCTGCCGTTCCTCGTCGAGCAGCCAGCCCATCTGGTGGACGGGCGTCAGGTGGGCGGTGAGCTTGCGGGGTTCGCCCTCCTTGCGGCGGACCGTGTGCACGGGGTTCGCGGTCAGCCGGAACGCCCAGCGGTCACCGACGGCCAGGCGGTCGAGCAGGGGAGCGTAGGACCGGGTCTGCCACCCGGGGTTCTCGGGGCCGGCGACGGCGGGCCATCCGGCTTGCTCGACCAGGTGGGTCAGGTCGGGACGGCCGGGGCTGACCACGTGGAGCAGCACCTCGGCGCGGGCCCGCTGGTCCAGGCGCCACAGCACGCGCGGTGCGTCGGGCTGCGGACTGTCGGAGGGCAGGATGTCGGGGAAGGAGGACATGACCGCCGCATGTATGGCCTGGGGCGAGGACAGCAAGTGGCGAGCGCCGGGCCGTGCGGTGTTGACGCGGAAGCGGGAGAGGAACATCAGGCGCTCTCATTCTCCAGGGCATCGAGGGCGGCGAACGGGTCGTGTGCGTCCTGCGGGCTGCCCCCACCGGCAGGGAGGGGAGTGGGTACGGCCGTGGTGACGACGGTGCGCAGAGCGTGCCTCCGGTGCGCGGCGTCGAAGCTGACCGGCTGGTCGCACAGGACGTCGGCCGACTCGGCGGACTCTGTGGCCGTCCTCTCGCGGAGTACCGTCAGAGACTCCGGGGTCCGGTGGCGTCTGCGGTACCAGGCGGATGCCTGCCACGGCACGCTTGCCAGCACGTTCTCGAGTGTCGTGTCCTCGTATCGTCCGAAGTCGACCGGCTCGGAGGGCGGACACGAACGCCGCCCGAGATACGGCAGGTAGACCGGGGCGCGCAGAGCCTCGTGCAGGAGGGTGAGCAGGGCGTGCTCGCCCTCGACCGCGGCGACGAAGACGGCGTCGGCGAGGTAGAACCGCTCCGAAAGCGGCAGGGAGGCCCCGGTGACGCCGTGGTGGGCGGTGTGGAAGTCCCGTATACGGGACCCGGGCTGGTCGATGCGGACCCCGAACCGCAGTGCTGACAAGGGGGCCAGGCCGGTGTCGTCGCCGCGCTCGATGCCGGCCGCCGAGGCGAGCAGGCCGATGACGCCGCTCTTGGTCGGGGCCGACTCGGTGGTGCGGCGGGTGAAGCGGGAGGAGGCCCCCCAGGACTGCAGGGGGCCGGCCAGCCGTAGGGCGAGCACGCTGGTGCGGCTCATGCGGGCTTCTCCAGGCGTTCGGCGACGGACTGTCCGACAGCCGCGGCGAGTTCACGCAGTGTCCCGGTCTCAGTACCGAGGTCGGCGAGCTTCTGCGTGGCGGGGCCGACCCGCAGGATCCACGTGAGGGTGGTCTCGGGATCGCCATAGGCGCGCTCGACGTCCGAGGCGTAGGAGGCGAGCCGGTCGGCGGCCTCGCGCAGGTGTCCGCCGCCGTCGCTGCGCACCGGGTCCTCGAAGGCGGCGACGTAGCTGAGGGGCCGGGTGGTGCGGAGCCTGACGACCACGGCGTCGGGCTCGGTGTGGTGCCCGAAGGTGTTGATCTTCCCGGTGGGGAGGGAGTTCACGAAGGCCTGCACGAACGCCTCGACGGCTCGGCGCACCGGCTCGGTGCGCGGTTCGTCGTCACGCAGTCCCTGGCCGAGGTTGTCGGCGAGCAGGTGCACACCCAGGGCGGCGTAGCGGTACAGGGTCGCGGAGTTGAAGTCGACGGTGCCGATCATTCCGGCGCCCGTCTCCTCGTCGGTGTTCTCGTCGTCGACGGCCGTGTAGTAGTCGGACTCGTTGTCGACCCGGTGGACGCTCAGGGCGTGCGCGACCTGCACGGCGGCATCGACGTTGATGTCGGCGACGTCGGCGACCATCCGGCCGAACAGTGCGATGTCCACGGAGTGCCGGGTGTCCGCGAGCTCCTTGGCCCGGGCCTTGTTCTCCTTGGTCCTCAGGAACGCCGTGATGTCGGCGGCGCCTTCCAGCGCGAGACGGGCCAGGCCGTCGAGCTGCCGGGAACTGAGGAAGACCAGGTACTTGCTCTCCGGGGCGGGGGCGGGGCCCCCGTCCTTCTTCGCCTGGTCGGCCTTCCTCTTGGGGACCTCGGTCTTGAAGCCCGCGGCCCTGACCGTCTCGTCGGCGAGTTTCAGTGCCGTCTCCCGCTCGACGGATGCGTCGAACCCGGTGATCCGGTCGGCCAGAAGCTCCACGACCTTCTTCGTCCGTACGCCCAGCTCGGCCGGGTCGAGCAGGTGCTCGTCCTTGAAGCAGGTACGGATCGCCCGCTTCCATGCCTGGCTGGAGACACGGGCGCGGGGGACTCCGCCGTAGACGGCCGTCTTCGGTGCGCCCGTGTCGTCTCGGTTGAGGTTGCTGGGCGGGACGGTCTGGAGGGCGTGCACGTCCAGGAAGATGCGGTTCACGAGGCGTCCTTGTCGGTGTCCGGGGTGGCGTTCTCGTCGGAGGCCGGGGCGGTCTTCTGGCCGGCTTCCGGTTGGGCCTGCGGCCGTTCGTGGAAGGAGCGGCCCCACCGCCGCCGTACGGCGGCGGGCCCGTCGGGCCACTGCCAGACGTAGAGCTGGCCGGCGAGCAGCGCGTAGTCGAGTGGTATCGGCGTCTTGGCGCTGCGCAGCAGGGCGACGATGTCGCGCAGCCGTCGGGTGAGCGTGGCGAGGTCGGGGGCCGTACCCGCGCGGACCAGACGCTTGCGTACGGGGGCGTCGGTGCCGTCGGCCGGCATCAGACGCCGGACCGCCGCGCCCAGGCCGGCAGGCCGCTCGCGCGTATGCCGGCGGTGCATGGGAACACCGCGGGACTGCTGGTGGAACGCCCAGAGGGTGAGGGTCGCGTGCAGCGCGTCCTCGGCACGTTCCAGCTCCCACTCGCCCAACGGCGGTGTCCCCGTGACCGTCGTGTGGAGCGGGCCGGTGTCGATCAGGTTCCACAGGTCGGGTGTCTCGCCCGCCTCACGACCTGCGCCGCGACGCAGCCGGGCGAGAGCGCCGACGGCGTCGGACCTGTCCTTGAGGTAACCGTCCTGCCAGGCGCCGATGCGCGTGGCGGCGAGGTCCGCGACTCGCTGCTGAACCTGAGCGGTTGCGGTCGTTGTCGTGGTCATACGTGCACCTCCGAGACGGTCGCGGCGTGTTCGGTTCCCGTGGGGCCGGTGGACTCCGGCCCGGACGGCCCGTCGTCGGCCGAAGCAGTGGCCTTCTCGCCGGAGCCGGCGGAGCCCGGCGAGTCGGGGTCTCCCAGGGCCCTGGCCAGGCGTCCCCGGAACCACACGTCGGCCAGGCCCGCGTTCAGCCAATGGGTGCTGCCCTTGTTGTCGGTGTACATCCGCCCCTCCCAGGCCGCGTCCCCCGCGGTGGCGATGAGGCGGTCACCGAGGCGGCCTACCGACTGCCGCACCTGGCGCTGCCAGGTGAGCCGGTGCTCGAAGGGGTCGGGAACCTCCGCCATGTCGGTCAGCCAGCCGCGGTAGCGGTGATCCAGCGCGTCGAACCCCTCGGCACGGGCGGTGGCCTTCGGCCCCTCCTGCTCGGAGCCGGTGGCCCGGGCGAGGTCGGCCGCGAGGTCCCCCAAGGCGCGCACCGCCCTGTCGGCGTCCTCGGCCGCAGCGATGGCCTGCGCGGCGTAGGCGGGATCCTGCCCGTGCAGCAGGACGACCGGCATGTCCAGACGGTCGTCGACGACCTCGTCGATCACGGACTGCTGGGTCCCGTACTGGACACCCACCACCCGCGTACGGACGAGGAAGCGACGGGGCAGGTGGCCCTCGGTCACCAGCCGCGCGACCCACTCAAGGACCCGCGGCCGCAGCCGCGAGGGCCCCTCGGTACCGCCGGTGTCCTCCAGCCGGTCGGCGAGGAGCGAGGCGATGCCCCGCCAGGCCGAGCGGTACGGATCGTGTTCCAGCGGCAGATACATGGGCGCCCGCCCCAGCTTCTTCTCCTGCGCAGGGCTGCGCCGCCAGGCAGTCATCGGCTCAGCGCGGTGCATGTTCCGGGCGACGAGCGGATCGCCGTAGCCGAGGACGACACCGTGGACACCGTTCGCGTCGTGGTGCAGACGCACCCGGCGCGACTGCCAGGTGTACAGGTCACGCGGACCGGCCGCGGACCACCCGTCAGAGCCCGGCCCGCAGGGCTCATGACGCCAGGCCGGCCGGTCACCGGCGGAGAAGTCGAGCGCCTCGGTGTCCGCCGCCACCAGGTTGAGCAGCAGCGTCTCGCGCAGCGTGCGGCCCTCCACGAACACGCCGCCCAGGCCTCCTGCCCAGCCAGTGCCGAGCGGGTACACCTTGCCGCCCTTGACGCGGTCGTCGCCGACCATGCCTGACTTGATGCCGGAGGTGTCGTAGGCGTGGACGTGGACGACCCAACGGGCAGCCTCGGCGAGGGAAAGCCGCCGTACGTCCGGCATCCGCGCGCTGAAGAACGGCTGCCCGGTCGGTACGTCGGCCACGATCCGGTTGAGGGAGAACACGTCGTCCTTCGCCGTACGCAGTCCGGCCGTCTGGAGGAACGGCGCGCTCGGGTGCAGGAGGTCGAACCGCTCGCGCTGCTCCTCCAGATACGCCTGGACCGGAGCGAAGCAGTCCGGGTCCTCCCACAGCTCCGCCCACTCCTCGATGTCGTCCGGGCCGTCCAGCGCGTCATGTGCGACGGCCAGGAGGAGACGGACCAAGGAGAACTCCTGGGTGGCCAGTTCACCCACGACGCACCGCAGGTCATCGGCCTGGGCGAAGACCTGGCGGAGCGACAGCTCGTCCTGGGAGCCGTCGCTCCGCAGCACACCGATCCACGGTTGACTGGTCAGGTCGAAGGACACAGCATCATTCGCCGCTATACCGCCACCGGCGGGATCAGTCGTCGTCACGGGTCACCTCAAGACCGTCACTCGGGCTGTAGCGGAGTGCGAATCCCGCCAGGTGGGTCTGGCAGTCCTCGTCGAGGGCGAGGATCAGCTGGTCGGCGAGCCAAGGGCTGTCCTTGCCCTGCCAGGCGCGCACATACAGCTGCTCCAGCTCCTCGATGGCCCGGTCCGTGGTTTCGCCGGAGAACTGCAAGGGGAGCCGTAGTCCGCAGCTCGCGGCCGTGCGGGCCGCGAACCGTGTCGGTACCGCGTCCTGCGCCAGCTCCAGGCCGGCCCGTTGCCGGTTCCTGCCGTCCGGCTCGAGCCACGGGAGGGTTGCGAGGCTGCCGTCGCCGCGCCGCTGCACGACGACGACCTCCAGGCTGTCCCGGCTGTCGCGGACCTGGGCCCGCCCGGTGGGGGTGTCGTCCGTGTCGCCCACCCCGGCGGCGACCCAGCCGAACAGCGGCCGTCCCGGTTTGCCGACGTCCCCCAGGCGGAACACTGCGGCGCGCTGGGCCTGATCATCGCGGTGCCGCTCGAACTGCTCAGCCGCCGCTTTCATCGCGTCCTGCCAGTGGTCCGGACCGACCGGGTCCTCCCCGTACGCGCTCTGCACAAGGGGGCTGATATCCGCCGGGAGGCGCACCGGCCGCCGGGACCCGCCGTCCAGGTGGGGGAGGAGCACTGCCGCCGACCGCAGCAGGGCGTGCCGTCCGTACACCGCGACGGACCCTCGCACCGGTGCGGTCACCTCCGCGTCCCAGTCGGCCCCCGTCACCAGACAACGTGCGGTGCGCAAGCGCTCGGGACGGTCGTGCTGTTCCCTTCCACGCTGGTGGCGATGCAGGCGGCCCATGCGCTGGAGCAGCAGGTCGACCGGGCACAGGTCGCTGACCAGCAGGTCGAAGTCGACGTCCAGGGACTGTTCTGCGACCTGGCTGGCCACCACGATGTGCCGGCCCGCAGGCCGGTCGTCCGTCTTCTCCGGAGGCCCGAAGAGGCGGAGCAACTCCTTGTCCTTGCCTGCCCGGTCGAGGTCGACGAACCGGGAATGGGCGACCGTCACGCTCTCGGCACCGAATCGATCACGGAGCGCGTGAGCCGTTTCCAGAACCCGTGCGACGGTGTTCCGGATCAGGAGGACGCACCCGCCGTCGGACAGCTCTGCCTCCAGCCGGTCGGCGAGGACGTCCAGGCCGTCGCTCAGACGCTCGACTCGCACCTGCGTCGACCGGGCGGAGGCCTGCGGGTGGCGAAGCAGCGGAACGCCGCCCGGAGCGACGGCGGTCAGCAAGGGGTACGCGTCCGACGTCGCCGTTTCGGCGGCGGCCGCCGCGTCGGCACGGCCGGAGTACGCCGCAACGAGTTCCCGCCTGCGGGAGGCCGGCAGAGTCGCCGACAGCACGACGACCGGAATCCGGTACGCACCCAGCCAGGCCAGCACCCGGTCCAGGTACACGCTCATGTAGGTGTCGTAGGCGTGCGCCTCGTCGATGACGACGACCTTCCCGGCTACGGCGAGGTGTCGCAGTGCCAGGTGCCGGCTCTTCAGGCCGGCGAACAGTAACTGGTCGATGGTGCCCGCGACGAACGACGCCAGCATGGCCTTCTTGCGGCCACGCAGCCAGGCATGCGCCACGAGTTCGGGTCGCGCGCGGCGTCGCTCGTCCAGTCTCTGCCGGGATGTGAGCGCCGCTTCGTCCACGTCGACGGCCGCGACCGCTCCCGTACGGTCCATCAGGCCGGCGAAGTCCTCGTTGAGAGCCGCCTTGGAGTGGGCCAGGTGCACCGAGCGGCGCGAGTCCGCCACCCCCGGCACCCGCCCCAGCCAGTCGAGCAGGCGGGGGAACATGGCGTTGCCGGTGGCCATCGTGGGCAGGGCGAAGAAGACCCCGCCCGCGCCCGATCGCGCCGCGAAGATCTCGGCCACGGCCAGTGCCGCCTCCGTCTTGCCCTCACCCATAGGCGCCTCGACGACCATCAGACCGGGCGTCTCCAGCTCCCGGGCGAGTTCTACGGCGGCTTCCTGGACGGGGCGGACCTGCGCTCCCGCGGGCAGGTCGAACCGGGAGGCGAACAGCTCCTGAGCGCTGCCCTGCGGTTCTTCGGCCTGCCAGGGTTCCGGTAGGTCAAGCCCCTGCCAGGCTGCGGTAAGACGCTCGTGGTCACTGCGGGATGCGCCGTCGGGGAAGTACGGGAAGAGGTCCGGGTTGCTGGCGATCCAGTCGGAGACGATGACCACCGCGGTGAGCAGCACTTGCACCGGCTGGGGCAGCCTGACCCCACGCCATCCGCCGAGCAGGTCGGCCACACCGAACTGCTCGGCACAGGCGTCGAGCAACTCGGTCTGCACCTGCCGCCAGACATGGCTGCTCGCGCCAGGTGGGCGCAGCAACTCCTCGTGTTCGTACAGGGCCTTGATCTGGCCGTGCTCGGGCGGCACTCCGTGATGCCCGCCCACAGCAACCGTGAACTGCCCGGTCCGGGCGGGCGTCCACCCGTGCCGCTCCTCCAGCCATTCCCCCAGCAGCACCTGCCCGGCCAGACCGTGCGGCGCGATCCGTCGATCCGGCCCGAGGGCTTTCGCCGAGCGCATCTCCAGTCCCTGGCCGCGCATCACGTCGGCGAGTTGATCGACCTGACACGCGAACGCCGGGGTGGCCTTGCCGATGTCGTGCGCGCCGGCGAGCCACACGGCAAGGGCACGCGCGTCCGACTCCCCCCGGGGCAACGGCTCGGCGATCAGTCGCCGCACCCCTACAGGCAGCCACTGGTCCCACAACAGGCCCGCCACGGCGGCGCTGTCCTCCATGTGCCGCCACAGTGGGAGCCACCCATCGGTCTTACGGTCATGTTTGGCCCACACCGCCCTGGCCGGCTTCCCAAGCCGACACTTCAGGCTGGAACGGACGTTCCCCCCATCACCCATGAGTGATTAATACAGGGGGCAACTGGCTCGCCACATCAAAACCAGCAAAGAGAAGAGTTCGCCGAATGGCGGCACTCCCAGGACGTAAGCTGACCGGCTGACCCGAGCGCGACTGCAAAGCTAGGCACCACCCCGTGTCCATTTGCCGGATTTTGCAAAAGTCCCTCAGAACGTGTCCCCGCGACCGTAAACTCGCAGGTCAATCAGCCTGCTCCCCGCACCCGCGGGGATGGTCCCGATCAGGAACGCAACCCCACCGCCGCCTTGTCGCTGCTCCCCGCACCCGCGGGGATGGTCCCCGGGCGAGGTAGCCGCGGAGTCCGGCGCCGAACTGCTCCCCGCACCCGCGGGGATGGTCCCGAGGCCGGCCGCAACAGCCGCGAGATGGCCACCTGCTCCCCGCACCCGCGGGGATGGTCCCCGTGGCCGCCGCCGCTGAACCGGAGCTCCGGGCTGCTCCCCGCACCCGCGGGGATGGTCCCAGGTACAGGGTGACGTTGTCGACGGTGCGTCGCTGCTCCCCGCACCCGCGGGGATGGTCCC
>NZ_WWHX01000864.1 GCF_009862125.1 Streptomyces sp. SID5910
CCGCGACCGCCGCCTCCACCTGCCGCAGCCACGGCAGCGCCCGGCAGCGCCGGAAGAGCCGCGCCGCCTCGTCGTACGACACCGGCCCCGGCCGGTCCGCCCGCAGCTCCGCCAGCGCGAACGCCGCCCGCGCCTCCTCCAGACCGAACCCGAGCTCGGCCAGCCGGTCCCGCGCCGACACCAACCGGGTGACCGCCGACCGCTGTTCACCCCGCGCCGCCCGCAGCCGCGCCTCCGCCCGGTCCAGCACCGCCAGCACGCTCCCGCGCCCCAGCCGCAGCGCGTGCGCCCGCGTGACCTCGATGACCTCCTGCGCCTCGGCCGGCTGCCCGGTCCGCACCAGGGCCTCCGCGAGATCGCCCTGCCACCGGCCGCGCGCCGGGTCGGTGATGCCCGCGCCGGCCTCCAACTCCCGTACCCGGCGCAGCGCGTCCACGGCCGCACGGGCGTCGCCCGCCACCAGGTGGGCGTGGCCGAGCACGGCCAGGGCGCGCGAGAGGTACACGGCGTCGCCGTCCTCCTCGGTCCGCCGCACCGCCTCCCGCGCCAGCGTCAGCGCCCGCTCCACGTCCCCGCCGGCGGCCTCGGCGAGCGCCGCCTGCATGGCCCCCGCGCCCTCGCCGATGCCCGCGTCCCGCGCCAGCGTCAGGCTCTCGCGGGCCAGTTCGAGGGCCCGGCCGCAGTGCCCGGCGTGCAGTTCGGTCTCGGAGAGGAAGCGCAGGTAGTGCACCTCGCTCTCGGCCATGCCGCGCCGCCGCACCTCACGCAGCAGCGCCGTGACGGTGGTCCGCGCCTCGGCCAGCCGGTCGCTCATCACCAGCCACCGGAACCGTGTCGAACCCGCCCCGTTGTGATGGCACGCCACCCGCGGATCCTGCGGCTCCTGCCGCGCCCGCTCGATGGTCGTGGGGGCGTCCGGATGCCCCATCAGCGTCTCGGCCTGGGCCTGGAACGCGAGGGAGAGCAGCTCGGTGGTCCGGTCCCCGGCCCGCGCCGCCAGCCGGGCCGCGTGCGCCGCCTCCTCCCGCCCCTGTGCGAAGTCGCCCTGCACCACCAGACCGCGCCAGGCCAGCTGGTAGTGGACCAGGGCCAGCAGCCGGGGGTCGTCGCCCGCGTCGGCCAGGGCCTGCGGGAAGACCGCGTCGACGTCGCCGATGGCCTGCCCGGCCGCCTCGATGACCACCATCCAGGCCCGTACGCGCTCGTCCGGC
>NZ_WWHX01000865.1 GCF_009862125.1 Streptomyces sp. SID5910
TCGGCGCCACCCGGGCCACCACGTCCGCGTCGCGCAGCATCCGGGAGCGCGCCCTGCGGTCGGCCGCGGCCAGCTCGTCCCCGGTGACCACGACCGCGTCCTCGGGCCAGCCCAGGTCGACGGCGATGGCGCGGGCGGTCCCCGGATGGTCGCCGGTCAGGACCACGGGCCGTACGCCCGCCTCGCGCAGCCCGCGCACCAGCGCCGGGGACGTCTCGCGCGCCACGTCGGCCAGCGCGAGGAGCCCGGTGAACTCCAGCCCGGACAGCGGCTGTTCGAGTACGTCGGCCGCCCGCTCCCCCTTCCCGAGCGGCCTGCTCGCCACCGCGATGATGCGCAGCCCGGCACGGGCCAGGTCGTGCGCCGCCTCGGAGGCGTGCGACGGCGGGCCGGCGCAGGCGGGCAGCACGGTCTCGGGGGCGCCCTTGACCACCAGCACCGGCGTGCCGTCCCCGTCCCGGCCGACGGCGGCGGCGTAGCCGCGGGAGGTCTCGAAGGGCAGGCCCTCGTCCTGCGTCCACTCGGGGTCGGGCCCGGCGGCGTCGAGGACGGCCTCGTCGGTGGCGTGGGTGGGGCGGGCGCCGTCGCCGTTCAGCCGGGGGCAGGCGCGGGCGGCGACCCGTACGGTGCCGGCGGCGTCCGGGTCGCCCGCCTTGCGGACGGTGCCGTCGGTGCCCGCGACCCGGGTGAGGCGCAGCTTGTTCTCGGTGAGCGTGCCGGTCTTGTCGAAGCACACGGTGTCCATGCGGCCCAGGGCCTCCAGCGTGCGCGGGGTGCGCACCAGGACGCCGCGCCTGCTGAGCCGGCGGGCGGCAGCGAGCTGGGCCACGGTCGCCACCAGCGGCAGGCCCTCGGGCACGGCGGCCACCGCCACGGACACGCCGCCGGCGACGGCCTGCCGGATCGGTGTGCCGCGCAGCAGCGAGATACCGGTCACCGCGGCGCCGCCGGCCATCGTCAACGGCAGTGCCTTGCGGGTGAGTTCCTGGAGCCGGGCCTGCACGCCGGCGGCCGCCGGCGTCCGGGCGGCCAGCGCCACCGCCCGCGCGGCCTCGGTGTGCTCGCCGGTGTCCACGACGACGGCCCGTGCCCGGCCCGCGACCACGGTCGTGCCCTCGAAGACCATGCAGTACCGCTCGGCGACTGGGGCCTTCGGCGCCGGGTCCACGCACTTGTCCACCGGCAGCGACTCGCCGGTCAGCGCGGACTCGTCCACCTCCAGGCCGTCCTCCCACAGCAGCCGGGCGTCGGCGGGCACCACGTCGTCCGCCTTCAGCTCGATCACCTGCCCCGGGTGCAGCTTGGCGGCGTCCACGATCCGCGGCTCGCCCGCGGGGGCCTCGTCGCCGTCCGCCGGCGCCTCCGCGGCCTCCAGCGGGGACTCGTCGCTCACCCGCGCCTTCTGCTTCTGCTCCGCGAGCAGCCCGGACAGCGCCCGTTCGGCCCGCAGCCGCTGGAATCCGCCGACCAGGGCGTTCAGGTCCAGCGCGCCGACCACGAGCGCCGCGTCCACGACCGAGCCGAGGATCGCGGAGGCGGCCGAGCCGACCGCCAGCACGGGGGTGAGCGGATCGTCCAGCTCGCCGCGCACGGCCCGGGCCAGCTGCCACGACCACCGCACCGGCGCCAGCACCCGCACCCGGCCCGCCCGTTCGGCCGCCTCCCGCATCCGGGCCGTGGCCTGCTCGACGACGCCCGGCTCGGGCTCCGTCTCCTGCTCCAGCCGGTCCTGTACGTCCGCCACGTCCAGCGCGTGCCACGCCACCCGCGGCCGGGGGTGCGGGG
>NZ_WWHX01000866.1 GCF_009862125.1 Streptomyces sp. SID5910
GGCCATGCTCTGCTATGTCACGCCCAAGGAGCACCTGGGCCTGCCCAACCGTGACGACGTCAAGACCGGCGTCATCACCTACAAGATCGCCGCCCACGCCGCCGACCTCGCCAAGGGCCATCCGGGTGCGCAGGAGTGGGACGACGCCCTGTCGGACGCCCGTTTCGAGTTCCGGTGGGAGGACCAGTTCAATCTGGCCCTCGACCCGGACACGGCACGGGAGTTCCACGACGAGACGCTGCCGGCCGAGCCCGCCAAGACGGCCCACTTCTGCTCGATGTGCGGGCCGAAGTTCTGCTCGATGAAGATCAGCCAGAGCATCAACGAGCGGTTCGGCGGTGCGGCCGCCGAGGGGGCCTCGCCCGACGAGATCGCCGAGGGCATGCTCCAGAAGTCGAAGGAGTTCGCCGCCGCCGGGAACCGGGTGTATCTCCCGCTGGCCGACTGACTCCCCGATCCCCGCCTCACGCCGGGCGGTCCCCTCGCCGGGGCCGTCCTGCGTCAGCGGGGCTCCGCCTCGGGCGGTCCCGCCACGCCGAAGGGGTTGTCGATGGCGTAGCGCCAGCATCCGTCCGTGCCGCGGCGGGCCACGTCCGTCGCGGTGCCCTCGATGTGCACCGGGCCGCCGTGCGCGGCGACGCCGTCGATGACGAAGTCGACGATCAGCAGCGCCAGATCACCGACGACGTAGGTGTGCCGGGGCGTCACCCGGATCGGGACGCGCAGGCCGAGGAAGTCGTCGTTGGCCCGTACGCGGTCCGCTCCGGCGACCAGCCGGCCGGGCTCGGGGACGAAGCCGGCCTCGGGCTCGTAGACCTGGTCGAGGATCGCCGGATCGAAGGTGTTGAAGGCTCGCTCGAAGACGTACGGATGCTCGGCCGCGCTGGCGGCCAGCGGCACACTGGGGGGATGCGTCATGTGGCAAGCGAACAGCCCGCCGGCACAGGTAACCAAACGGGAACCCACGGCTGGGACGAGGAGCTGGTGCCCGACGCGCGGGGCCGTACCCGCCGTCCGGAATCCGACTGCCCCGTGGAGACCGCCCTCGCGGCGGTCGCCGGCCGGTGGACCACCCTGGTGCTCCGCGAACTCATGGGCGGACCCCGCGGGTTCACGGAGCTGCGGACGCTGCTCCCCGAACTGTCGGCGAAGGTGCTCAGCGAGCGCCTCACGGCCCTGCGGGAGAAGGGCCTCGTGACCGCGGAACGGCTGCCGGGCTTTCCCGTACGCACCCGCTACGACCTGACGGAGGCGGGCCGTTCCCTGCGGCCGCTGCTGGTCACGTTGTACGCGACCGGTGCCGAGCTCCAGCGCCTCACCCCCGCGCCCGCCCTCTCCCCACGAGAGCCCCGCCTCGGCAGACTGGGCCCATGACAGCCACCTCCCTGAGCAAGGGCGCCAATCTCGCCGTCGACTCCCCCGCGGTGTGTGTCGCACTGAGCTGGTCCGCCGGGCCGGGTGTGCCGGAGGTCGACGCCTCGGCGCTGCTGCTCACCTCGGCCGGACGCGTACGGGACGACGGCGACTTCGTCTTCTACAACCAGCCCCGGCACGCCTCGGGCGCGGTGCGGCACCGGGGGAAGGAGACCGGGTCAGGGCCTGCTCCCGGCGTCACGACCGACACCGTCGAGGTGGACCTCCAGGCGCTGGAGCCCGGCGTCGAGCGCATCGTCCTGTGCGCCTCCTCCGACGGCGGCACCTTCGGCCAGGTCCCGGGGCTGTGCCTGCGGCTGCTGGACGCGGCCGGCCGGACCGAGCTGGCCCGCTTCGACATGGCCGCCGGTACCGAGACCGCGCTGGTCGGCGGCGAGCTGTACCTGCGCCAGGGGAAGTGGAAGTTCCGGGCGGTCGGGCAGGGCTACGCCAGCGGACTCGCGGGCCTGGCCACCGACTTCGGCATCACGGTCGACGACGGTCCGGCCACATCGGCTCCGCCCAGTGCCGCCCCGGCTCCGCCCGCTGGCGCCCAGGCCGCCACTGCCCCG
>NZ_WWHX01000867.1 GCF_009862125.1 Streptomyces sp. SID5910
GCAGGAACTGGATGCGTTCGGTCTTCGGTGCCATGCGGCACCGTGTACCCCGATCCGCGATGACCAACGACCACGGCTGAGAGAGCGGTGCCCCGACACTGCATCAGGGCGTGGAACGCCTCTTGGCGAGATCACATCTTCTTCGTTGACCATCATGGTCAAAGGAGAGGACGCAAGGTGAGTGATCGCGAGCGAGACCTGGACACCGAACCCGCGCCCACCGGAGACGCTCCCTGGTGGGCCGGGCTCAGGCTGACCGGAGGATTGGTCCTCGCTGCGAGTGGGCTGGGGCTGCTCGTCTGGCTGCTCCTGAGCGGAGGCACGGCTGACAACGACTGGTCCGGCTACTACGCGGCGAGCAAAGTCCTGGCCATCGGATGCGTCGTTGTCGGCACGACGCTCCTGTCCCGCCGCCGCTGACGGGAGGGGCGCGGATCGTCGTCGACGGTGAGTCGAACGTCGATTCCGCTTCGCCTACACCGTCCGCGCCGGCGCTGCGTACGCTCGAGTCCGCCGGGGAAACCGTCCGACTGGTCGACCATCGTCAAGCTCAGCGTCCTCACCGAGGTCGACGCAGGCAGCTTCGTCAGACAGCAGTAGCCGGCGCAAGCTCCGTGGCCAGCAGCCTTGCCCCGACTTCCCCCACCTGCGGATATCAGCACGCGATGATCACGAAGGACCCTCGGATCCGCGTGCGCCGTGCCTCGGCTCAACTCCCCCTCGGCACCTCGACGTCGTAGACCAGCGCATACACGATGTCCCGGGCCTGGCGCAGGTCGTAGCCCGTCGCGTCCACGATCACCTTGACCGCCCGGAGAGTGTCGCCACCCAGCATGAACATGCGCGCATCGGCCTGCGCCTCGGCCGGAACGGGCAGGGCACGGGCTCTCCTTGGATCCACGCTCCGCGGGATTCTCGGCGGCCCACCCTCCTTCTTCCTACCCCCGAACACGTTCAGTCCCCAATCCCTCATCCGTGCGACCAGTCCGTGGAGCGCATCCTATGCGGCCGGGCGCTCAGACAGACGAAACGTCCTCACGGAAGCCGACGCCGGCGCTCTGCCAGAAAGCAGTAGCCGACCGAAGCCCCGTAACCAGTCGGCGTAGATGCGCCCAGTCCGCGAGCCCGCCGCAGCGGCCCTCGGCGATTCGGCCAACCGCACTGCTCCGGGGGCCCGTTGCGGCAGAAGGGTCCGTGCATCCACCACACGCCGACGCGCGCTTCATCTAAGGAATCCGGAGCGACTGAAATACACCAGTTCGATATCTCGGTCTCGTCGTTAAGCCTCACGACCACACCGGACAACCGCCAGGGGGACCACGTTGACGTCGACCACCACGAACGCGCCCCCTCCGCCGCCGCCCGCGGAGATCACGTACAGCGGGCAGTACTCCGTCAATCCGCTCGCCGAGGTCTCCTTCCGACGGATGTGCGCCCAGATCCCGGCCGTCCTGGGCCGCATCGCGCGCCTGTCGTGGCGGACCGACCGGCGGGCCGTGCAGCTCCTGCTCGGCTGCCAGCTGGTCACGGGCATCTCCGCCGCCGTGGTCCTGGCCGCCACGGCCCGGGCCATGGCACCGGTCCTCGGGGACGGCACAGCCGGCGAGCGGCTGCGCGGCGCCCTGCCGGCGCTGCTGGTGCTGGGCCTGCGGCACCCCGACTCGGCGTACGCGGGCGGTTCCTGGCACGTCCTGGCGGGCCACTGCGAGGACGAGTCGGCGACGGCGTGCCTCGCGCGCGAGGCGTACGAAGAAGCGGGGCTGGTCATCGACCCTGCGGACATCGAGCTCGTCCACACCGTGCACATGAAGGACCGGCCCACAGACCTGCCCCGCGTCCAGCTCTACTTCCGCGCCCGCCGCTGGGAGGGCACACCGAAGCTGCGGGAGCCCGACAAGTGCGTGGCCTGGCAGTGGTGGAACGCCAGGGCCCTGCCCGAGCCGATCGTCCCGTACACCCGAGCGGCCATCGAGAGCATCCAGGCAGGCCGGACCTACACGGAGCTGGGGTGGGGACGGTGACCGGGATCGGCACG
>NZ_WWHX01000868.1 GCF_009862125.1 Streptomyces sp. SID5910
CGCATGCAGATGATCGTGGTGATGAAGTTGACCGAACCGAGGATGGTGCCGAACCCCGCCAGCGCCAGCCCCATGATCCACAGGTCGCCGCCGAGATAGGGGGCGCCGGTGGGGCCGCTCAGCGGCGTGTAGGCGGTCCAGCCGAAGTCGGCGGCGCCCTGCGGCGTGAGGAAACCGGCCAGCACGATCAGGCCGCCGAACAGGAAGAGCCAGTACGCCAGCATGTTCAGCCGCGGGAACGCCACGTCGGGCGCGCCGATCTGCAACGGCATGACGGCGTTGGCGAATCCGGCGAAGGTGGGGGTGGCGAACAGCAGCAGCATGATCGTGCCGTGCATCGTGAACGCCTGGTTGTACTGCTCCTGGGAGAGCAACTGGAGCCCCGGCCGGGCCAGTTCCGCCCGGATCAGCATAGCCAGCACCCCGGCGGCCAGGAAGAACCCGAAGGACGTGATGAGATACAGGTGGCCGATGCGCTTGTGGTCGGTCGTGGTCAGCCAGGAGACGAGCACCCGCCCCCTGTGGCGGCGCGGTGCCGCCGGGACCGGAGCGATCGGTTCGGTCTGAGTCGCCATCGGACCAGGGCACCGCACGCCCGTGGGGCTGTGTCGATGCCACGTCAGGCACCCACCGATGTAGGGCTGATTGGCTGATCGTTTCTATCCGTCCGGGTGCCGCGTAGGCCCACAGGGGCGAACCGGCCGTCACCCGAATGGACCCCGCGCGCTATTGGCGGCGGCCGATCCGGTGTCTCCTGGAGTCTGTCAGCGGCGTCCAGGCTGGGAGGCCGGTCATGTACGAAATGTGCGTGGGCCCGGAGAAGACGGGCGGAGCTTTGGTGTGGCACGTGATGGCCAAGCAGGCAGCGGCCACCCTCTGCGGACAGAAGCTCCGCGAACGTATCGAGGCATCCGACGGTGAAAGGGCACGTCACTGCCCTGACTGCATGGCTTCCTTCGAGAGGCTGATGACAGCGGCACCGTGCTGACGGACCGTCCGCGCGTCGACCGCCCCGCCGCATCCCGCGGCGGGGCGGTGGCGTGCCTCCGCGCGCACCGGCCTGCCGGCGACCACTCGCACGGCGCAGTGTCACGGCGTCCGGCCGGGGAAGGCGCCGACCGTGCCGGGCGCGCGGTCCTCCCGCGTCCGGTGCCGGGAAGTGTGCCGCGGCCGAAATCCCCGAGTCGGCTGCGGCACACCTTCCCCCTACTCCCGTCGCCGTGATGGGTGTCGGCCACCGCGGCTTTTGGGTGCCGTCCCCGATGGCCGCCCGGGGGCGCCGCGTGTGACCGTGGAACCGCGCCGCGCCCCGGGGGCTCCCGGGGCGGGGAACGTCACGGGGGAGGCCCGGCCCCGCCGCCCTTCGCGGGTGATGCCGGCGGCCGGGCCCACGCCCACCGACCGCGCCCGGGCATCGAGGCGTTCGGCGGTGGCCGAGGCGTACCGGAGCGGGCGGTCCGGACAACCGGGCCCGCCCCGAAGGCCCGTACCCCCTCGCCGCCTCGTCCACGACCCCGCGGGTCCGGGAGCGGCGCCGCCTCACGCCCGCGGCCGACGGCGTTCGAGCGCACGACGGCCGACCGCGCCACACACGAAGGAGAACGCGCATCCCTTACCGTCGACCGAAGCCCTTCCGACCCTCCACGCGGCCCGAGGCGGTGGCCCGTGGGACACGCTGACACCCTGCTCGCCATGGGCGGCGCCTTTCTCGCCGCCGCGTTCCTCGCCCGCCTCGGCGGCAGGATCGGACTTCCGACGATTCCCCTGTTCATGCTGGCCGGCATCCTGCTGGGCCCGCACACTCCCGGCTTCGTGCTGGTCGAGGACGCACACGACTTCGAGATGCTCTCCGCGCTCGGACTGGTGCTGCTGCTCTTCTACCTGGGGCTGGAGTTCCACCTCGACGACCTCAAGAGCGGCGGCAAACGGCTGCTGACCGCGGGCGGCGTCTACCTGCTGCTCAACGTCGGCGCCGGCCTCGGCTTCGGCTTCGTCCTGGGCTGGGGGGTGCGGGAGGCGCTGGTGCTCGCCGGTGTCCTCGGCATTTCCTCGTCCGCGATCGTCACCAAGATCCTCATCGACCTGGGCCGCATCGGCCGCCCCGAGACCCGCCTCATCCTCGGCGTCATCGTGGTGGAGGACATCTTCCTCGCGCTGTACCTGGCGGCGCTCCAGC
>NZ_WWHX01000869.1 GCF_009862125.1 Streptomyces sp. SID5910
GGTGGGCGCAGCGGCACCCCGGCAGCGCCGGGCCACCCGACCCACACCCGGCCAGCACCCGCGCCGCGCATGCCGCAACACAGGGCCACACGCCCTGCCAAAAACGCCCGCAGGGTTACGCCGCGACCCCCATCGTCGCCGCCTCCGGCGTAGGCGAGGGGCCCACTCCGACCCGCACCGACGCCGGAGGCCGCCGCGTCCGCAGCACATACCCGCCCCCAATCGCCCCCGCAATGATCAGCCCGCCCACCACCAGCGCACCCCGCGCC
>NZ_WWHX01000870.1 GCF_009862125.1 Streptomyces sp. SID5910
CGCGAACAGGGCTTCACCGGCACCGTGACGCTGATCGGCGCCGAACCCCACCAGCCCTACGACCGCCCCCCGCTGTCCAAGGCCGTCCTGCTCGGCACGGCCGAGGGCTCCGCCTTCGACGTCGACTTCGAGGCGCTCGGCATCGAGCTGCGGCTCGGCTGCGAGGCGCTGGGCCTGCGTCCCGGCGCCCACGTCCTGGACACCTCCGCCGGGCCCGTGCCGTACGACGCCCTGGTCGTCGCGACCGGCGCCGAACCGGTCCGGCTGCCCGGTGCCGAGGGCGTCCCCGGCGTGCACCTGCTGCGCACCCTGGACGACGCCGAGCGGCTGCGCCCGGTGCTCGCCCGGCAGC
>NZ_WWHX01000871.1 GCF_009862125.1 Streptomyces sp. SID5910
AGCGCCACCATGAACGCCAGGGCGATCACACCGGCCGCGGTCCACAGCATCGCCTGTGGCCGACGCCACGCGGCGAACGTGCTTCTGACGCGTATTCGCGAAGTCGGAGGCGGTGGGGCAGGTATCAATTTTTGGCCGATACGTGAGAAATAGGCGGTTACGAAAGCTCGAACGAGTGGTGGTCGATCGTCGCAAGTTCGGACATGCTAGCGAATCCTGTGCGCGGCATGTCAGCAGCTTCCGGGGCCGGTCTCACTCGGGGTGCGGGCCTACGCACCGACCCCGCACAGGCCTCCGCCACCCACGCCCTCCGCGACGGCCCGCCCGTACGACCGCACGGCGCGGCGGAC
>NZ_WWHX01000088.1 GCF_009862125.1 Streptomyces sp. SID5910
CGGCTGGGCCGCGGGCACCGCCGAGTTCGCCTGGGCCCGCATCGCCCCCGGGCCGCGCACCCGGCACGAGGTGACGACCATGCTCGCCACCAGCGCGCTCATCCCGCCCGCCGCGACCTGGCACCGGCTGAGCGGACTGTGGCGGCACCGCGGCGCCCGCGCCTGGCAGGAGGTGGCCGCATGAGCCGCGTCGAGGCGGTGCTCTTCGACCGCGACGGCACCCTCGTCCACGACGTCCCCTACAACGGCGACCCCGCACGGGTCCGGCCCGTCGACGGCGCCCGCGAGGCGGTGGCGCTGCTGCGCGCGCACGGCATCCGCGTCGGCGTCGTCACCAACCAGTCCGGCATCGCCCGCGGCCTGGTCACCGACGCCGACGTCCGCCGCGTCAACCGGCGCGTCGACGAGCTGATCGGCCCCTTCGACGTCTGGGCGGTCTGCCCGCACGGCCCCGACGACGGCTGCCCGTGCCGCAAGCCGCGGCCCGGCATGGTCCAGTGGGCGGCCGGCCGCCTCGGCACCGCACCGGCCGACTGCGTCGTCGTCGGCGACATCGGCGCCGACGTCGAGGCCGCGGCACGGGCGGGCGCCCACGGCATCCTCGTCCCGAACGCGCGGACCCGCCCCGAGGAGACGGCCGCCGCGCCCCACGTCGCCCCCGACGTCCTGACCGCCGCCCGCGCCCTCGTCACCGGCGTACCGAAGGGCGGGGTCCTGGTGGACGAACGCCCGGTGCGGGCGGCGTTCGCCGAAGGCGCCGGTGCACACCCCGTCGTCGGCGTCGACACCCGTGGGAGGCCGCGATGAAGGCCCTCGTCAGCCGGCTCGACAGCTTCGGCGACGTGCTGCTCGCCGGGCCCGCCGTACGGGCCGTCGCCGCCCGCGCCGACCACGTCACCCTGCTGTGCGGACCGCGCGGCGCACCCGCGGCCCGGCTGCTGCCCGGCGTGGACGAGGTGCTGGTGTGGGACGCGCCCTGGGGCGGGTTCGAGCCGCCCGACGTCAGCCGGGACGACATCGACGCCCTGGTGGAGCGGATCGACGCCGACACCGCGCTGGTCCTCACCTCCTTCCACCAGTCCCCGCTGCCCACCGCCCTGGTGCTGCGCCTGGCCGGCGTCCGGTACATCGCCGCGGACAGCGTGGACTACCCCGGCTCCCTGCTCGACCTGCGCCACAGACGCGCCCCGGACGCCCACGAGGCCGAGGCCGCCCTCGACCTCGCCGAGGCCGCCGGCTTCCCGCGCCCCGACGACGGGCGGCTCCTGGTGCGCCCGACACCCCCCGCCGACGCCCTCACCGGCCCCGGCCCCTACGTCGTCCTGCACCCCGGCGCCAGCGTCCCCGCCCGCGCCTGGAGCCCCGAGCGCTGCGCCGAGGCCGTACGCGAACTCGCCGCCGCCGGACACCGCGTCCTGGTCACCGGCGGCCCCGACGAACGCGGCCTCACCGCCCACGTCGCCGGCGCGCACGGCACCGACCTCGGCGGCCGCACCGAGGCCCCCGAGCTGGCCGCCGTCCTCGCCGGCGCGTCCGTCGTCGTCACCGGCAACACCGCGCCCGCCCACCTCGCCGCCGCCGTCGGCACCCCCGTCGTGTCCCTGTTCGCACCGGTCGTACCGGCCGAGCGCTGGCGGCCGTACGGCGTCCCGTACGTCCTGCTCGGCGACCAGGACGCGCCCTGCGCCGACAGCAGGGCCCGGGACTGCCCCGTCCCCGGCCACCCCTGCCTGAACACCGTCACGGCCACCGACGTGGCGGCCGCCGTCGAGAAACTGATGGGGGAGACATGAGGATCCTCATCTGGCACGTGCACGGGTCGTGGACCACGGCCTTCGTGCAGGGCCCGCACACCTGCCTCGTCCCCGTCACCCCCGACCGCGGACCCGACGGCCTCGGCCGCGCCCGGACCTGGGACTGGCCCGAGTCGGTGATCGAGGTGCCGCCCGAGAAGCTGCGGGACGAGGACATCGACCTCGTGATCCTCCAGCGCCCCCACGAACTCGCCCTGGTCGACCGGTGGCTGGGCCGCCGCCCGCCCCTGGTCTACCTGGAGCACAACGCCCCCGACGGGGACGTCCCCGACACCCGGCACCCCGCCGCCGACATCCCCGGCGTCACCCTCGTCCACGTCACCCACTTCAACCGGCTGATGTGGGACGCGGGTTCCACCCGGACCACCGTCGTCGAGCACGGCATCGTCGACCCCGGCCACCGCTGGACCGGCGAGCTGGACCGCGCCGCCGTCGTCGTCAACGAACCGATCCGGCGCGGCCGTACGACCGGCACCGACCTGCTCCCCGAGTTCGCGCGCGCCGCCCCGCTCGACGTGTTCGGCATGCGCACCGAGGGACTCGCCGCCCACCTCGGCGTCGACCCCGAGCGCTGCCGCACCCAGGACGTCGTCCAGCGCGACCTGCACACCGAGCTGGCCCGCCGGCGCGTCTACGTCCACCCCGTCCGCTGGACCTCCCTCGGCCTGTCCCTGCTGGAGGCCATGCACCTGGGCATGCCCGTGGTCGCGCTCGCCACCACGGAGGTCACCGAGGCCGTGCCCCCGGGCGCCGGGGTCGTCTCCAACCGGATCGACGTACTGACCGACGCCGTACGCGACTTCCTCGCCGACCCGCTGTACGCGCGGACCGTCGGCGACGGCGCCCGTGCGGCGGCCCTGTCCCGCTACGGGCTGTCCCGCTTCCTGGACGACTGGGAGCGGCTGCTGAAGGAGGTGACCCGATGAGGATCGCCATGGTGTCCGAGCACGCGAGTCCGCTCGCCGCGCTCGGCGGCGTCGACGCCGGTGGACAGAACGTCTACGTGGCCCGTCTCACCGAGGAGTTGGCCAAACGCGGCCACGACGTCACGGTCTACACCCGCCGTGACTCGCTCGACCTGCCCGACCGGGTGCCGCTGCCCGGCGGCGGCATCGTGGAGCACGTGCCGGCCGGACCGGCCGAGGTCGTCCCCAAGGACGACCTGTTCCCGCACATGCCGGTCTTCGGCGCGTACCTGGCGCGCGCGTGGAGCCGCGAGCGGCCCGACGTGGTCCACGCCCACTTCTGGATGTCCGGCCTGGCCTCCCAGGCCGGCACCGGACCGCACGGCATCCCCCTCGTGCAGACCTTCCACGCCCTCGGCACCGTCAAGCGGCGCCACCAGGGCATGCGGGACACCAGCCCGTACGAGCGCATCGGCATCGAGCGGCAGATCGGCCGCGCCTGCGAACGGGTCCTGGCCACCTGCACCGACGAGGTCGTGGAACTCGGCGACATGGGCGTACCGCCCCGGCAGGTGTCCGTCGTGCCCTGCGGCGTCGACGCCGGGCACTTCCGCCCCGGCGCCGCCTCCGGCCGCACCCCCGCCCGACGGCAGCGGCACCGCCTGCTCGCCTGCGGCCGGCTGGTGCCCCGCAAGGGCTACGACCAGGCGATCCAGGCCCTCGTCGACGTCCCCGACACCGAACTCCTCGTCGCGGGCGGCCCGCCGTCCGACGCCGTGGACGCCGACCCCGAGGCACAGCGCCTGACCGCGCTCGCCCGCCGGGCCGGCGTCGCCGACCGGATCCGGCTGCTCGGCGCGGTCGACCCGCGCGACATGCCCGCCCTGATCGGCAGCGCCGACCTGGTGCTGTGCACCCCGCTCTACGAGCCCTTCGGCATCGTTCCGCTGGAGGCCATGGCCTGCGGCGTGCCCGTCCTCGCCACCGACGTCGGCGGCCACCGCGACTCCGTCGCCGACGGCGTCACCGGCCGGCTCGTCACCCCGCAGGAACCGGACGCGATCGCCGAGGCCGCCTGCGAACTCCTCGCCGACGAGGAGCTGCGCCGCCGCTACGGCGCGGCCGGCCGCGAACGCGTCCTCCAGCACTACACGTGGCGGCGCGTCGCTGACGGCGCGGAACAGGTGTACCGGCTGACGGTCGCCGACCACGCCCTGGCCACGGAGGTGGCGTGATGACCGTGCACCCGCCCGTCGTCGGGCACTGCGACGAACTCCAGGAGGCGCTGCGGGCGTTCCGCGCCTCCGCGCACATCACCGAACGCTGGGGCGAACGCCTCGCGGCCGTCCTGTCCGGCGGCGGCAGGCTGCTCGCCGCGGGCAACGGCGGCAGCGCCGCGCAGGCCCAGCACCTGACCGCCGAACTCGTCGGACGGTACCGCGACGACCGGCCGCCGTTCTCCGCGATCGCCCTGCACGCCGACACGTCCAGCACGACCGCGATCGCCAACGACTACGGCGTCGACGAGGTGTTCGCCCGCCAGGTGCGCGCCCACGGCCGCGACGGCGACGTGCTGATGCTGCTGTCCACGTCCGGCGCCAGCGCGAACCTGCTCTCCGCCGCCGACGCCGCCCGCGCGTCCGGCGTCCGGGTCTGGGCCCTCACCGGCTGCGCCCCGAACCCGCTGATGGCGGGCAGCGACGAGTCCCTGTGCGTCGACGCCCCCTCGACGGCCACCGTCCAGGAGATCCACCTGGTCGCCGTGCACATGATCTGCGCGGCCTTCGACGCCGCCCTGGAACGGGGCCTGCCCGGCAGGAGGACCCGGAGGTGACGCGGCGCACGGCTGACAGGACCCCGCTGGTCGTGGTCGGCGACGCCCTGCTCGACCGCGACCTGACCGGCTCCGCCGACCGGCTCGCGCCCGACGCGCCCGTACCCGTGGTGTCCGGGTGCGCCGAGCGGGTGCGGCCCGGCGGCGCAGCGCTCGCCGCCTACCTCGCCGCACGCGACGGCCGTGAGGTCACGCTGGTCGCGGGCGTCGGCGACGACCCCGCGAGCCGGGTCCTGCGCGAACTGCTGGATCCGTGGCTGACGTTGGTCCCGCTGCCGCTGACCGGGACGCTGCCCGAGAAGACCCGCGTCCTCGCCCAGGACCGCCCCGTCGTCCGCCTCGACCGCGGCGGCGGCCGGGCCCGCGAGGCCACCGACGAGGCGCGTACGGCGCTGCGGTCCGCGCGGGCCGTGCTGGTCTCCGACTACGGGCGCGGCACGGCGGACGCCCTGCGGGACGTGCTCGCCGCCCGCCCGCCGCTGGTCTGGGACCCGCATCCGCGCGGGGGCGCCCCGGTGCCCGGCACCCGGCTGGTGACGCCCGCCGAGAAGGAGGCCCACGGCTTCGCACCGCAGGACGGCGACGCCGGCGGCGGACTGCGCGCCGCCGCGCACCACGCCGCCGCGCTGGTCCGCGACTGGCGGGTGGCCGCGGT
>NZ_WWHX01000872.1 GCF_009862125.1 Streptomyces sp. SID5910
CCTGGACCGGCTGAACTCGTCCGTCGCCGCCCTGGAGTCCGGGCCGGGGCTGCGGGAGGTGCGGTCGGCGGTCGCCCCGGACGTGGACGTGAGCACCGACCTGGACGAGGTGTTCGCCGCCTTCGACCGGCTGCGCTCGGGCATCGGCCCCCTGGTCATGGTCGCCGCGGTCGGCACCGGCACGGTCGCCGGCGTGGTCCTGCTGATGGCCGCCGGCCTCGCCGCCGACCGGCGCCGCGCGGAACTCGCCCTGCTCCGCGCCCGGGGCGCGTCCCTGCGGGGCCTCGTGGGGCGGCTGCTGGCCGAGACCTCGGTGGTGGCGGTGCCCGCG
>NZ_WWHX01000873.1 GCF_009862125.1 Streptomyces sp. SID5910
CCCCCCGAGCCTCCCCTCCCGCCCGACACCCGGGTCCTGCTGGCCCGCGGCCCGTTCACGGTGGCCGGCGAGACCGCCGTCCTGCGCGAGCACCGCATCGACGTACTGGTCACCAAGGACAGCGGGGGAGCGGCGACCGCGGCCAAACTGACGGCGGCCCGGGACCTCGCCCTGCCGGTGGTCGTCGTGCGCCGGCCCCCACCGCCGGAGGGCGTGCCCGTGGTGCCCGACGTGCCGGGTGTCCTGGAGCGGCTGGGCCTCGGCGGGCACCCTGACTGTGCCCCCGGCCTGGGCGGGCGCTGACCGAGACTCCCGCCTGGGCGGGCCCTGATCGAGGCCCCGGCCCGGGCGCGCCCCGACCGAGATCCCGGCTGCGGCGGGCCCTGACCGAGACCCGGCCTCAGCTGGCCCCGGCCGCGGAGCCCCTTCGTCCCGCTCCCTCAGTGCGCCGCCTCGGGGACGGGTTGCCGCATCCGGGTGGGCAGCCCGTTGCTCAGGTCCTCCACCAGCAGGCGCTTGGCGATCGCGTCCACGGCGACGCGCAGGTCCGCGTCCGAGGGGCGGCCGATGTCCTGCTCCACCCGGTCCTCCAGCCAGGACGCCCACGCCCGCCCGATGACCAGCGCCTCGCGGGCACCGGCGTCGGTGTGCGAGAGCAGCGAACCGTGCCGGGTCAGGAACCCCTCCTCCACCATCCGGTCGAACACCGGCAGCAGCACCTCCGGCGGCACCCGGCGGCGGGCGGCGATCAGCCCGAGGCTGGCGTGGCCGACCAGCCGCGTGAACAGCTCGACCTGCATCACGGCCCAGGCACCGGCGACATCGAGGCGAGTGTCGCTGTCCGCGATGATGCGCCGGGCGGTGTCCAGCTCCGTACTGCCGATGATCTTCCCGACGGAGGCCTCCAGCGCCCGGCGGCTGCTGGCGTCGTGCGGTGAGGCGAAGCCCTCGCCCATGTCGGTGGAGCCCGCGCGGGCGCTGTCGCGCAGCTGCACCTGCTTGAGGAACAGGGCGACGACGAGGCCGAGGGCGGCGACCGGCACCGTCCACAGGAACACGGTCTGGATGGTGTCCGCGTACGCGCCGATGACCGGTGCCGACGCCTCCGGAGGCAGCCCGTGCACGCCCGCCGGGCTGGTCGCCGCCCGGCCGATCACCGCCGGGTCCGCGGCGCCCGTGCGTGCGGCCTCGGCCACGCCGTCGCGCAGGTTGGGGCCGAGGCTGTTGGCGTAGATCGTGCCGAACACGGCGGTGCCGAAGGAGCTGCCCAGCGTGCGGAAGAAGGTGACGCCGGAGGTCGCGGTGCCGAGGTCGGCGTAGTCGACGGTGTTCTGCACGGCGATGGTCAGCACCTGCATGGACAGCCCGATGCCCGTGCCCAGCACGAACATGTACAGCGACTCGAGGCCGGCGCCCGTGGACGGCCCCATCAGCGACATCAGGTACAGGCCGACGCCCATCACCAGGCTGCCGACGATCGGGAACAGCCGGTACTTGCCCGTCCGGCTCACCACGGTGCCGCTGAACACCGAGGCGAGCAGCAGCCCGGCCACCATCGGCAGCGTCCGGACCCCGGAGACGGTGGCCGAGTCGCCGTCGACGTACTGGAGATACGTCGGCAGATAGGTCAGCGCGCCGAGCATCGCGAAGCCGACGATGAAGCTGAGGATCGAGCAGACCGTGAACACCGGGTTGGCGAACAGCCGCATCGGCAGCATCGGTTCGGCGGCCCGGGTCTCCACCAGGCAGAAGAGGGCGAGCGCGATCAGCCCGCCCGCGAACAGGCCGATGATGACGCCGGAACCCCACGCGTACTCGTTGCCGCCCCAGCTCGTCGCCAGGATCAGCGCGCTCGCGCCGAGCGCGACCAGGGCGATGCCCAGGTAGTCGATGACGGGCCGGACGGCCGACTTCACCACCGGGATGGTGCGGGCGGCGGCGATCACGACGACGATCGCGATCGGCACGTTGACGTAGAACGCCCAGCGCCAGGACAGATGGTCGGTGAACAGGCCGCCCAGCAGCGGTCCGATGACCGTCGCGACCCCGAACACCGCGCCGATGGCGCCCTGGTACTTGCCGCGCTCCCGCAGCGGGATGACGTCGGCGATCAGCGCCATCGCCGTCACCATCAGGCCGCCCGCGCCGATGCCCTGCATGGCCCGCCAGGCGATCAGCAGCGGCATGTTCGTGGCCAGCCCGCACAGGAACGAGCCGGTGATGAACACGACCGCCGAGACCTGGAAGACCACCTTGCGGCCGAACAGGTCGCCGAACTTGCCGACCAGCACGGTCGCCACGGTCTCGGCGAGGAGGTACGAGGTGACCACCCACGACATGTGGGAGGCGCCGCCCAGGTCCGACACGATCGTCGGCAGCGCGGTGCCGACGATGGTCTGGTCGAGGGCCGCCAGCAGCATGCCGAGCATGATCGTGACGAAGACGACGTTGCGGCGGCGCTTGTCCAGCACGGGCGGCTGGGCCGCGGCGGTCCGTGGCGTTTCCTCGGCGACAGTCACCAGGTCACGATCACACCCGTGCACGGGCCACGCATGCGGGGACGGTCCGCCCGGGTGCCGCCGGACGGCAGCATCCCGGCGGTCCCCCTAGGGCGTGTCCGCAAAGTCCCTCCTGCCCCGCGACGCCTGGCACGCCCTCTCGCCGCACCGGGCGAAGTCCCGAGTACGCCCAGTACGAGGGACTGCGCCCGGCACGCCGAGAGCACGCACCAGACGCCGCGGGGCCCGCCCTCCGGGCGGACGGAGGGACTTTGCGGACACGCCCTAGCGGTCCCCGGGGTTGCGCCGCAGCAGGTACGTGTCCATGATCCAGCCCTTGCGCTCCCGGGCCTCTGCCCGCAGCCGCTCGATGCGGGGCGCGGCCTCGGCGATCGGGCCCGAGGCGAGGATCTCGTCCGGGGTGCCCAGGTAGGCGCCCCAGTAGATGTCGATGTCCTGGTCCGCGTACCGCCGGAAGGCCTGGTGGGCGTCCAGCATCACCACCACGTCGTCCACGCCCTCCGGGAAGCCCTCGCCGAGACGCCGGCCGGTCGTGATCTGCACCGGACGCGCGACCCGGTTCAGCCCGGTCCGGTGCCGGGCGACCAGCGAGGAGACACTGCTGATGCCGGGCACGACGTCGTACGCGAACTCCACCGTGCCGCGCTCCAGGATCTCCTCCAGGATGCCGAGCGTGCTGTCGTACAGCGCGGGGTCGCCCCACACCAGGAACGCGCCGCTCTCGTCCTCGCCCAGCTCCTCGGCGATCAGCCGCTCGTAGATCCCGGCGCGGGCGCTGCGCCAGTCCCCGACGGCGGGGGAGTAGGCCGTGCCGCCCGCGGTGCGGTCCCGCTCCGGGTCGCGCGCCTCGACGACCCGGTACGTGCCCTCGGGTACGTGCGTCTCCAGCATGTCCCGGCGCACCTGCACCAGGTCCGCCTTGGCCTCGCCCTTGTCCAGGACGAAGAACACGTCCGTGCTCCGCAGCGCCCGGACCGCCTGGAGGGTGAGCTGGTCGGGGTCGCCGGCGCCGATACCGATCACATGAATTGTCCGCACGCCCCGAGTCTGCCGTACGCCGCTGCCGCCGCCCCGGCCGGGCTGCCCAGCCCCGACGTACGCCTCTGCCGCTGCCCCGGCCGATGTACGCCGATGCCGCCGCCTGGCCGCGCGGCCCCCGGCGCCGACGTGGGGCTCAGCCCCGCAGCCGCGGTGCCCGCGCCCCCGCGTCCACCGACGCGCCGGCCTCCACGTCCCCCGCCAGCTCCCGGGCCCACCCGGCGACCACGGCCAGCTCCAGCCCGTACGGCCGCTCCCGCCCGTGCTCCGACGCCGCCCACCGCGTCACGGCCCCGGCCCCGCGCCGCAGCAGCCTGGCCCCGCCGGTGACATTGCCGCGGGCCGCGTGCGTGAGCCCGACGGCCAGCTGCGCCAGGCCCCGCCACAGCTCCCGCTCCTCCTCGGGACCCGACTTCCAGGCGTCCTCGAAGACCTCGTGCGCATGGAACGGCTTGCCCTCGTCCAGCAGCCGCTGCGCCTCGGCGACCGTCTCGCCGGGGGCCCGTACGACCCCCTCGGGCTGTCGGGGGACGCCCTCGGCGCCGTACGGCAGCGGGCGTCCCAGCCCGTCCCGCGGCCGGGCGTTGCGGGCCCGCCCCTCGTCGTCGCGGTCCCGCGAGTCCGCCGGGCGGTCCGGGGCTGTCCTGTCGGCAGGGCTGTCCATGGGGCCGATTGTCCCTCGCCCGTCCCCGCTTAGGCGCAGCCCGGGGTGTGGGGTAAAGTGCTGTCCGCGTGATCGCGCGGTACACCGCGTGTGAGCACATCGGGACGTGGCGCAGCTTGGTAGCGCACTTGACTGGGGGTCAAGGGGTCGCAGGTTCAAATCCTGTCGTCCCGACGGTGAAGCACAAGGTCAGAGGGGTCCTTCGGGACCCCTCTTGATCGTTTCCAGGGGCCGCCGTCTCACAATCTCTCAGAAACGCCGTTGATCAAGGTCAGCCGAGCAGTTCGGCCAGCTTCTCCGAACCCACCCTGAGCGACTGCGGGTCGGGGTGCGCGTAGGTCCGATGCGACAGGCAGGCGTGCCGCGCGTCGTACCACCGCACCTTCCGTGCGCCCGTGGTGGCCATCACATCCCGCCACCTGAACACCAGGCGGGCTGATTGATCAATGAGCTTCTTCGAAGACTCGTTTCACTACGTCATCCGGGCACCCCAGGATTCTCAGTGAATGAGCCCGTACTGCCAGTTCAAGGATGCGCACCACTTCATCAAGTTCGAACGCATCGTAGCCTCACGTGCCGTGCGCAAGGTTATTCCGAACGATGCGCAGCGCATTTTCCGGTGTTCTTACTGAAGGGTTTTGAGGACCAGATGGGGGACCAGCGTCCCTCGGCCCGGTGAGCATCGTCACCACCTGCTGATGGCGGCTGCCGAAGGAGCGGGACGGCCAGCCTACGGACGGGATGAACAGTTCCTGTATGGCCAATTCTGCCGTGTTTCCAGGGGCATTGAGAACGCCTCGATGAAATCGATGTGCCCCTTTCGCGGGGAGGGGCTCGCAATTCGTCACCGGTACCCCGATGCTTGGCGCACCCGGCGTTGTCGTGGAAGGACGCGTGGATCGGCGCGAGGTCTTCGCCGCTCGTGTCGTCGAGGGCCGTGACGTTGATGCCGATCTCCGGGATGTCGCTGTCGATCGCCGCGACGCGGCTGCCGCAGGTAGGGCAGAAGCCGCGCTTCGCCTCATCGGGGAAGGTCTCGTACCAGGTTGGTTCGCCGCCCTCGCCGGTCCAAGTGATCGTCTTGAAGCCCACCCACCACATCACGGGGGTGCCGCCGAGTTTCTGGCAATGATCACATTCACAGGTGTGGGGGAAGACGGCCGGGCCCTGAGCGGTGAAGCGGACACGACCGCAGAGGCAACCGCCGGTGCGATCCTCGGCTGGTTCGGATCGCTGGGCGTCGGCGGTGGGGGTGGCGTTCATCAGGTGATCTCCCGGACATCGTGGGCAAGTTGGGCAGATCAGTGTGCCATCGGTTCCACGATCGTCCGGACGCTGTTGGCGGCTCTGGCGTGGCCCGACCGCGTGCGCCGATTGGGGAGGCGACACGGGGGCCGGGCGACGAAACCGCAGCTCAGGGGCGACCAAGGGTGCGGACGGTCCATCCGGCCTCGCGCCAGGTGTCGGTGCTCAGGGTGCCGCGTCCGTCGATGACGCGCGGGGGAGGCGGGCCCGCGCCTCTCGGACGCGCCGCTGCGCGGCCGGGTGACGGCTTCGCTAGCCTTGCTGCGGTCGCCTACAGGGCTGGAACGAAGCTGGGAGAGACACATCGTGGTGAAGGTCCTTATCGCCGGGGGAGCCGGTTACATCGGCAGCACGGTCGCCTCGGCCTGCCTGGACGCGGGCATCACCCCCGTGATCCTCGACAACCTCGTCCGGGGCCGCCGCGAGTTCACCGAGGGCCGCACCTTCTACGAGGGCGACATCGCCGACGGCGCACTGGTCGACCGGATCTTCTCGGAGCACCCGGACATCTCCGCCGTGGTGCACTGCGCGGCGCTGATCGTGGTGCCCGAGTCCGTCGCGGACCCGATCGGCTACTACGAGGCGAACGTGGCCAAGAGCCTGGCCTTCGTCAGCCACCTGCACCGCAACGGCTGCGACCGCATCATCTTCAGCAGCTCGGCCTCCATCTACCAGGCCGAGGACGGCTCGCCCGTCAACGAGGACTCGCCGCTGGCGCCGCAGAGCCCCTACGCACGGACGAAGGCCGTGTGCGAGGAGATGTTCGCCGACATCGCCGTGGCGGGGCCGCGCGTGCTGTCGCTGCGGTACTTCAACCCGGTCGGTGCCGACCCGAAGCTGCGTACCGGGCTTCAGCTCAAGCGGCCCAGCCACGCCCTGGGAGTGCTTATCCAGGCGCACCAGGAGGGCCGACCGTTCCCGATCACGGGGACGAACTACCCGACGCGCGACGGCAGCGGCATCCGGGACTACGTACACGTCTGGGATCTCGCCGCGGCCCACATCGCGGCGATCGAGCGCTTCGACTCCGTCCTCACGGGGTCGAAGCGCTCGATCGCGATCAACCTGGGCACCGGCTCCGGCACCACGGTCCGGGAGCTGTGCGAGGCGTTCAACAACGTCGTCAGCACGCCCCTGGCAACCGTCGACGCCGATCCGCGGCCCGGTGACGTGGCCGGTGGCTACACCAAGAGCGACCGGGCGGCAGACCTGCTGGGGTGGACGCCGCAGCTCTCCCTGGAGGACGGCATCCGATCCGCCCTGGACTGGATTCCGGTGCGCGACGGGCTGTTGAAGGACTGAGCCCTTTCCCCGCCCTCACTCCTCCCGGGCCCGAGCGCCCGGGAGGAAGCCCGCTTCGAGGGCGAGCAGGTGCCGGAGGGCGGGTGCGAGCCACGCGGTGTCCCACCGGTGGTCCGCCGGGGCATCCCGGTAGGCGTCGTGGGGGATGCCGAGCGCTTCGAGGAGCCGGCGGCCGGCGGTCCAGTCGGCTTCCAGGGTGCCGATGCCCCCGAGCGCGATGCGGCGGGCCCCTTGGAGGGCTGCCGCGTGGCGGCGCAGGTTCTGCCGTACGTCGTACTCGTCGAGCCGTGCGGTGCTGCCGGCGACGTCCACGAGCTGTGGGTGGGGCGGGCGGTCGCTGAGCAGTGAGGCATCCCAGATGCTGGCGACGGCGAAGAGGCCGGGGTGCCGGGTCAGTAGGTTGAGGGCGGCGAAGCCGCCCTTGCTGAATCCCAGCAGGTGCACCGGCGGTCGGGCCTCGTTGCCGAGCAGGGCCAGGACGGTCGGTACGACCACGCGGACGAGGTGGTCCTCCTGTCGGCAGTCGGCCCGGGTGGCGTGGTTGACCAGCCAGGGCGACGCGCTGAACGTCGGTGCGGCGAAGACGGTCCCGTCGCGCAGGTGAGCCGGGAGCCGTCCGATCTCGACAAGGCTGTGGCCGTACTTGCGCCCGTCGCCCTTCTCGACGGGCAGGGCGAGCACAACCCTGCGCACCCGCTGCTCGGGCCAGATCACGGTGACCTGCGTTCTGGGCCTCTGGAATGGGCTCTCCACGAGGACCAACCGGGTGCCGGCAGGCAGGGTGTCGGCGTCGTGGACGTGTGCCTGGCTGTGCGGGAGGGCGGGGTGTTCATGGGCGGAGGGCGGCGACGGCATCGTGGTAGGTCTCCCAGTTGTCGCAGTTGAACCGGAGGTCGTCCGGCCGGAGCGGCAGCGCCGTGAGGTGGTTGCCGGCGGCGATCCAGCGCCGGATGGCGTCGATGAGGTAGAGCTCGCCGCCCGGGCGGGGCGGGCACGCGCGCAGGGCGTCGAAGACGACGGGACCGAGCACCCAGCGGGCGGCGCAGGCGTGCACCCACTGGGCACCGGCGTGGTCCAGGAGGTCCCTGCCGAAGGCGACCGCGGCCGGCCCGGGCCCGGGCGCGTCGGCCGCGCCCAGCAGGGTCTCGTGCGCAGGGATGCCGTCCGCGGGGAAGATGCGGGTCAGGACGGAGCAGTCTGCCGTGCCGGCGAGGAGCCGCTGGAGCGGTGTCTCGCGGTCGGCGGCGCCGCGGATCAGGTTGTCCCCGAACGCGAGGACGAACGGCTGTCCTTGGGTCCATGTCTCGGCTGCGAGGACGGGGGCGCCGGGGCCGGCGCCGTCGTCCTGGCCCCTGTAGGAGAAGTCCATGCCGTACGCGGAGCCGCTGCCGAAGTAGGCCGGGATCTGCGGCTTGCGCGCCGAGACCACGAACAGGACGTCGGTGATCCCTGCGGTGCGCAGTTCGTGGACGAGGTGCTCCAGGATCGGCCGTCCTCCGGCGGGCAGCATCTCCTTGGGCAGGATGCGGGTGATCGGGTCCATCTTGGTTCCGGCCCCGCCGGCTGCCACGACCGCCCTGGTGATCGTGCGCGACATGACGTCTCTCCCGTCAGGCGCTCGGCCGGACGAGCGGGTTGGCCAGCCAGTCGAGCCAGGTGCCGTAGACGTCGCAGTGGGCCACGATGTCGGAGCGGCTCACGCCGCCGGTGTGGCCGGCCATGATCATGTGAGGGATCTCCTGGCCGAAGTGGCCGATGGAGATCTCGTGCAGGGGGCGGCGCCGGCTCTGCTCGGCGAGGGTGTCGACGAGACGTTCCCGGCCGCCCGGCGAGCCGAAGATCTGGTAGATCGACCACGAGAAGACGAAGACCAGGTGCTGGTCGTCCGGGGTCTCGGCGACGACGTCGGCGAGGTGGTCCTGAGCCTTGCCAGCCAGGATCGCCGGCGGGGTGCGGGCGGCCAGCGCCAGGGCGGAGTTCAGGGTGTGCATCCGGTTGGTCTGCTCGGGCCAGGTGAGGCTGACCAGCCACTCGGTGGCCTCGCGGTCGGTGACGTCCACCGGACTCGGTTCGATCCCGACCGGACGTACGAACCTCGTGGGGTCCAGGGACAGAGGCGGCATGGCGCCCTTGACCTCGCAGTACAGGACCGTGTCCGGGTCGCTGCCGGGCAGCGTGAGCCGGTGCCCGTTGTAGTCGTAGGCGTAGCGGTCCCAGAGCAGGGTCAGCCCGGCGCTGGCGCCCACGACCACGATCCTGATCGGCCGACCGTCGTCGAGCTGCTGCTGGAGCGCCGCGAAGGCGGGCAGAAGGACGGTACAGCGGTTGACCTCGTTGGTCTGGACGGACCGGGTGGAGATGATCCGGCGGATGCGTCCGGCGTGGCGGCGGCAGAAGTCCGTCAGCAGGTCGGCGGCGCGGTCTTCGGTCAGCTCCTCGTCGCCGGTGAAGTGGGGGGCGAGCGGGTGCCGGACGCCGCGGCGCAGGATGTGGTGGACGGCCGCGAGCAGCATGTTGGGGGCGGGCTGTCCCGGCTGGGTGTGGGCCGCGAGGTCGAGCAGCTCCGGGGTGCGGGCGGCCGCGTGGGACAGGGTGGCGTAGAGCGGGGACAGGCCCGTGGCCTGTTGGTCGGCGAACCGCCGAAAGGTCTA
>NZ_WWHX01000874.1 GCF_009862125.1 Streptomyces sp. SID5910
ACCCGTGCCGCCCCAGCGGCACGATTGCCCGCAGCTACGCGGGGGAGGCGGCCCGCAGCTGCGTGCGCGGGGTGGCGGTCCGCAGCTACGTGCGCGGGGTGGCGGCCCGCAGTCGCTCCCGTGCTGCCATCAGGGCGAAGCCCAGCAGGTTCTGGCCCCGCCAGTGCTCCGGGTTCGTCGTGGCCTCCGCGTCCGGGGAGAGGCCGATGCCCCAGACTCGGTCCAGCGGGCTGGCCTCCACCAGGACCCGGTCGCCGGTGTTCAGGAGGAACGTGCGCAGCGCCGGGTCCGCGGCGAACTTGTGCACGCTGCCCTCGACGACGATGCGGAACCGCTCCCGCTCCCACACCGCCTCGTCGAAGCCGCGCACCAGGCGTCCCGCCTTCTTCGCCTCCGCCGGATGCCCCGCGGCCAGCACCCGCCGCTCCGCCTCCGCGTCCTCGAAGAGCCGCGCCTTGCCGGCCATCATCCAGTGCTCGGCGGTCGCGTACTCCACCCCGTCGACGGTGAAGGGCGACGGCCACCACTGGCTGAGACAGCTCGGTCCGATCCGGCCGTCCGGAAGCGGCTGGTGTCCCCAGAAGCAGAGGTACTTGATCCTCGCCCCCGCCCGGACCTCCCTGAGCAGCGCTTCTCTGCTGTCGATCATGTCTGCCGCCCCCGTGGTCCTCTCCATGCACGCGAGTCTGGCACGCGCCACTGACACTCCGTCCGTCCTTTTCCGTGGCGACTCGACACCTGGTCGACAGATTCCGTCGCGTAACCAAATGGCAACAACGGAATCACTTGTTGGGGGCCTGGTGCTCTGCCAGGATCGGCACTCACATCGAGCCTGAGCCACGCCGGCCCCGTCATGGGGACTCCCGTCAGGCCTTCCCGTCGCGGAGACCGATCGCGGGGACATCGAGGAGAGCCGACATGCACAACCCGGGCAATGCCACCCCGGACCGATTCCCGGCCCAGCAGCGCTTCGCGGACGGCGCGCAGTACATCGCGGGCCGTCTGACGAAGGGCACCTCCGGCCGTACGCACACGGTCGTCGACCCGGCGACCGGCGAGGACGTCCTCACCTACGAGCTCGCCGGCGCGGACGACGTCGACGCGGCCGTCGCCGCCGCGCGGGCGGCGTTCCCCGGCTGGGCCGGCGCCACCCCGGGCGAGCGCTCCGACGCCCTGCACCGGTTCGCCGCCGTGCTCGCCGACCGCGCCGAGGACTTCGCCCGCGCCGAGTCCCTCCAGTGCGGCAAGCCGCTGAAGCTGACCCGCGAGTTCGACGTGCCGGGCACGGTCGACAACGCCGCCTTCTTCGCGGGCGCCGCCCGCCACCTCCAGGGCCAGTCGGCGGGGGAGTACTCCGGCGACCACACCTCGTACGTGCGCCGCGAGCCGATCGGCGTCGTCGGGTCCATCGCGCCCTGGAACTACCCCCTCCAGATGGCCGCCTGGAAGATCCTCCCGGCGATCGCCGCGGGCAACACCGTCGTGCTGAAGCCCGCCGAGATCACCCCGCTGACCTCCCTGATGTTCGCGCAGGCGGCGACCGAGGCCGGCCTCCCCGACGGCGTGATCAACATCGTCACCGGCACCGGACAGGAGGCCGGTGAGCACCTGGTCGGCCACCCCGACGTCGCCATGACCTCCTTCACCGGGTCCACCGCCGTCGGCAAGCGCGTCGCCGAGGTGGCCACCGCCACCGTCAAGCGCCTCCACCTGGAGCTCGGCGGCAAGGCGCCCTTCCTCGTCTTCGACGACGCCGACCTCGACGCCGCCGTCAACGGCGCGGTCGCGGGCGCGCTCATCAACACCGGCCAGGACTGCACCGCCGCCACGCGCGCGTACGTGCAGCGGCCCCTCTACGAGGCGTTCGTCGAGAAGACCGCCGCCCTCATGGACACCGTCCGCGTCGGCGACCCCTTCGCCCCCGGTACCGACCTCGGCCCGCTGGTCAGCCACGTCCAGCGGGACCGCGTCGCCGGCTTCGTCGACCGGGCCCGCTCCTACGCGCGCGTGGTGTGCGGCGGCGAGGCACCGCAGGGCGACCTCAAGGAAGGGGCCTACTACCGGCCGACCCTCATCGCCGACGCCGCGCAGGACAGCGAGGCCGTCCAGTCCGAGATCTTCGGCCCGGTCCTGGTCGTGCTGCCCTTCGACACCGACGACGAGGGCATCCGGCTCGCCAACGACACGCCGTACGGGCTGGCCGCCTCCGCGTGGAGCCGGGACGTGTACCGGGCGAACCGCGCCACCCGCGAGATCAAGGCGGGCTGCGTGTGGATCAACGACCACATCCCGATCATCAGCGAGATGCCGCACGGCGGATACAAGGCGTCCGGCTTCGGCAAGGACATGTCCACGTACTCCTTCGAGGAGTACACACAGGTCAAGCACGTCATGTTCGACAACACCGCGGTGGCGGCCAAGGACTGGCACCGCACCGTCTTCGGGGACCGTTAGGGGGTGTCGTTTGGATCTTGCCGGCGTCGCGGGCCCTGGCACGCACATCTGCCGCGTTGTCGTCGGTTGCCAACGCTCCGCGTTGTCGCCCTCCTCCGCCTTGCAGCTGCACGCACCAGGCCCCGCTCGGGTCGGCCCAGAGCCACCGTCGCTCAAGGCCGGCCTGATCCAAACAACACCCCCTAGCCATCACGCCAGGCCGCCGACCACGGCCGACCCACCCGAAAGGGCAACCACGCGCATGGAGCAGTACGAGCCCGACCGCCTGACCCCGGCCCAAGTGGCCGCCATGCGGCGCAGTTTCACCAACGGCAGGGCAGCCCTCACCCGCCGGTCGCTGCTGCGCGCCTCCACCGGCGGTGCGCTCGCGGTCGGCGGCCTCGGGACGCTGAGCGCCTGCGGCATCCCCGCGGCCGGCAAGACCGAGGGCGGCGTCTCCTCGCAGGACCGCTCGGCGAAGGAGAGGAAAGTCGCCTTCTCCAACTGGACCGAGTACATGGACGTCGACGAGAGCGGGCGGCGGCACCCGACGCTGGAGGCGTTCACGAAACGCACCGGCATCCAGGTCACGTACACGGAGGACATCAACGACAACAGCGAGTTCTTCGGCAAGATCCAGCCGCAGCTCGCCGCCGGCCAGGAGACGGGCCGCGACATCATCGTGCTCACCGACTGGCTGGCCGCGCGGCTGATCCGCCTCGGCTGGGTCCAGAAACTCGACCCGGCCAACCTGCCGCACGCCTTCGCCAACCTGTCCCAGCAGTTCCGCAACCCCGACTGGGACCCGGGCCGCGCCTACTCGTACCCCTGGCAGGGCATCTCGACCGTCATCGCCTACAACAAGAAGGCGCTGGACGGCATAGAGGTCACGTCCGTCTCCGACCTGCTCGACAACCCGAAGCTCAAGGGCCGCGTCGGCTTCCTCACCGAGATGCGCGACACCATGGGCATGATGCTGCTCGACATGGGCAAGGACCCGGCCCGCTTCACCGACGACGACTACGACGCGGCGATCGCCCGCCTCCAGAAGGGCGTCGACAGCGGCCAGATACGCCGCTTCACCGGCAACGACTACACGTCCGACCTCACCAAGGGCGATTTCGCTGCCTGTCTGGCCTGGGCCGGTGACGTGGTCCAGCTCAAGGCGGACAGCCCCGACGTCGACTTCGTCATCCCGGACAGCGGCTACATCACGTCGAGCGACAACATGCTGGTCCCCAACAAGGCCCGGCACAAGACGAACGGCGAACGGCTCATCGACTACTACTACGAGCCCCGCGCGGCCGCGGAACTCGCCGCCTACATCAACTTCGTCTGTCCCGTCGACGGTGTGAAGGACGAGCTCGCGAAGATCGACGAGGACGCGGCGAACAACCCGCTGATCATTCCCGACAAGGCCATGCAGGCCCGCTCCCACTCCTTCCGCTCCCTGAGCGCGAAGGAAGAGACGGCCTACGAAGAAAAGTTCGCGAAGCTCACTGGGGCGTGACGACGATGAAGACCACCACAGACGCGACGGACCGCGGCGGCGACGTCCGCCTCTCCGGCATCAGCAAGACCTACGGCTCCTTCACCGCCGTGCACCCGCTCGACCTGACCGTGCCGCAGGGCTCCTTCTTCGCCCTGCTCGGCGCCTCCGGCTGCGGCAAGACCACCACCCTGCGCATGATCGCCGGACTGGAGGAGCCCAGCAGCGGCACCGTCCACCTCGGCGACCAGGACGTGACCGCGCTCCCCCCGTACAAGCGGCCGGTCAACACGGTCTTCCAGTCCTACGCCCTCTTCCCGCACCTCGACATCTTCGAGAACGTCGCCTTCGGCCTGCGCCGGCGCGGCATCAGAAGCGTGAAGAAGCAGGTCGAGGACATGCTCGACCTCGTCCAGCTCGGCGAGCAGGCCCGCAAGAAGCCGCACCAGCTCTCCGGCGGCCAGCAGCAGCGCGTCGCCGTCGCCCGCGCCCTGATCAACCACCCCAAGGTGCTGCTCCTGGACGAGCCCCTCGGCGCCCTCGACCTCAAGCTGCGCCGCCAGATGCAGCTGGAGCTCAAGCGCATCCAGACCGAGGTCGGCATCACCTTCGTGCACGTCACGCACGACCAGGAGGAGGCCATGACGATGGCCGACCAGGTCGCCGTGATGAACGGTGGCCGCGTCGAGCAACTGGGCGCCCCCGCCGAGCTGTACGAGAACCCGCGGACCACCTTCGTCGCCAACTTCCTCGGCACCTCCAACCTCATCGAGGCCGAGGTCGTCTCCACCAGCGGCGACGACATCGTGGTCAAGGCGGCCGGCGACAAGCTGGCCCTGCCCGGCGCCCGATGTTCCGCGCCGGCCCAGGCGGGCGGCAAGGTCCTGGTCGGCGTCCGCCCGGAGAAGATCAGCCTCACCCACGCCGACGACGCCGGCTCCATCCCCGAGGGCCGCAACCGCATCACCGGCAAGATCAGCAACACCAGCTTCATCGGCGTCTCCACGCAGTACGTGATCGACTGCGCCGCCTGCCCCGAGTTCGAGGTGTACGCCCAGAACATCGACCGCGACGCCCGGCTCGCCCCCGGCGCCGACGTCGTCCTGCACTGGAACCCGGCGCACACCTTCGGTCTGGACGCCTCCCAGGACATCGACGCCGGTGTCGCCGAGGGGGAGGCCGCCTGATGTCCACCCTCACCGAGGCGCCACCGCCGCTGTCCCCGGCCGCACCCGAGAAGAAGCCCCCGCGCAAGAGGGGCCGCTGGACGCCGTACTGGCTGCTGCTGCCCGGCATCCTGTGGCTGATCGTCTTCTTCGCCGCGCCGATGGTCTACCAGGCCTCCACGTCCGTGCAGACGGGCTCGCTGGAGGAGGGCTACAAGGTCACCTGGCACTTCGCCACCTACTGGGACGCGCTGTCCGAGTACTGGCCGCAGTTCCTGCGCTCGGTCGCCTACGCGGCCTCCGCGACCGTGCTGTGCCTGCTGCTCGGTTATCCGCTCGCCTATCTGATCGCCTTCCGGGCGGGCCGCTGGCGCAACCTGATCATGATCCTGGTGATCGCGCCGTTCTTCACCAGCTTCCTGATCCGCACCCTGGCCTGGAAGACGATCCTCGCGGACGGCGGGCCGGTCGTCGGCGCCCTGAACACGCTGCACGTCCTGGACGTCACGAGCTGGCTCGGCTGGACGTCCGGCGACCGCGTGCTGGCCACCCCGCTCGCGGTGGTGTGCGGTCTGACGTACAACTTCCTGCCGTTCATGATCCTGCCGCTGTACACGTCCCTGGAGCGCATCGACGGCCGGCTGCACGAGGCGGCCGGCGACCTCTACGCGAAGCCCTCCACGGTGTTCCGCAAGGTCACCTTCCCGCTGTCGATGCCGGGCGTGGTCTCCGGCACGCTGCTGACCTTCATCCCGGCCACCGGCGACTACGTCAACGCCTCGCTGCTGGGCTCGGCCGACACCGGAATGATCGGCAACGTGATCCAGTCCCAGTTCCTGCGGGTGCTGGACTATCCGACGGCCGCGGCGCTCTCCTTCATCCTGATGGCCGCCATTCTCGCCATGGTCACCGTCTACATTCGCAAGTCCGGCACGGAGGATCTGGTTTAAATGACCTTCGTCAACTGGTTCAAGCGCAATCTGGTCGTGATCGCCGGACTGCTGACGCTCGCCTATCTCCTGCTGCCCAACGTCATCGTCACGGTGTTCTCGTTCAACAAACCGAACGGGCGCTTCAACTACGAATGGCAGCAGTTCTCCACGGACGCCTGGAAGGACCCGTGCGGGGTCGCGGGGCTCTGCGGGTCCCTCTCGCTCAGCCTCCAGCTCGCCTTCTGGGCGACGCTCGGCGCCACCGCCCTCGGCACGGCGATCGCCTTCGCGCTGGTCCGCTACCGCTTCCGGGCGCGCGGCGCGATCAACTCGCTGATCTTCCTGCCGATGGCGATGCCCGAGGTCGTGATGGCCGCCTCGCTGCTCACCCTGTTCCTCAACATGGGCGCCCGGCTGGGCTTCTGGACGATCCTCATCGCCCACATCATGTTCTGCCTCAGCTTCGTGGTGACGGCCGTCAAGGCCCGCGTGATGTCGATGGACCCGCGCCTGGAGCAGGCCGCGCAGGATCTGTACGCCGGTCCCTTCCAGACCTTCGTCCGGGTCACCCTGCCGATCGCCGCCCCCGGAATCGCCGCCGGCGCGCTGCTCGCCTTCGCGCTCTCCTTCGACGATTTCATCATCACCAATTTCAACGCGGGTTCCACCGTCACCTTCCCCATGTTCGTGTGGGGCTCGGCCCAGCGCGGAACGCCCGTTCAGATCAATGTCGTCGGTACGGCCATGTTCGTCGTCGCCGTACTGTTCGTCCTGGTCTCCATGGCCCTCGGCAACCGCCGAAATCGCCGCAAGGCATAAAGCACCTCAGTACATCCGTAGTTCGTAGGGAGTTGAAATCATGGCCCCTGGTGCCATGAGCCGCAGCAACGACTGGACGAAGTCCCTCTCCGACGCCCAGCCGGTCCCGTACTGGCTGGACGACCCCGGCCGCCCCCGTCCCGAGCCCGCCCTCACCGGCCTCGACACCTGCGACCTGCTGGTCGTCGGCGGCGGCTACAGCGGGCTGTGGACCGCGCTGATCGCCAAGGAGCGCGACCCGGGCCGGGACGTGGTGCTGCTGGAGGGCCGCGAGGTGGGCTGGGCCGCCTCCGGCCGCAACGGCGGGTTCTGCGCGGCCTCCCTCACGCACGGCCTGTCCAACGGCCTCACCCGCTGGCCCGGCGAGATCCACAAGCTGGAGGAGCTGGGCGCCCGCAACCTCGACGAGATCGAGGCGGCGGTCGCCCGCCACTCCCTCGACTGCGAGTTCGAGCGCACCGGCGAGATCGACGTCGCGACCGAGGAGTACCAGGCCAGGGAGCTGAAGGACTGGTACGAGGAGATCGGCGCCCAGGGTCTGGCGGAGGGCGTCGAGTACCTGGACGCCGACGCGGTCCGCGAGCAGGTCGACTCCCCGACCTTCCGGGCCGGTCTGTGGGACCGCCGGGGCGTGGCCATGGTCAACCCCGCCAAGCTCGCCTGGGGCCTCAAGCGGGCCTGCCTCGACCTCGGTGTGCGCGTCTACGAGAACACCCCCGCGCTCACCCTCAGGCCGTACGGCGCCGGCATGGCCGTCCGCACCCCGTACGGCGGCGTCCGCGCCCGCACGGTCGCCCTCGGCACCAACGTCTTCCCCAACCTGGTCAAGCGGGTCCGCTCGTACACCGTCCCGGTCTACGACTACGCCCTGATGACCGAGCCGCTCAGCGACGCGCAGCTCGCCTCGATCGGCTGGAAGAACCGGCAGGGCCTCGGGGACAGCGCCAACCAGTTCCACTACTTCCGGCTGTCCTCCGACAACCGGATCCTGTGGGGCGGCTACGACGCGATCTACCCGTACGGCGGCCGGGTGCGCGCCGAGTACGACGACCGCCCGGAGACGTACGCCAAGCTCGCCGGACACTTCTTCACCTGCTTCCCGCAGCTGGAGGGCGTCCGCTTCACGCACGCCTGGGGCGGCGCCATCGACACCTGCTCGCGCTTCTCGGCGTTCTTCGGCACCGCGCACCGGGGCAAGGTCGCCTACGCGGCCGGATACACCGGGCTCGGTGTGGGCGCGACCCGGTTCGGTGCCGAGGTGATGCTCGACCTGCTGTCGGGGGAGCGCACCGAGCGCACCGAACTGGAGATGGTCCGCAGGAAGCCGCTGCCGTTCCCGCCCGAGCCCTTCGCCTGGACCGGCATCGCGCTCACCAAGTGGTCGCTGGCCCGCGCCGACGCCCAGGACGGCCGGCGCAACCTGTGGCTGAAGACGATGGACAAGCTGGGTCTGGGCTTCGACAGCTGACCCGGCCGGCCCCGGGATGTGACCCGGTTCACCCCAAGGAGTCGCGGCAAGTCGCGTAATGCCGCCCCGAGACCTCCCTCTCCCTCGTGACGCACCCCGCGTCCTACGAGAGAGGGAGGTCTTCACATGCCTGGTGCGAAGACGGCGGTCGCGTGGCTGGCATCCGTCGCACCGGATCCCGAGTCGTGCCGGCGGGAGTGGGAGCGCAACCCCCAGGGGATCGTGCTGCTGCCCGCGGGCAAGGCCTGGGACGTGCTCATCCTGCCGAGCCGGCTCGGCTATCCGACCCTCGACGTGCTGTCCCGCGTCCTGGACCAACCCGGCCCCGTGCTCGTCGACTTCGGCGACGCGCGCACGGGGTTCCTCGTGCCGCCCGGCACCGCCGCCCGCTGGCTGGGCACCGGCATCCGGACGGCAGGTCCCGGCACCTGGATCGTCGTGCCGTACCCGGGGCGGCTGTCGGCCTCCGGCATCCGCTGGCTGATCCCGCCCGACGGATCCGGCACCCTCACCGACCCCGCGCTCCTCGAACTGGCGATGCACGAGGCGGCGGCGGGTCTCGCGGCGGGGGAGGAGAGGCGGTGAGCCGCGCGAGGGGTTGACAACCGAATTGGTCTGGACCAAGTTGGGCGCGCTCCACCCTCCCCATCTCCCCCATGTCCGGAGGCACTTGTGGAACGCTTCAGACCGCTCGCCCGACGACCCCTCGTCACCCTGCTCACCGCCGCGGCACTCGCCGTGTCCGGCATGACCGCGCTCTCGTCGGCCGCCCGTGCGGCCGACGCGGACCTCGCACGGAACGGCGGCTTCGAGTCCGGTCTCGACGGCTGGACCTGCACGGCGGGCACGACGGTGACCTCGCCCGTGCACGGCGGCACCGCCGCCCTGAAGGCCACCCCGGCCGGCGCCGACAACGCCCGCTGCGCGCAGACGGTGACCGTGAGGCCCGACTCCGCGTACACGCTGTCGGGGTACGTCCGCGGCACCTACGTCTACCTCGGCGCGAGCGGCACCGGCACCACCGACGTCTCCACCTGGGCCCAGTCCGCCCCCGACTGGCAGCGCCTGACGACCACCTTCCGCACCGGCCCGTCCACCACCCAGGTCACCATCTACACCCACGGCTGGTACGGCACCGGCGCCTACCACGCCGACGACATCTCCCTCACCGGCCCCGGCGGCGAGACGGGGCAGCCCCCGGCGGCCCCCACCGGTCTGACCGCCGGCTCCGTCACCTCCTCCGGCGTCGCCCTGTCCTGGTCACCCGTCCCGGGTGCGGCCGGCTACGCCGTCTACCGCGACGGCGCCAAGGTCAGCACGGTCACCGGCACCTCCACCACCGTGACCGGCCTGACCCCCTCGACGGCGTACGCCTTCCAGGTCGCGGCCGTCAACGACGCGGGCGAGTCGGCGCGTTCGGCCACGGTCACGGCGACCACCGCCCAGCGCCCCGACGGCGGCGGCGGCTCGTCCGGCCTCCCGGCCCACGCCCTGGTCGGCTACCTCCACGCGAGCTTCGCCAACGGCTCCGGCTACACCCGCATGGCCGACGTGCCCGACAGCTGGGACGTCATCGACCTGGCCTTCGGTGAGCCCACCTCGGTCACCTCCGGCGACATCCGCTTCACCCGCTGCCCCGTCACCGAGTGCCCGAACGTGGAGAGCGACGCCGAGTTCAAGGCGGCCATCAAGGCCAAGCAGGCGGCCGGCAAGAAGGTGCTGATCTCCATCGGCGGCCAGAACGGCCAGGTGCAGCTGTCGACGACCGCCGCCCGCGACACGTTCGTCTCCTCCGTCTCGAAGATCATCGACGAGTACGGACTCGACGGCCTCGACATCGACTTTGAGGGCCACTCGCTGTCCCTGAACGCCGACGACACCGACTTCAGGAACCCCAAGACCCCGGTGATCGTCAACCTGATCTCGGCCCTGAAGACCCTGAAGGCCAAGTACGGCGCCGGCTTCGTGCTGACCATGGCCCCGGAGACCTTCTTCGTGCAGAACGGCTACCAGTTCTACGGCACCGGCAAGTGGGGCGGCCAGGACCCCCGCTGCGGCGCCTACCTCCCCGTCATCCACGCCCTGCGCGACGACCTCACCCTGCTGCACGTCCAGGACTACAACTCGGGGCCGATCATGGGCCTCGACAACCAGTACCACTCCATGGGCGGCGCCGACTTCCACATCGCCATGACCGACATGCTGCTCACCGGCTTCCCCGTCGCCGGCGACACGGGCAACGTCTTCCCGCCGCTGCGCCCCGACCAGGTCGCCATCGGCATGCCCGCCTCCGTCAACGCCGGCAACGGCCACGTCTCCCCGGCCGAGGTGAACAAGGCGCTCGACTGCCTGACCAAGAAGACCGACTGCGGGTCGTACACCACCCACGGCACCTGGCCGGGGCTGCGCGGACTGATGACCTGGTCGGTCAACTGGGACCGGTACGCGAACTGGGAGTTCCAGAAGAACTTCGACGCGTACTTCGGCTGAGCGCGAGCCACACACCCGTCAGCAGGACCGCCCCCAGGCACCAGCTGGCCACCACGTCCAGCGGCCAGTGATAGCCCCGGCGGACCAGCCCGTACGAGACGCCGAGGACGAGGACGGCGCAGAGCGCGACGAGCACACGGCGGGCGGCCGGCGTACGCAGCAGCGGAAGCAGCAGCAGCGTCGCCGCGCCGTACGCCACGAGCGCGGTCGCGGTGTGGCCGGACGGGTAGTAGCCGACGGCCGGCGGCACCGCCGGGGTGCCGGGGCGGTCGGTCCACTCCTTCAGCGGCGCGACCAGCACCGGCACCAGCACCATCGCCGCGGCCCCCGCGAGGGGCGGCAGCCACCACCGGTCCACACCTCTGGCACGTCCGAGCCACGCGACGCACCCGAGGGCCAGGACGAGGACGGGCACGGCGACCGGCACATTGCCGAGGTCGGCCAGCAGCTCGGAGAAGCGGTCCGGGTGGACGAGCGCCCGGCTCACCCGCTCGTCCAGCCCCACCAGCGGGCCGTCGGCGACGACCTGCCAGGTGATCAGCACGAAGAGGAGGGCGGGCACCCCGAGCAGCAGCATGGGACACAGCTTGGCAAACAACACCGAAGGGCCGGCACAAGGGGGGGAGTGTGCCGGCCCTTCGGTGAACCACCGACCCGGGTGCCGAGGCGGCGTCCTGACCGGAACGTCGCGCGCCCCGGGGGGTGTGGGGCGGGCGACCGTCCGATCGGTGAGGAGACCCGGAACCCTCGGGTCCCGGTTGTGTGCGCGAGGCACGACCAGGTCGAAGCTGGGGAGGCCCCGGCCCGGGATCCGCCCACGGTCCCCCGTGGGCGGGGTGTATCTCTCATCTGCGTAGAACCTACGACAGGGGGTGGGCCGAGGACAGAGGCATCGACGTCCTGACATCCACCCCGCACACGTTCTTCACACGCTCTGCGGTTCGCCGCGTCAGGCGTGCGAACCGCAGCTCGGATGGGCGTTCGCGGGGCCGCACGGACGCGCGAGCCCGGGCGGGCGCGGACGCTCCGCTCAGGCACTCCGCTCAGGCGCTCCGCTCAGACGCGGGCGAAGCCCTGCTCGATGATGTCGAGGCCCTCGTTCAGCAGGTCCTCGCCGATCACCAGCGGCGGCAGGAAGCGCAGCACGTTGCCGTAGGTGCCACAGGTCAGGACCAGCAGGCCCTCGGCGTGGCAGGCCTTAGCGAGCGCGGCGGTCGCCTCCGGGTTCGGCTCCTTGGTGGCGCGGTCCTTGACCAGCTCCACGGCGATCATCGCGCCGCGGCCCCGGACGTCGCCGATGATGTCGAACTTCTCGGCCATGGCGGTCAGGCGGGCCTTCATGACCTCCTCGATCCGCTTCGCCTTCGCGTTGAGGTCGAGCTCCTTCATCGTCTCGATCGCGCCGAGCGCACCCGCGCAGGCGACCGGGTTGCCGCCGTAGGTGCCGCCGAGGCCGCCGGCGTGGGCGGAGTCCATGATCTCGGCGCGGCCGGTGACGGCCGCCAGCGGCAGACCGCCGGCGATGCCCTTGGCGGTCGTGATCAGGTCGGGGACGATGCCCTCGTCCTCGCAGGCGAACCACTGGCCGGTGCGGCAGAAGCCGGACTGGATCTCGTCGGCGACGAAGACGATGCCGTTGTCGGCGGCGAACTGGCGGATCGCGGGCAGGAAGCCCTTGGCCGGCTCGATGAAGCCGCCCTCGCCGAGCACCGGCTCGATGATGATCGCGGCCACGTTCTCGGCGCCGACCTGCTTGGCGATCTGGTCGACGGCCTGCGCGGCGGCCTCCGGGCCCGCGTTCTCCGGACCGGTCGGCCAGCGGTAGCCGTAGGCGACCGGCACGCGGTACACCTCGGGCGCGAACGGACCGAAGCCGTGCTTGTACGGCATGTTCTTCGCCGTCAGCGCCATGGTGAGGTTGGTGCGGCCGTGGTAGCCGTGGTCGAAGACGACGACGGCCTGGCGCTTGGTGTACGCGCGGGCGATCTTGACGGCGTTCTCGACGGCCTCGGCACCGCTGTTGAACAGGGCCGACTTCTTGGCGTGGTCGCCCGGCGTCAGCTCGGCCAGCGCCTCGGCGACGGCGACGTAGCCCTCGTACGGCGTGACCATGAAACAGGTGTGGGTGAAGTCGGCGAGCTGCGCGGACGCCTTGCGTACGACGGCCTCGGCGGAGGCGCCGACGGAGGTCACGGCGATGCCGGAGCCGAAGTCGATCAGGCTGTTGCCGTCGACGTCCTCGATGACACCGCCGCCGGCGCGCGTGACGAAGACGGGCAGCGTGGAGCCCACGCCCTGCGCGACCGCGGCGGTCCGGCGGGCCTGCAACTCCTGCGACTTCGGGCCGGGAATGGCGGTGACGACGCGGCGCTCCTGCGGAAGTGCGGTCATGGGGGCTCCTGTGGATCTTTTCGGACGCTTGCCTTCTTTTTCGCAGGCTAGGACCGGGAGCCGGGGGTGGGCATGCTCCATGTGGGCGTTGTCCGCGCCGCCGGTTGTCCGCGGTGGACAGATGGCACGTACGGCGGCATGTGGACACGTCCGCGCGGGCCCGGCCGCGTAAGCGGTGAACTCGCCCTGCCGGGGCGTTAGATTGGCTCGCTGATGGTGGACGGAGCGGCTGGTCAGGGGGCAGGGTCGATGGACAGCGACGGCAGGCGGGACACGCGGGGTACGCACGCGAATCCTGTGCCGCGTCCGGCGGGGCCTCCCGAGGTGCCCGCGGTGCCGCCGCGGCCCGCCCGGCAGCCCGGCACGCCCCCGGCACCGGCCGCGCCCCCGCCGCCGGACGGCTCCGCGTTCCTGACCTGGCTGCGCACCCCGCGGCCCGAGGCGCTGCCCGGCGTGTGGCGCTTCGGACACCGGCCGCGGCCGGAGGAGGAGCCCGAGCGGATCCCGGCCCGGCAGCTGCTGAGCGGGGCGCTGATCGCGTTCCTCGTCGGATGGCTGATCTGGTCGCTGCTCTACAACGGCTATCTGGGCGGCTGGTGGATGCTGCCGCTGTTCGCGATGCTGCCCGAGTCCTGGGCCCCGCCCGGAACGGTGCGTTCTGTCATCGCCGGCTACGTCTGGTACACGGTCGTCGCCCTCGTGATCATGGTCGGGGTCGGGCGGCTCGGCCGCTGGGACGAGGTGTGGCGCCGTTTCTTA
>NZ_WWHX01000875.1 GCF_009862125.1 Streptomyces sp. SID5910
AGGGGCGCGGGGAACTGCGCGACCAGCCACGACGCACCCGCACCCGGCAACGCAACAGCCCCCCGCAGCCCAGTGGCCGCAGGGGGCAAGTCGCAACCCGGCGTAACGGGGTGCCGCCTGCGCCCACCCGTGCCGCCCCAGGCGGCACGCATGCCCGCAGGCTGCGGCCGATGGCCGGCAGGCGGCGACGGGCGCCGGCAGGCACGCATGCCCGCAGGCTGGGGCACAGCTAGCGGAGGCGGGCCATCAGTGCGTGCTCCACGAGAGTGATCAGCGTCGACTTCGCGTCAGCCCGATGCCGCGCGTCCGTCGTGATGATCGGCGTGTCGGGGCCGATCTGAAGCGCCTCCCGGACCTCGTCCGGGTTGTACGGCTGCTGCCCGTCGAACCCGTTCAGGGCGATGACGAACGGCAGCCCGGAGTTCTCGAAATAGTCCACGGCCGGGAAGCAGTCGGCCAGACGCCGCGTGTCGACCAGCACGACCGCGCCGATGGCGCCCCGCACCAGGTCGTCCCACATGAACCAGAAGCGGTCCTGACCGGGCGTGCCGAACAGGTAGAGGATCAGGTCCTGGTCGAGCGTGATGCGGCCGAAGTCCATGGCGACCGTGGTGGTCGTCTTGTCCCCCGTGTGGGTGAGGTCGTCGATGCCCGCGGACGCGGACGTCATCACGGCCTCCGTGCGCAGCGGGTTGATCTCCGAGACGGCGCCGACGAACGTGGTCTTGCCCACGCCGAAACCGCCCGCCACCACGATCTTCGCGGACGTGGTGGAGCGGGAAGGCCCTCCGCTAGAGCTTGCGAAGTCCACTGAGCACCCTTTCGAGCAGTGTCACGTCTGGCTGGCCGCCGGCGTTCTCGTCGCCGCCGGGCTGATGGATGGCGACCAGGCCCGCCTCCGCCAAGTCGGCGACGAGGATCCTGGCCACGCCGAGAGGGATGGTCAGCAGGGCCGAGATCTCGGCCACCGACTTGATCTCCCGGCAGAGGTTGCAGATCCGCTGATGCTCGGGCAGCTGGCCCTGCATCTGGTGCGGCTGCGCGGTGGTGTGCACCAGTGCCTCGATGGCGAGCTGGTACCGCGGCCTGGTGCGGCCGCCCGTCATGGCGTACGGACGCACCAGAGGGTTGTTCGAGGCGCCCGCGGGCGCCGGCTCAGGGGTGCGGCGCTGCGGCTGCACGGGCTGGATGCGCGGAGCCTGCGGCTGGTCGTACGGCGAAGGGCCGGGGCCCTGCGGCGCGTACGGCTGCCGGTGGCTCGGAACGGAGGGGAAGCCGTATCCGTTCGCCGAGCCGTCGTTCTGGCCCTGTGCGGGGCCGTACGACCAGTTGCCCGAAGACGGACCGCCTGGGGGTGTTGCCACTTTCTCCTCCTCCGACTGTGCCTGGCATCCATCCCTGTGGAGCCGCGTCCCGAAACTTTACGGCCACGGGACGCCAAAACGCACCGTCTGTCCTTTAGTTGAGAAGGCTGCCCTGGAGCTCGGCCCGCAGATCGGGCGTCAGGACCGTGCCGGCACGGTCCACCAGAAGGGCCATCTCGTACCCAATGAGGCCGATGTCCGCCTCCGGGTGTGCGAGAACCGCGAGCGAGGAACCGTCGGAGATGGACATGATGAAGAGGAATCCCCGCTCCATCTCCACAACCGTCTGGTTCACGCTGCCGCCCTCGAAGATGCGCGAGGCACCGGCGGTCAGCGAGGTCAGACCGGAGGCGACGGCCGCGAGCTGGTCGGCGCGGTCGCGCGGGAACCCTTCGGACATCGCCAGAAGGAGTCCGTCGGCGGAGACCACCACCGTGTGGGACACCCCCGGGGTGTTGTCCACGAAGTTGGTGATCAACCAGTTCAGGTTCTGTGCCGCCTGGCTCATCGGGCTCACACTAACGCTCCTGGTTGTAGGTGCTGTCAGGACCACGGTGTTCATTCCCTGTGTCCTGGCCGTTCGTTTCACTGCCTGCGGTGCGGCCCCGTTGGACGCCGCGCCGCAGGTTGCTCAGCCTGCCCCGGACGTCCTCCGGGGCGCGGGAGACCTGCGGGCCCCCCTGGGGAGTGGTTTCGGCGGCGCCCTCGACCAGGTTGGCCTTGGGAACCCGCCGCGGCAGGCCGGAGGAGGTCACCCCGCCCGCCTTCGGCTTGCGCAGCGCCGAGGCCTGCTGCCAGCGCTCGTCGTTGGCCGAGCGCCAGTCGCCGGGGCCGCCGGCCGCCGGCGCCGAGGCCGGCGCCTCGTGGTCCACGAGCCCCGAGTCGCCCGGGCCGCCCGCGGTGGAACCGCGGCGCGGAAGGCCGGCGTCGGTGAGCTGGTGGCCGGCGGAGGAGGCCGGTCCCGGACGGTCGAAGCCTACGCGGTCCGCGTCGGCCACGTCAGCGGCCTGCGCGGTTTCCGCCCCGGGGGCATCCGCAGGGTACTGGTCCGGGTAGCCGTTCTGGTAACCGTCCTGCTGGGGCCAGTCGTCCTGGTACCGGCGCTGCTCGAAGGCCGAGTAGGGCTCCTGGGCACCGGAACCGGCGGGCTGGTGCCCGTTCGGCCGGTGCCCGTTCGGCTCCGCGTAGGACTGGCCGGCGTAGCCGCCGTTCGCCGAGTAGCCGTCGCCCTGGGGCAGTCCGCCGTTCGGCGCGTAGTACTGCTCCTCGTACGACGCCTGCTGCGGCTCCTCGTACGCCTGCTGCTGATCGGCGTACGCCGACTGCTGGTCGTACGCGCCGGTCTGCTGCTCGTCGTAACCGCCCTGGCCCTGACCGTAGACCGGCTGCTGACCGGTGAACTGGTCCTGGTATCCGGTGCCGTCGGCGCTCTGGCGGCCGTCGTGCTCCGCCGGGCCGGGCAGCTCGGGCTGCGCCTGGGCCTCCAGGGCCGCACGGCGCTCCTCGCGCATCAGGGAGCGGCCGACGGGGTCGAGCTCACGGATGTCGTCGGGGACCTCCGTGTAGCGGCTGTCGTCGAAGCCCAGCTCCGCGGCGGTCCGCATGGGCTGGCCGACCTGGCCGAAGCTCTCGCCCCGGAACTCCTGCTCGGGGATGATCTGCGAGACGGTGAACTCGTCGCGCTGCGGCTGCTGCTCGCCGCCACCGCCGTGCGTGATGGCGTCCGGGAGCATGACCAGCGAGGTGGTGCCCGCCTGCTCGCCGGAGGGGCGCAGCTGGACGCGGATGCCGTGCCGGTCGGACAGCCGGCCGACCACGAACAGGCCCATGCGCTGCGAGATCGCGGCGTCCACGGTCGGCGGGTTGGCCAGCTTGTGGTTGATGTCCGCGAAGTCCTCGGCGGTCAGGCCGATGCCCTTGTCGTGGATCTCGACCATCACGCGGCCGTCGGGCAGCCGGGTCGCGGTGACGCGGACCTTGGTCTGCGGGGAGGAGAACGTGGTCGCGTTCTCCAGCAGCTCGGCGAGCAGGTGCACGAGGTCGGTCACGGCGCGGCCGTGGATCTCGGCCTCCGGGACACCGGACAGCTCGATGCGCTCGTACTGCTCCACCTCGGAGGAGGCGGCGCGCAGCACGTCGACCAGCGGGACCGGCTGGTCCCAGCGGCGGCCGGGCTCCTCGCCGGCGAGGACCAGGAGGTTCTCGCCGTTGCGGCGCATACGGGTGGCGAGGTGGTCCAGCCGGAAGAGGTTCTCCAGCTGGTCGGGGTCGGCCTCGTTGTTCTCCAGGTCGGTGATCAGGCTCAACTGGCCCTCGATCAGCGACTGGTTGCGGCGCGACAGGTTGGTGAAGATCGCGTTGATGTTGCCCCGCAGCAGGGCCTGCTCGGAGGCGAGCCGGACGGCCTCGCGGTGCACCTGGTCGAAGGCGCGGGCGACTTCGCCGATCTCGTCGGTCGAGGTGATCGGGATCGGCGCCACCCGGGTGTCGACCCGGCCGGGGTCGGTGCGGGAGAGCTGGTCGACCAGCATCGGCAGGCGCTGCTCGGCGATGCCGAAGGCGGCGTTGCGGAGCTGGCGCATGGAGCGGCTCATCTGGCGGGCCACCATGCCGGCCAGGATGAACGCGGCGAGCAGCGCGATCACGACCGCGGCACCCGTGATGTAGGCGTCCTGCTCGGCGTCGTCGGCGATGGCGGACGCCTCGTCCACGGCCTTGTCGGCCAGGTCCGTCTCGATCTTCTCGTAGGCGTCGAACTTGAGGGTGTTGACCGCCCACCAGTTCTCCGGCGTGATGCCCTGCGCGGCGAGCGCGGCCCGGGCACTGGCGTCCGTGGAGTCCAGACCGGCGAGCTCGGAGATCATGGTCGTCGGGTTGGCCGGCGGCGGCACGTAGTCCGGGTCCTTGGCCTTGGCCTCCTTGGCCATGGCCGCGCCGTCCTCCTTGAGCTTCGCCTCGGCGTCCTCGAGCTTCTGCGCGTCCGCCTCGGTACCGCCGCCGATGTACTCCTCGATGGCGATGCGCTCGAGGTAGGCGTAGGAGGAGAGGGCGACGCGCTGGCTGGCGAGGTGGCTCGGCTCCGGACCCGGCTTGACCAGCATGTGCATGCCGATGGACCGCTCCAGCGAGAGCGCGGCCTTGGTCAGGGAGATCGCGTAGACGGTGCGGCCGTAGGAGGTGATGTTGCCGGTGCCCAGACCGAGCTCGTTGGCGAACTCCATCAGCGGGTGGGCGATGCCGGTGTAGCCCTCTTCGGTCTCCACGCCCTTCAGCTTGGCGGTGTAGGCGGTCGTGCGCAGCGTCTGGAGCTTGGGCTCCTGCTCGCGGAACACCTTCAGCCGGCGTTCCAGACCGGCCTTGCCCGGCATGGCCTGCGCGGCCTCGTCGAAGTCGTCGGCGGCCTCGTCCGTGGCCTTGCGGGCCTTGACGACGGTCTCGTCCTTCTCGTCCTTGCCCTGGAGCAGCGGCGCGGCGGTGACGTCACGCTCGTTGTAGAGGGCGTTGGCGTAGCCCAGGGACGCGCGCACCAGGCGGGCGGTGCTCTCGGCGTCCTCGGCGTCCTGCCAGGTGTCGATCGAGCTCTTCACCTGGAAGCCGCCCATGACGAGGCCGACCAGCACGGGGATGAGCAGGATCGCGTTCAGCCGCGTGGTCACCCGCCAGTTGCGCGGGGAGAAACA
>NZ_WWHX01000876.1 GCF_009862125.1 Streptomyces sp. SID5910
TCCCGGCCGGTGTGCCGCACGACTTCTTCATGGACCGCTTCGCCGCCGCCTACCGTGCCGAACTCGCCGCGTTCACCGAGGTCGTCGCGGGTACGCGGCCCTCCCCCTGCACGATCGAGGACGCGCTGGAGGCGGGCTGGACCGCCGAGGCGTGCGCGCTGTCGCTGCGCGAGCACCGTCCCGTGACGGTCGCGGAGGTACGGCGCACCTGAGGACACCGCCGCGCCCGGGCCCCGGCCGACCCGCCCGGGCGGCGGTCAGCTCCGGCGTACGGTGATGTTGACCATCCACGGGGTGCCGAAGCGGTCCGCGCACATGCCGAAGACGTCGCCCCACATCTGCTTCTCCAGCGGCACGGCGACATTGCCGCCGTCGGCGAGCTTCTCCCAGTAGCCGCGCAGCTCGGCCTCGTCGTCACCGCTGAGGCTCACCGCGAAGGTGTTCCCGGGGTTGTACGGCATGCCGGGCGGTGTGTCGGCGCCCATCAGGGTGAAGCCGCTCGGCGTCTCCAGCATGCCGTGCATGATCTTGTCGGCCTCGGGGGCGTCGGCGTCGCCGAACTCGCCGAAGGTTTTCAGCGCGAGGGTCCCGCCGAAGACCTGCTCGTAGAACTCCATCGCCTGGCGGGCGTCGCCGTCGAAGCTGAGGTACGGATTGAGGCGCGCGGCCATGGGAACCTCCCGGAACGGGAAAAGCGGTCAGTGCTTCGCACGCTAGCGCGTGGCACCGACAACGGCTCGCCGAGCGGGAGCGGGGGCCGGGCCGTCAGGCCCCGCAGGAGCGCAGGAACCTGCGGGTGCGAATCGCGATGGGCAACGGCTCGTCGGGGGCGCAGGGGTACATGTCCTGCTCGACGATGGCGAACAGGTCCACACCCAGCCGCTGGGCCGCCGTGAGCACCGGGCCCAGCTCGGGGACGCCCGACGGTGGCTCGCACATCACCCCGCGCCGCACGGCCGGTCCGAACGGCACGCCGCCGGCGCGCACCTCGGCGAGGATCTCGGGGTCGACCTGCTTGAGGTGGAGGTAGCCGATGCGCTCGCCGTAGGTCTCGATCAGCTTGACGCTGTCGCCGCCGCAGTAGGCGTAGTGGCCGGTGTCCAGGCAGAGGCCGACCAGGGCGGAGTCGGTGGAGTCGAGGAAGCGCTCGACGTGCTCCTCGGTGTCGATGTGGGTGTCTGCGTGCGGGTGGACGACGACGTCCAGGCCGTAGGTCTCCCTGACCTGCCGGCCGAGGCGTTCCATGCCCCGGGCCAGGTGTGTCCACTGCTCGCCGGTGAGCTCGGGCGGCTCCAGGATCTCGGCGGTCCGGTCGTCGCGCCAGAAGGACGGGATGACGACGAGGTGCGTCGCGTCCACGGCTCGGGCGAGGGCGGCGACGCGGCCGACCTGCTCCCAGGTGGCGTCCCACTCGGAGGGGCCGCGGTGCAGGCCGCAGAAGATGGTGCCCGCGGAGACCCTGAGGCCGCGCCGGGCCACCTCGTCGGCGAGCCGGGCCGGGTCGGTGGGCAGATAGCCGTAGGGGCCGAGCTCGATCCACTCGTAGCCGGCCTCGGAGACCTCGTCCAGGAAGCGTTCCCAGGGCACCTGCCGCGGGTCGTCGGGGAACCAGACGCCCCAGGAGTCGGGGGCCGAGCCGACGCGGATGCGGTCCAGGGCGGTGGGCATGTCAGGTCTTCCCTTCGGCGGTGTCGGACGCGGCGGGACGGGACGCCGTGGCCTGCGGCTCGGCGGCCTGTGGCTCGGCAGCACGGGACGCGGGGATCTCCGGCCCCTCGCCGGAGACCTCCGGCCCCTCCCCCGAAACCTCCGGCTCCTCCGGCTCCTCCCCGGGGAGCGCCGCCGTGTCGACTCCCTCCGCCTGCGCCAGTTCGTGCTTGAGGGCGGCGAGTTCGGCGCCGCCGGCCATGTGGTGGGTGAGTTCCCCGAGGGTGATGCCGGCGCGGGCGGCGCTGAGTTCGAGGGTGCCCAGGCGCAGCACGCCGAAGTGGTCGCCGACCAGGTAGGCGTGGTGGGGGTTGTGGGTGATGAAGACGACGCCGAGGCCGCGTTCGCGGGCGGCGGCGATGTACTTGAGGACCACGCCGGACTGTTTGACGCCCAGGGCGGCGGTGGGTTCGTCGAGGATGAGGACGCGGGCGCCGAAGTGGACGGCGCGGGCGATGGCGACGCACTGGCGCTGTCCGCCGGAGAGGGTGCCGACGGGCTGCTCCAGGTCGTCCAGGACGATGCCCATGTTCCGCAGTTCCTCGTCGGCGGTCCGCTTCATACGGGCGATGTCGAGGCGGCGCAGGGGCCAGGGGCCCCGGGTCAGCTCGGAGCCGAGGAAGAAGTTCCGCCACACCGGCATCAGCGGGACGGTGGCGAGGTCCTGGTAGACGGCGGCGATGCCGCGGGCGAGGGCGTCGCGGGGACCGGCGAAGCGCACCGGTTCGCCGTCGACGAGGAACTCGCCCTCGGTGTGCTGGTGCAACCCCGAGATGATCTTGATGAGGGTGGACTTGCCGGCGCCGTTGTCGCCGAGTACGCAGGTCACCCGGCCGGGGTGGACGGCGAGGTCGACTCCGTGCAGGGCGCGGACGGTGCCGTAGGACTTGCCGGCGCCGCGCAGTTCGACGAGCGGCCGGCCGGTGTCCCCGGGGGCGGTGGCCGCCGGGGCGGCGCCGTCGGTGCCGGTGGTCTTGCTGGTCATGTTCCGATCACCTCCGGTCCGCCGCGCGGCGGACCCACAGATTGATGAGGACGGCACCGATCAGCATCACGCCGAGGAAGGCCTTGAACCAGTCGGGGTTCCATCCGGCGTAGACGATGCCCTGGTTCACCACGCCGAACATGAAGGCGCCGAAGACCGGGCCGACGGCGGAGCCGTAGCCGCCGGTGAGCAGGCAGCCGCCGATGACGGCCGCGGCGATGTAGATCAGCTCCTGTCCGACGCCCTCGCCGGACTGCACGGTGTTGAAGGAGAACAGCTGGTGCATGCCGACGAACCAGGCGCCGAAGCCGACCAGCATGAACAGGGTGATCTTGGTGAAGGTGACGGGGACGCCGACCGCGCGGGCGGACTCCTTGTTGCCGCCGACCGCGAAGACCCAGTTGCCGTACTTGGTGCGCAGCAGCACCCAGGTGGCCAGCGCGGCGAAGACCAGCCACCACACCACGGTGATCTTCACCTGGACGCCGCCGACGTCGAAGGAGGACGCGAAGAGGGCCTCGGCCTGGCCGAAGCCGTCCATGTCGCTGATGTCGTCGGTGGCGACGTTGCCGGTGACCAGCTTGGTGACGGCGAGGTTGACGCCCTGGAGGATCAGGAAGGTGCCGAGGGTGACGAGGAAGCTGGGCAGTCCGGTCCGCACCAGCACCCAGCCGTTGAACGCGCCGACGCCGAGGGAGAACACGAGGGCGACGACCACGCCCATCCAGACGTTCATGGTGAGCTGGTAGCTGAGCATGCTCGCGGTGAGCGCCGAGGAGACCACGGCGACGCCGGCGGACAGGTCGAACTCGCCGCCGATCATCAGCAGGGCGACCGGCAGGGCCATGATGCCGATGGTGGACGACTGGTAGAGGACCGTCGCCATGGAGCCGCCGTCGCGGACCGAGGGCGCGGCGATCAGGAAGAAGACGAGGACGGCGACGGCGCCGAGGAAGACCCCGACCTCGGGCCGGGCCAGCAGCCGCAGCGCGAGCGGGCGCCGCCGGCCGCGCCCGCCGGCCGGTCCCGGTCCCGGGCCGGGGGCCGTCGGTGCGGTCACCGCCGGCTCCGCCTGCGGGGTCGCGCTCGTCACCGGGTGCCCTTCGAGGCGAACTCGGCGACGGCCTTGACGTTGGACTTGTCGACGAAGGCCGGGCCGGTCAGCACCGGCTGCTCGCCGCCGCCGCTGTAGTTGCCGTTGTTCTGGTAGAGCCACAGGCCGTCGACCGCCAAGTAGCCCTGGAGGTAGGGCTGCTGGTCGACGGCGAACTCGATGGTGCCCTTCTCGATGGCGCCGGTGAGCTCCTTGTCGAGGTCGAAGGTGGCGACCTCGGCCTTGCCGCCGGTCTCCGCCACCGACTGCACGGCGGTCATGGCGAAGGGGGCGCCGAGTGTGACGACGTGGTCGATGCCGCCGTCCTGCTTCAGTTTGGCGGTGACCGTCGCCTTCACCGAGGGCTTGTCGGCGCCGTTGACGTAGAGGTTCTCCACCGAGCCCTCGAAGGTCTTCTTCACGCCGTCGCAGCGCTGGGTCAGGCCGACGTTGCCCTGTTCGTGGATCACGCAGAGGGCCTTCTTCGCACCGACCTCGTTGAGTTTCTTGCCGAACGCCTCGCCGGCCACGCTCTCGTCCTGCCCGAAGAACTCCATCAGGCCGAGCTTCTTCCAGTCGGCGAGGCCGGAGTTGAGGCCGACGACGGGTATGCCGGCCTGCTCGGCCTTGGCGAGGACCCCGCGCAGGGCGTCCGGCTTGGCGAGGGTGACGGCGATGCCGTCGACCTTCTGGTCGATCGCGTTCTGCACCAGGTTCGCCTGGTTGCCCGCGTTGGGGTCGGCGGAGTAGACGAGCTTGACGTTGTCCTTGGCGGCGGCCGTCTCGGCGCCCTTGCGGACGATGTCCCAGAAGGTGTCGCCGGGCGCCTGATGGGTGACCAGGGCGATCGTCATGCGCGGGGTGTCCGCCTTGCCCGCGGAGGCACCGGCGTTCCCCTCTTCGTCGGCCTTCTTGCCCCCGGAGCTGCTGGAGCAGCCGGCGAGGGCCAGCGCCGCCGCCGCGGCGAGGGCCACGGCCGGGGCGAGTCTGCGGGAGCGGGCGTGCGAAGAGCGGACCATCTTTCCTGCACCTCACTGTGCGACGGGAAGCCGCGTGTCGGACCGGAGAAGGAACGGCTGTTGCGCTGGCACCGGATACAAGTCCTTGAGGGACCCGCTGTCAATACTTTGTCAAGACATCACTTCAGGAGCTGGTCCGAATGTCCGTACAAAGCCTTGACAGGGTCGTCCCACGGTCATAGACCTGGGAGGCGGCAGGGCCCCCGCGCAGTCCGAGGAGCGTCACACATGGCCGAGTCGGTCCGGCATCTGGATCTCATCACGATGGGTCGCATCGGAGTGGATCTCTATCCCCTCCAGACGGGTGTATCCCTCGCGGAGGTCGAGACTTTCGGCAAGTTCCTCGGCGGCTCGGCCGCGAACGTGGCGGTGGCCGCCGCCCGCCTGGGCCGCGCGTCGGCCGTCATCACGCGCACGGGCGACGATCCGTTCGGCGCCTATCTGCACCGGGCGCTCAAGGAGTTCGGCGTCGACGACCGCTGGGTCACGCCGGTCGCCGCGTACCCGACGCCGGTCACCTTCTGCGAGGTCTTCCCGCCGGACGACTTCCCGCTGTACTTCTACCGCCGCCCCAAGGCGCCGGATCTGGAGATCCACCCGGAGGAGCTGGACCTCGGCGCGATCCGCGCGGCCCGCATCTTCTGGATCACCGGGACCGGACTGAGCGAGGAGCCGAGCCGTACGGCGACCCTGACCGCGCTCGCCCACCGCGCCAAGGCCGGGACCACGGTCTTCGACCTGGACTGGCGGCCGATGTTCTGGGCCGACCCGGGCCAGGCCCGCCCGTACTACGCGGAGGCGCTGCGGCACGCGACCGTCGCGGTCGGCAATCTCGACGAGTGCGAGATCGCCACGGGCGTGCGCGAGCCGCGGGCCTGCGCGGAGGCGCTGCTGGCCGCGGGTGTGGAGCTGGCCGTCGTCAAGCAAGGTCCCGCGGGCGTCCTCGCCGTGCACCGCGACGGCCGGACGGCCGAGGTGCCTCCGGTGCCGGTCGAGGTGGTCAACGGCCTCGGCGCGGGCGACGCGTTCGGCGGCTCCCTCTGCCACGGCCTGCTGTCCGGCTGGGACCTGGAGCGGACCATGCGGTACGCCAACGCGGCCGGCGCGCTCGTCGCCTCCCGCCTTGCCTGCTCCTCCGCGATGCCCACCGGGGCGGAGGTCGACGCCCTCCTCGCGCGAGCCACTCCCTGAACGGAGCGTTGCCTTGTCCCTCAGCATCCCCGACCTCACGGCGCTCAGAGCCCAGCATCCGGAGGCCATCGCGGAGGCCGCGGCCCGCCGGACGCGCCGTCCGCTGATCGGCGACTCCGGGCGCCTGATGATCGTGGCCGCGGACCATCCGGCACGCGGCGCGCTCGGCGTCGGCGACCGGCGGCTCGCCATGGCCAACCGGGCCGGCCTGCTGGAACGCCTGTGCACCGCGCTGTCGCGGCCCGGCGTCGACGGGGTGCTCGCCACCGCCGACGTGCTGGAGGACCTGCTGCTGCTCGGGGCGCTGGAGGACAAGGTCGTCATGGGCTCGATGAACCGCGGCGGTCTCGCGGGCGCCGCCTTCGAGATGGACGACCGCTTCACCGGGCACCGCGCCGAGGACATCGCCCGGCTGCGGTTCGACGCGGGCAAGCTGCTGCTGCGCATCGACTACGACGACCCCGGCTCGCTGACCACCCTGGAGTCCGCGGCCCGCGCCGTCGACGCCATGGCGGCACGCGAACTGCCCGTGTTCGTCGAGCCGTTCGTCTCCCGCCGGATCGAGGGCCGGATCCGCAACGACCTGTCCGCCGATGCCGTCACCCGCTCGGTCGCCATCGCCTCGGGCCTCGGCGGCACCTCCGCCTACACGTGGCTGAAACTGCCCGTCACCGACGACCCGGACGACATGGGCGAGGTCCTGGAGACCTCCACGCTGCCCGCGGTCCTGCTCGGCGGTGACATAGGCGGCTCCCCCGCGGACCAGGCCGCCGCCTACGAACGCTGGCGCAAGGCGCTCCGGCTGCCCACCGTGCAGGGCATGGTCGTCGGCCGTTCGCTGCTCTACCCCGCGCGGGGCACGGTGGAAGAGGCGGTGGACACCGCCGTCGGTCTGTTGTGAGACGCCCGTCGTGACGAAAGGCAACCCATGACGCATCACCTTCCCGCCGGCACGGCGCACGCCGGCCCCTACCTCGTCGACGTGACCCCCGAGACGGCCGGCTGGGGCCACTCCGCCCTGCGCGTGCTCCAGCTGCCGCCCAGTGGTGTCCATACCTTCGACAGCGGCGACAGCGAGTGGATCGTCCTCCCCCTCGCCGGCGGCTGCACGGTCGCCACCGCCGACGACTTCGGCCACGACACGTTCGAGCTCACCGGCCGCACCGGCGTGTTCGACGGCGTCACCGACTTCGCCTACGTGCCGCGCGACGCCCGTACGACGGTGACGTCCGCCGGCGGCGGCCGGTTCGCGCTCACCGGCGCCCGCTGCACCCGCCGCCTGCCCGCCCGTCACGGCCCCGCGTCGTCGGTGCCGGTGGAGCTGCGGGGCACCGGCAACTGCTCGCGGCAGGTGAACAACTTCGGCGCGGCCGGGGTCCTGGAATGCGACAAGCTCATCGCCGTCGAGGTGATCACCCCCGGCGGCAACTGGTCCTCCTTCCCCCCGCACAAGCACGACGAGCACCGGCCCGGCGAGGAGTCGGTGCTGGAGGAGATCTACTACTTCGAGTTCGCCGGCCACGAGGGCACCCCCGGCCTCGGCTACCAGCGGGTCTCGCCCTCCGGGCACGGCAAGGGCACCGACGTGCTCGCCGAAGTGCGGGACGGAGACGTGGTGTTGATCCCGGACGGCTGGCACGGGCCGTCGATGGCCGTACCGGGCCACCACATGTACTACCTCAACGTCATGGCGGGACCGGACGCCGAGCGCGCCTGGCTGATCCGCGACCACCCCGACCACGCCTGGGTCCGCGACACCTGGCCCGCGCAGCCGGTCGACCCCCGGCTCCCCCTCTACACCGCACCGGAGAGGTCCGCATGAGTGCCGCCGCCACCCGCCGACTGACCACCGCCCAGGCCCTGGTGCGCTTCCTTGCCGCCCAGTACACCGAACGCGACGGCGCCCGGCACCGGCTGATCGCCGGCACCTGGGGCGTCTTCGGCCACGGCAACGTCGCCGGGATCGGGCAGGCGCTCGTCGAGTACGGGGACGTCATGCCGTACCACCAGGGCCGCAACGAACAGGCCATGGTGCACGCGGCCGTCGGCCACGCCCGCCACCTCAACCGGCTGTCCGCGCAGGCGGTGACGACGTCGATCGGCCCGGGCGCCACGAACCTGGTCACCGGCGCCGCCCTCGCCACGATCAACCGCCTGCCGGTCCTGCTGCTCCCCGGCGACTACTTCGCCTCGCACGCGGCCGACCCGCTGCTCCAGCAGCTGGAGCACCCGGCCGAGGCGGACGTCTCCGTCAACGACACCCTCCGTCCCGTGTCCCGGTACTTCGACCGGATCACCCGCCCGGACGCCCTGATCGCCTCCGCGCTCCGGGCGATGCGGGTGCTCAGCGACCCGGCCGAGACCGGCGCGGTCACCCTCGCCCTCCCGCAGGACGTGCAGGCCGAGGCGTACGACTGGCCCGAGGAGTTCTTCGCCGACCGCGTCTGGCACGTACGGCGTCCCGCCCCCGACCCGGCGGAGCTGGCCGAGGCGGTCCGGGTGATCCGCGCAGCCGAGCGCCCGTTGATCGTCGCGGGCGGCGGCGTCCACCACAGCGAGGCGGAGGAGGCGCTGAGGGCGCTGGTGGACGCCACCGGCATCCCGGTCGCCGCCACCCAGGCCGGCAAGGGCTCCCTGCGCCACGACCACCCGGCCGACCTCGGCGGCATCGGGCACACCGGCACCGCCGTCAGCGACGACCTGGCCCGCACCGCGGACCTGGTGATCGGCGTCGGCACCCGCCACTCGGACTTCACCACGGCCTCCGGCACCCTCTTCCGGCGCCCGGACGTCCGCTTCCTGAACCTCAACATCACCGCCTTCGACGCCCACAAGCTCGCCGCCCGCACGCTGGTCTGCGACGCGCGCACCGGCCTGACCCTGCTGACGGACGCCCTCACGGGACACCGGGTGGCGCCGTCGTACGAGGCGGAGTACCGCGCGGGCAAGGAGCGCTGGGACCGGGTCGTGGAGGCCGCCCTGACGGCGGACGACGACAACGCCGTGCCGACCCAGACGCAGGTGCTGGGCGCGCTGGACGCGGTGGTGGGCGACGAGGACGTGGTGATCAACGCGGCCGGTTCGCTCCCCGGCGATCTGCACAAGCTCTGGCGGGCCCGTTCCCCGCGCCAGTACCACCTGGAGTACGGCTACTCGTGCATGGGCTACGAGATCCCGGCCGCGCTCGGCGTGCAGCAGGCGGCGCCCGGGACGCCCGTATGGGCGCTGGTGGGCGACGGCACGTATCTGATGAACCCGACGGAGATCGTCACCGCCGTCCAGGAGAACCTGCCGGTCAAGCTGGTCGTCGTGCAGAACCACGGCTACGCCTCCATCGGCGGCCTGTCCGAGTCGGTCGGCGCCGAGCGCTTCGGCACCGACTACCGCCACCGCGCCGCCGACGGCTCGTTCACCGGCGCCCCGCTGCCGGTCGACCTCGCGGCCAACGCGGCGAGCCTCGGCATGGAGGTGCTGCGCGCCAAGACGGTGCGCGAGCTGCGGGAGGCGCTGACGGCGGCCCGGGCGGCGACCCGTCCGACGTGCGTCCACGTCGAGACGGACCCGGCGGCGACGGCTCCCGGTGCCGAGGCGTGGTGGGACGTGCCGGTGGCCGAGGTCTCCGCCCGCCCGGCCGCCGCCGAGGCCCGCGCGCGGTACGAGCGGGCCGTCGCCGACCGCCGCCGACACCTCTGACGCGCCGGCCGTGCGCCTCAGGCGCCTTCGCGGGGGTGGGCGAACGGGCCCTCCAGGGCCGCCCATTGGAGCAGCATGATGGTCTTGGCGTCGCAGATCTCGCCGCTTCGGATCATCTCCAGGGCGCGGTGGAAGGGCAGTTCGAGGGTCTCGATGTCCTCGCCCTCCTCGTGCAGGCCGCCGCCCTCGTGGGTGCGGGTGGCGGGGCCGTAGGCGGCGGCGTAGAAGCTGACGCGTTCGGTGACCGAGCCGGGGCTCATGTACACGTCGAAGACGTGCCGTACCTCGCCGACGGTGTGCCCGGTCTCCTCGACGACCTCGCGGCGCACGGCGACCTCGGGGTGCTCGTCCTCGTCGTCGAGGACTCCGCCGGGGGTTTCGATCAGCAGGCCGTCGGGGTGTCCGTTGACGTAGACGGGCAGGCGGAACTGGCGGGTGAGCAGGACCGTTCCGCGTTCGGCGTCGTGCAGCAGCACGGTGGCGCCGTTGCCGCGGTCGTGCGTCTCGCGCTCCTGGGTGCTCCAGGTGCCGTCGGCGCGGCGGAGGTCGTAGGTGGTGGTGCGTTCGACGTACCAGTGGCTGGAGAGGAGCCGGACGTCGCGGATCCGGACGCCCGGGTTGCCGGTCAGGTCCTGCCCGGCGCGGTCGAGTCCGGTGCGGCCCCGGCGGTCCGGGGTGTCGATGCCGGCGGTCATCGGCGGCCGTCCGGTGCCGTGGGGCGGGGCGATGCGGGGTGGGACAAGGTGGTCATGCCCGCTTCTATCACGTCGGCGGAGGCATGCCGTGAGGCGGCGGGGGCACACGGGTTCCCGGAATCCGCTGGGGCGGTTGTCGCGGGGCCGGTCGGTCGGCCCGCCGGGGAAAGAGGTTGTGCTTTGCTGCTGCCCGCTGAGAACGAGCTGCGCACGGTGCTGGCCCGTTTCGCCGAGGCCCGCTTCCGTCACGACCTCCAGCCGACCGGCCGTTCGAGCCGGGAGCTGGAGGACACCTCGTACACGCTGTGCGTGATGACGGGCACGCAGTCGGTGGACCAGGCCCTCACCGCCGCCGACGCCCTCCTGGAGCGGCTGCGGGCCGCCCGTCAGCAGACCGTCAGGACGGCCCAGGGCCTGGCCGCCTGACGCGACATACGCCGCCTCCCCGGTCACCCACTGACGCCCGATCGTCCGGGCGTCAGACCGAGCTTTTCGGCTGGGTGCCGGCGTTCTGGGCCGCGCGGAGTTCCTCGTTGATGCGCTGGGCTTCCTCCAGCTGGTCCTCGAGGATGATGATCCGGCAGGCGGCTTCGACGGCGGTGCCGGCGTCGACCAGTTCGCGGGCGCGGGCGGCGATGCGCAACTGGTAGCGGGAGTAGCGGCGGTGGCCGCCTTCGGAGCGCAACGGGGTGATCAGGCGGTGTTCGCCCAGGGCGCGGAGGAAGGCGGGGGTGGCGCCGAGCATCTCGGCGGCCCGGCCCATGGTGTAGGCGGGGTAGTCGTCGTCGTCGAGGTTGTCGACGGGGCGGGAACTGCCAGGGGGCATAGACCTCTTCTTCCGGGTGACGCGTCGAGGGGCCCGAGCGCCGACCGGCGCCCGGGCCCCGAGCTTTCCACACCATCTACCGGCTGACTGCGCCGGGCTTCTGTATCCGCATGTTCCGCCTGGGAGGGCGTCGTTGCGGGGATCGCGGCTGCGTGACCGGGGACCACCTTCCAATCCGGGGTCTGCGGTACCCGTGCGGTTCAACCCGCCCGGGCGATCCTGATGGCGTTCGGCTCCTTACCTCTTTCGATCGATCTGTCCGTACACCCAGAACGGTAGCCCTCACCCAGGACAATGTCTACATCGGTGAGTGCAGATTTACTCCATCCAGGGGCACCGGGATCATTCCGTCAGGGGCAGACACTCGGCGAGCAGGTCCACGATGTCCCGCCAGGCTCGCCGCGCGTGCCGCGGGTGGGGGCCGACGCCGGGGAGCACCCGCTCCTCGCCCGTCAGGGGGTGGTGGAAGGCGTGCAGGGCACCGCCGTAGGTCACGAGGCGCCAGTCGACGCCCCCGGCCTGCATCTCGGCGGAGAACGCGTCACGCTGCGCGGCCGGCATGATCGGGTCTTCCGATCCGACGCCGGCCCACACCGGGCAGCGGATGCGCGCCGCCTCGCCCGGGCGGCCCGTGGACAGTCCGTTGACCGTCGCGATCGCCCGCAGGCCCACGCCGTCACGCCCGAGTTCCAGCCCGACGATGCCCCCGGTGCCGTAGCCCACGGCGGCGATCCGGTCGGGGTCGGTGCGCGGTTCGGCGCGCACCACGTCGAGCGCCGCGTGGCCGATGTCCCGCAGCCGGTCGGGGTCCGCGAGCAGCGGCAGGCAACGGGCCAGCATCTCCTCGGGGTCGGCCAGGAGACGCCCGCCGTGGAGGTCGAAGGCCAGCGCCACGTATCCCAGTTCGGCGAGCGCGTCGGCCCGCCGGCGCTCGACGTCGCTGAGCCCCGGCCCCTCGGGTCCGAGCAGCACCGCGGGACGGCGGCCGGTGCCGGCCGGTAGCGCGAGGTGGCCGGTCATCGTCAGGCCGTCGGCGGGGTATTCGACCGTGCGTGTCATCACTGTCGTCATGCGACCCGACGCTACGGGCGACCGAGCCGGCCGGGGCGTCGTTCTGCCGACGGCAGACTCGGCCACGACCCGGCTGCGGGCCGCCGGCCGCCGGCCTGCTCGGCCCGGGGGTAAATGCCTTCGCCCCTCCGTCCGGCCGCCGCTAGGGTCGGCGGTCGTGAACAGACGGCGACGTAAGAAACTGTCCGGGCGTCTCGTCATCGCCGCGCTGGTGGGCGACCTGGCGCGGGTGCGGGCGCTGCTGCGGGCGGGCGCGCCTGCCGAGACGGCCGACTCCGCGGGCACCACGCCGCTGTACCAGGCGTCGGTGAACGGGGACGCCGGCATCGTCCGCGCACTGCTGGCCGCCGGGGCCTCGCCCGACACGGAGAGCGGCACCGGCTCGGAGGGCACTCCGATGTGCGGGGCGGCCTGCTGGGGGCACATCGAGGCGGTCCGCGCGCTCCTGGAGCACGGCGCCGACCCGAACCTGCGGGAGGACCACGGCACAGGCTGGGCCCCGCTGGACTGGGCGACGAGGGGTCCGCATCCCGGGACGGCGGAGCTGCTCGTCGCCGCCGGCGCCCGGCCGAGCCCGGCGTCCGCGCCCACCGGCTCCGGCAACGACTGAGGGCCGGTCTCGGATCTCTCCCGACAGCCAGGACCAACCTGCCCCGACAACGAGGTCGTCCCAGGTGGCCGGGTCATCGACCTCCGCGTCCCTCACTCAAGGTCACCGCGGTCTACCTCTCCCCTTGCGGGGCCGGCTTTCACGCGGCGGCGACGGCTGACGACAGGGCGTCGAACCGGTGGACCAGGCGCTGGGAGCTCACGGTGCCGATGAGCCCTTCGGCCTGATCGAGGAGCTCCCGTGCCTGGTCGCCGTCGCCGCACTGGTGCACGGTGTCGGCCAGGTCAAGCACTGCGTAGAGGTGGTCGCGCGGATAGGCGGGCGCCGTCGCCTCGACGCGGCTGCGCAGGAAGGGGACGGCCCGTGACGGCTGTTGGCAGGCGAGCCAGGCCCGGCCGGTGGCGGCGTCCACGGAGTCCTTCGTGAGCCAGGTCGCCCACCACGGTGTGCGCTCGTCCGGAGAGCCGAGGTGGCCCAGCGCTTCGTCGCGGAATCGCAGGACCGCGTCAGGGGCGTGCCGCCGTCCTGCGGCGTAGACACGCCGGTCGGCGATGACCGCGGCCGCTGCGGACGGAAGGTCTGGCGTCCGTGCGGCGATGTCGAGGAGTGCGGCGGCGTCGTTGTGGTGGCCCAGCCATGCGGCCTGGTACGCGGTGGAGGCAACCAGGTTGGCGGTCGCGTGCCGGGTGGTCAGTGAGGTGGCGGTCTCGCGGGCCAGGCGCATACCGGTGTGGTAGATGCGCTGGGCCTGCGGGTGCTGGCGGGCATCGAAGGCACATCCAGCCGACCTGCTCGCTCAGCTCGATGTAGGCAGTGTGGAGCCGGTCGGTGAGGGGCCCTTGGCCGCGGGCCTGTGCCACGACCCGGGAGGCGCTCTGCCAGATACCGATGCCCCAGGTGAGGTCTCCGCTGGCGCTGCCGGTGGAGTCGTCGATCTCCCTCAGGTCGCGGACGGCTCTTTCGATCGCCCCGACGAGCCGTTCGTTCAGCTGGCCGGAAGAGGCGGCGGAGGCTTCCGCTATCGGGCCGAGCAGTAGCGCGAGGGCAGGGGGCGGTGGCTGCGGCTCCGGTGAGCATGAGCAGCTTGCGGCGGTCCATCAGGTCTCCTTGGCTGATCTCCTGGAGCAGGGCCTTTAGGGGGGCGTCGCCGGGCGCGTCGAGGTGACGGTGACGGGTCCTGGGACGAGGCAGGTCCCATCCGACGTCGGCCGCGGTGATGCACCGTCCAGCCCTGGCGGTGAGGACGGCCAGGGCGTCCGCCTGGTTGTCGGGCTGCGGGAGAGAGGGGGTCTCGCGCAGCCAGGGGTAGGCCGCCTTCGGGCTGAGGGGGGGAACAGCCGCGGCGGGCCCGCCGCTGGTTGATGCGGGCGATGAGCTGCTCCGGCCGCATCCCCAGTTGCTGTAACAGGGCGCCGAGCACATTGGCCGGCGGGGCGTCAACCGCTGCTGGCTCCATGGGCACTCCAAGTCCGACGGGGTCCTGGCCGGAAGGTACCACCGCTCAGGGGACCGCCTGAAGACGGGACGAATGGGGCCTGGTGTACGTACACCAGGCAGCAAGACCGGTGCCCGTACACCGAGTTGGTGTGTGCACCGGGTACACCGCGGCGACCTCTCCCGATCACGCCTCCGCCTCCGCCTCCGCTTGTCTGTCTCACCTCGCAGAAACGTGGAGGTGAGGGATGCGAGCAGTGATCTTCGGTGCGTCCGGGCTCCTGGGCCGCTCCGTGATGCGGGCCTTCGGCGACATGACCGTGACGGGCACCGCCTTCAGCCGGAGTGCCGGCGCCCTGGTCGCGGTCGACGCGAGGTCGGCCGACGCCATCGCGCACCTGCTCGGCAGGGTGCGGCCAGACGTCGTCGTGAACTGCGTGGGCGAGCGCCGCCCCGCGGTATGGGCTGGTGCACCGGAGAGGGCCTGCGCGGGAAACGTGGACGCGGCCCGGCTGATCGCCCAGGGCGCACGCCGGTGCGGTGCCCGGCTGGTGCACATCTCCAGCGACTACGTCTTCGACGGGACGGCGCCGCCCTACCGGCCCGACAGCCTCCCGAACCCGCTGAACACCTACGGCCGGTGGAAGCTCCTTGCCGAGCACGCCGTACGCGGGGCCTGCCCGGACGCGGCGATCCTGCGACTGCCCGCGCTGTACGGGCCCGTGCAGCACGCGGCCGAGACGAACCTGACCGAGATCGCCCGCCAGGTCGCTGCCGGTACCCCGGTCGAGTTGGACGACGTGTGTGTCCGCTACCCCACGCACGCGGACGAGGCCGCCGAGGTGTGCCGCCGACTCGCCAGGGCCCTCCTTCAAGGGCAGCGCCTGGGCTCGGTCGCCCACTGGAGCGCGGAGCAGGGCCTGACCAAGTACCGGATGGCGCTGATGATCGCGCGCAGGTTCCACCTGCCCGCCGATCACGTCCGCGCCGGCGAGACGGACGCGGCGTCCGGGGACCGGCCGGTCGACTGCCGCCTCGACTGCCAGGAACTGCCCGCCGCCCTGGGCCCGGCCCGCCGCCGCCTGTTCGACATCGAGTTCCCGCCCGCAGTCGAGCCCTGGCTCACCGCCTCCGGGCCCGCTGCGTGACGAAGGAAGGACCCATCGTGACCACGTTCCTCTACGAGGACTTCGCCCACGCGTACGTGACCGAGGTGGGCGACGCCGTCCGCCGCATGCTCACCCGCGGCGCCGAGGCCGTCGACCTGTTGGCCAAGGCCACCGCGGGCGGCGGCGAGATCCGCGCCTTCGGCAACGGCGGCTCCTCGGCGATCGTCCGCTCGGCTCTCCTCCAGCTCCACGCGCAGGCCGGAGTGCCGGTGAACGACGCCATGATGAGCCCGGCGACCCTGGCCTACACCGCGCAGCGGGACGACTACCGCACGGCCTTCGCCCGGTCGCTCGCCGGCGGTGTCGGCCGGGTGGACCTGGTCGTCGTCGCCAGCGTCAGCGGCCGGTCGGCGAACATCCTTGAGACCGCCCGGCTCTGCGCCGAACACCGCGTGCCGGTGCTGGCGCTGGTGGGCGGCGACGGCACCCAGATGGAGCCGGGCGACGGCATGGTCTGGGCGACCGGGACCACGGACCAGCAGATCAGCGAGGACGCCATGCTGACTGTGCTGACCCTGGCAGCCGCCACCGCACTCGGCCACGGCACGGAGCCGCTGCCGGCCCGAGCGGAGCGGCACATGCGCGCCCTGGCCGCGGTTGACGCCGACCTGCTGGGGGCCTTCCTGCGGGAGGCGACCGAGGCCGCCCGGGACGCGATCCGCAACCGGCGCCGGATCTATGTGCTGTGCCCGGACGGCGGGCCTCTCGCCCTCGTCGGCGAGCACTTCGCGCACAACCTGCGCTGGGACGCGCCGCTCGGCGTAGACGGGGTACAGCCCCCGCTCGTCGTCTGCGATCCCTCGCTGGCCGACATGAGCGCGATGTACAACGACCACCCCGACCCCGCCCACGGCGTCCGCCACCAGCTCAGCAGCGCCAGAGGCGAGGACGTGGTCTTCCTCCTCGCGTACGACTCGGCCGGCAGGACGACCCGCGAGGCCGTCAACGCCGCCGCCGTGGCAGGCACCCGGCCGTTCCTCCTGCACCGGGACGGCCCCAGCCGCTCCGGCGCCGGGGCCCGTCACCTCCGGCTGCCACGCGTCGACGACTTCGCCCTCGCGGCCCTGGTGCAGTCCCTCGCCCATCTGCTCTGCCGGACCACCCGCGCCGCCCTCACCGCAGACCAGACCGGCGTGCTGTCGACCGACGACCTCATGGCCCGCGACCTGGCGCCGCTCCGCGAACTCTCCGACACCCCGTCCCTCTGAACGAAAGGCATCGACCATGTCCGCACGCGAGATCCACACCGACATCGTCCGCCCCGCCCGCAGCGAGATCGCCGCCCTGTCGCGGATCCCGGTGGCCTCGATCGTGGACGCCCTCGGCAAGACCGGCGCCCTCTCCTACTGCCTGCGCCTTCAGACCCCCGGCCTGGTCCTGTGCGGCAGCGCCGTCACCGCGCTGGGCCCGGACGTGACCGTGCGCCGCGCGGCGATCGACCTGGCGCAGCCCGGCGACGTCGTCGTGGTCGCGGCCGGCGGCGGCAAGGAACTCTCGTGCTTCGGGGGCGTGACCGCCGCGCACATGCAGACCCGGGGCATCGCCGGGGTCCTGGTCGACGGCATGGTCCGCGACCTCGCCGAGCTGCGCCGCATCGCATTCCCCACGGTCGCCCGCGGCGCCACCCCGCTGAACTTCGACTACCCCGCGGGCCGGGAGGACGGCTCGGTCAACGTCCCCGTGGACATCGACGGCATCACCGTCACCCCCGGGGACGTCGTGGTCGGCGACGAGGACGGCACGGTGATCGTCCCCCGCGACCAGGTCGCGGCCGTCATCGCCACGGCGCAGGCGTCCCAGGCCGCCGAGGAGGAGAAGTGGTGGGCCCGCCGCGGCCAGAGCCTCGGCGCCGTGCAGCAGCTCGCCGCCTCCGGCTACAAGATCATCTGAGGAGACCCACCGATGACCGACCACACCCAGCTCGCCGAGACCTTTCGGCGGTTCGCCGACCAACAGGCCACGGGCCTGTCCCCGCTCTACGCCACCCTGTCCCACGCGGCCGCCCGCACCCCGGAGCTGCTCGACCTCGCGGCCCACACCCAGCCGGGACAGCCCGCCCCCAACATGCTGCTCGCGGCCGTCCACCACATCCTGCGCCGCGGCGTCCGGCACCCGCTCGCCCCCCACTTCACCGGCGACGAGGAGCTGACCGAAGACCGCGCCGCCGACCTGCTGACGGACTTCTGCCGCCGCCACGCCGGACGCATCCGCCGGATCATCTCCACCCGGTCCGTCCAGACCAACGAGGTCAACCGCTGTACCGTCCTTCTGCCCGCCTTCGCGGCGCTCCAGCAGCAGCTCGACGACGGTCGGCCGATCAGGATCGTGGTCGTGGGCGCCAGCGCCGGGCTGACCCTGCTCTGGGACCGCTACGCCTACGACTACAACGGGCACCGGCTCACGCTGCCCGGCAGCGACCCGGACACGGTCCTGTACTGCGAGGTCAAGGGCGCCATGCCGCCTCTGTCCCTGGACCCCACGAGGTTCGTACGTCCGGTCGGGATCGAACCGAGTCCGGTGGACGTCACCGACCGCGAGGCCACCGAGTGGCTGGTCAGCCTCACCTGGCCCGAGCAGACCAACCGGATGCACACCCTGAACTCCGCCCTGGCGCTGGCCGCCCGCACCCCGCCGGCGATCCTGGCTGGCAAGGCTCAGGACCACCTCGCCGACGTCGTCGCCGAGACCCCGGACGACCAGCACCTGGTCTTCGTCTTCTCGTGGTCGATCTACCAGATCTTCGGCTCGCCGGGCGGCCGGGAACGTCTCGTCGACACCCTCGCCGAGCAGAGCCGGCGCCGCCCCCTGCACGAGATCTCCATCGGCCACTTCGGCCAGGAGATCCCTCACATGATCATGGCCGGCCACACCGGCGGCGTGAGCCGCTCCGACATCGTGGCCCACTGCGACGTCTACGGCACCTGGCTCGACTGGCTGGCCAACCCGCTCGTCCGGCCGAGCGCCTGACGGGAGAGACGTCATGTCGCGCACGATCACCAGGGCGGTCGTGGCAGCCGGCGGGGCCGGAACCAAGATGGACCCGATCACCCGCATCCTGCCCAAGGAGATGCTGCCCGCCGGAGGACGGCCGATCCTGGAGCACCTCGTCCACGAACTGCGCACCGCAGGGATCACCGACGTCCTGTTCGTGGTCTCGGCGCGCAAGCCGCAGATCCCGGCCTACTTCGGCAGCGGCTCCGCGTACGGCATGGACTTCTCCTACAGGGGCCAGGACGACGGCGCCGGCCCCGGCGCCCCCGTCCTCGCAGCCGAGACATGGACCCAAGGACAGCCGTTCGTCCTCGCGTTCGGGGACAACCTGATCCGCGGCGCCGCCGACCGCGAGACACCGCTCCAGCGGCTCCTCGCCGGCACGGCAGACTGCTCCGTCCTGACCCGCATCTTCCCCGCGGACGGCATCCCTGCGCACGAGACCCTGCTGGGCGCGGCCGACGCGCCCGGGCCCGGGCCGGCCGCGGTCGCCTTCGGCAGGGACCTCCTGGACCACGCCGGTGCCCAGTGGGTGCACGCCTGCGCCGCCCGCTGGGTGCTCGGTCCCGTCGTCTTCGACGCCCTGCGCGCGTGCCCGCCCCGCCCGGGCGGCGAGCTCTACCTCATCGACGCCATCCGGCGCTGGATCGCCGCCGGCAACCACCTCACGGCGCTGCCGCTCCGGCCGGACGACCTCCGGTTCAACTGCGACAACTGGGAGACCTACCACGATGCCGTCGCCGCCCTCCGCCCATGAACACCCCGCCCTCCCGCACAGCCAGGCACACGTCCACGACGCCGACACCCTGCCTGCCGGCACCCGGTTGGTCCTCGTGGAGAGCCCATTCCAGAGGCCCAGAACGCAGGTCACCGTGATCTGGCCCGAGCAGCGGGTGCGCAGGGTTGTGCTCGCCCTGCCCGTCGAGAAGGGCGACGGGCGCAAGTACGGCCACAGCCTTGTCGAGATCGGACGGCTCCCGGCTCACCTGCGCGACGGGACCGTCTTCGCCGCACCGACGTTCAGCGCGTCGCCCTGGCTGGTCAACCACGCCACCCGGGCCGACTGCCGACAGGAGGACCACCTCGTCCGCGTGGTCGTACCGACCGTCCTGGCCCTGCTCGGCAACGAGGCCCGACCGCCGGTGCACCTGCTGGGATTCAGCAAGGGCGGCTTCGCCGCCCTCAACCTACTGACCCGGCACCCCGGCCTCTTCGCCGTCGCCAGCATCTGGGATGCCTCACTGCTCAGCGACCGCCCGCCCCACCCACAGCTCGTGGACGTCGCCGGCAGCACCGCACGGCTCGACGAGTACGACGTACGGCAGAACCTGCGCCGCCACGCGGCAGCCCTCCAAGGGGCCCGCCGCATCGCGCTCGGGGGCATCGGCACCCTGGAAGCCGACTGGACCGCCGGCCGCCGGCTCCTCGAAGCGCTCGGCATCCCCCACGACGCCTACCGGGATGCCCCGGCGGACCACCGGTGGGACACCGCGTGGCTCGCACCCGCCCTCCGGCACCTGCTCGCCCTCGAAGCGGGCTTCCTCCCGGGCGCTCGGGCCCGGGAGGAGTGAGGGCGGGGAAAGGGCTCAGTCCTTCAACAGCCCGTCGCGCACCGGAATCCAGTCCAGGGCGGATCGGATGCCGTCCTCCAGGGAGAGCTGCGGCGTCCACCCCAGCAGGTCTGCCGCCCGGTCGCTCTTGGTGTAGCCACCGGCCACGTCACCGGGCCGCGGATCGGCGTCGACGGTTGCCAGGGGCGTGCTGACGACGTTGTTGAACGCCTCGCACAGCTCCCGGACCGTGGTGCCGGAGCCGGTGCCCAGGTTGATCGCGATCGAGCGCTTCGACCCCGTGAGGACGGAGTCGAAGCGCTCGATCGCCGCGATGTGGGCCGCGGCGAGATCCCAGACGTGTACGTAGTCCCGGATGCCGCTGCCGTCGCGCGTCGGGTAGTTCGTCCCCGTGATCGGGAACGGTCGGCCCTCCTGGTGCGCCTGGATAAGCACTCCCAGGGCGTGGCTGGGCCGCTTGAGCTGAAGCCCGGTACGCAGCTTCGGGTCGGCACCGACCGGGTTGAAGTACCGCAGCGACAGCACGCGCGGCCCCGCCACGGCGATGTCGGCGAACATCTCCTCGCACACGGCCTTCGTCCGTGCGTAGGGGCTCTGCGGCGCCAGCGGCGAGTCCTCGTTGACGGGCGAGCCGTCCTCGGCCTGGTAGATGGAGGCCGAGCTGCTGAAGATGATGCGGTCGCAGCCGTTGCGGTGCAGGTGGCTGACGAAGGCCAGGCTCTTGGCCACGTTCGCCTCGTAGTAGCCGATCGGGTCCGCGACGGACTCGGGCACCACGATCAGCGCCGCGCAGTGCACCACGGCGGAGATGTCCGGGTGCTCCGAGAAGATCCGGTCGACCAGTGCGCCGTCGGCGATGTCGCCCTCGTAGAAGGTGCGGCCCTCGGTGAACTCGCGGCGGCCCCGGACGAGGTTGTCGAGGATCACGGGGGTGATGCCCGCGTCCAGGCAGGCCGAGGCGACCGTGCTGCCGATGTAACCGGCTCCCCCGGCGATAAGGACCTTCACCACGATGTGTCTCTCCCAGCTTCGTTCCAGCCCTGTAGGCGACCGCAGCAAGGCTAGCGAAGCCGTCACCCGGCCGCGCAGCGGCGCGTCCGAGAGGCGCGGGCCCGCCTCCCCCGCGCGTCATCGACGGACGCGGCACCCTGAGCACCGACACCTGGCGCGAGGCCGGATGGACCGTCCGCACCCTTGGTCGCCCCTGAGCTGCGGTTTCGTCGCCCGGCCCCCGTGTCGCCTCCCCAATCGGCGCACGCGGTCGGGCCACGCCAGAGCCGCCAACAGCGTCCGGACGATCGTGGAACCGATGGCACACTGATCTGCCCAACTTGCCCACGATGTCCGGGAGATCACCTGATGAACGCCACCCCCACCGCCGACGCCCAGCGATCCGAACCAGCCGAGGATCGCACCGGCGGTTGCCTCTGCGGTCGTGTCCGCTTCACCGCTCAGGGCCCGGCCGTCTTCCCCCACACCTGTGAATGTGATCATTGCCAGAAACTCGGCGGCACCCCCGTGATGTGGTGGGTGGGCTTCAAGACGATCACTTGGACCGGCGAGGGCGGCGAACCAACCTGGTACGAGACCTTCCCCGATGAGGCGAAGCGCGGCTTCTGCCCTACCTGCGGCAGCCGCGTCGCGGCGATCGACAGCGACATCCCGGAGATCGGCATCAACGTCACGGCCCTCGACGACACGAGCGGCGAAGACCTCGCGCCGATCCACGCGTA
>NZ_WWHX01000877.1 GCF_009862125.1 Streptomyces sp. SID5910
GACGCCGGACGCGACCTGGTCGACGGCATCCTGCCCGATCAGCTCGCCTACGAGGCGGCGGTCCTGTCCGGCGTCGACGGGGCCGAGCTGGACGAGCTGGCCGCGCTCCTCGGGGCGCTGCTGGGCCGGCTGGAGGGCCGCCTGGACGCGCTGCGCATCTGACGGCCCTCCTCGTGGTGCGCCGCGGCCGGGCTCAGTGCTCGTCGCCCACCCGGTACACGCCGAACATCGCGCCCTGCGGATCCCGCAGCACCGCGATGCGCGGCCCGTCGGGCACGGAGGTGGGCTCCATGAGCACCGTGCCGCCGCTGTCGGTCGTGTCGACCGCGGCGCTGTTCACGTCCGTCACCGCGAAGTACGGCAGCCAGTGCGCCGGCACCTCGTGCGGGAACTTCTCGTCCATCGTCACCATCCCGCCGAAGTCCGCGCCGTCGACCGACCACTGCGGATAGCTCGCGGAGACGTCGACGCGCCAGCCGAACACCGTGGTGTAGAAGTCGGCGGCCCGGCGCGGCTCCCGGGTCAGCAGCTCCACCCAGCCCAGCGAGCCGTGCGCGTTGAACAGCCCGGCGCCGGGGAAGGTCCCGGCCTGCCACAGCTGGAACACCGCGCCGGCCGGATCCACGGCCACCGCGAACCGGCCCGCGTCGAACACGTCCACCGGGCCCAGCGGGACCGCACCGCCGGCCGCGGTCACCCACCGCACGGCGGCGTCCGCGTCCGCGACGGCGAACGAGACGTTCCATGCGACGGGCTGCGCCTGCTGGTACAGGGGCGCCAGCGCGGCGACGGCCGCTCCGTCGAGATGGGCGACGGTGTAACCGCCCGCCTGCTGCCGGGAGTCCGTCTCGGGGCGCCAGCCGAACAGCTTCGTGTAGAACCGCTTGGCCGCTTCCAGGTCACTGGTCCCCAGCTCGGCCCAGCAGGGCCCGCCGGTCACCGGTTCACGGAGCTTCATCGCGTCGGGGTCCTTCCGCCGGGCAGCAGACCGTTCCCTCCCCCTTCCAGCACGCTAAGGCCGGGCGGGGACCGCGGCCATCCGGCACCTGGCACCCCGGTGGCTCAGATCCCCGGCCGGTAGCGCAGCGGATGCTCCGCCGGCACCTCCACCAGCACGATCCGCGTGCCGTCCGGGTCCGCGATCCACATCTCGACCAGCCCCCAGGGCTCCTGGACCGGCGGCCGGACGATCTCCACGCCCTTCGCCCGCAGCTCCGCCTCGGCCGCCGCGGCGTCCTCGACCTGGAGCCACAGCGCGAGCGCGGGGGAGGAGGGAGCCTCGGCACGGCCGGAGACCTCCAGGAAACCGCCGCCCAGGAAGTACACGGTGCCCCGCTCGGGCCCGGTGCCGAACTCGCGGTGGACGGCGAGACCGAGCTGCTCGCCGTAGAACGCGCGGGACCGGTCGGGGTCGGTGGGGCGGAGCAGGATCCGGCTGCTGAGTACATGCACCATGCGTCCGGAGCCTAACGGGAGCGCTACGCTCGTCGGTGCCCGCGCCGCGCCCGAGAACGAACCGGAGAAACGCCCACCATGGACACCGCCGCCACCAGCCGCCTGACCTACCGCGACGCCACCGACGCCGACGTGGACGCGCTCGTCGCGCTCATAGAGTCCGCGTACCGGGGCGAGTCCAGCCGGGCCGGGTGGACGACCGAGGCGGACATCCTGGAGGGACAGCGCACCGACCCCGAGGGCGTGCGGGAGGTCGTCGGGTCGCCGGACAGCCGGCTGCTGACGGTCGAGCGCGACGGCGTGATCGTGGCGTGCTGCCAGCTGGAGCACCGCGGTAAGCACGCCTACTTCGGGATGTTCGCCGTCAGCCCGGCGCTCCAGGGCGAGGGGCTCGGCAAGCAGGTCATCGCGGAGGCGGAGCGGCAGGCCCGCGAGGCGTGGGACGCGACGGAAATGCACATGACCGTGATCTCCGTGCGCGAGGACCTCATCGCCTGGTACGAGCGCCGCGGCTACCGCCGTACGGGCGAGACGACCCCGTTCCCGTACGGCGACGAGCGCTTCGGCATCCCGCAGCGCGACGACCTGCGGTTCGAGCTGCTGGTCAAGCCGCTCGTCTGACCGTCCCCGCGGCGCTCACGCCGTGAAGCGGCCGGTGCGCTTGATCTCCGGGTAGTCGGTCGTCGCGCCGTCCAGCCCCAGGGCGCGTACCAGCCGCAGATGGTCCTGGGTGTTCACCGTCCAGCACAGGACCCGCAGACCGGCCTTGCGGGCCCGCTCCACGACCTCCAGCGTGATGCGGTTGATGTCCAGACACAGGGTCGCGGCGCCGGCGGCGACGGCCCGGTCCACCACCTCGGGCCCGTAGTGCTCCGCGACCAGGGCGGTCCGCACCCCCGGCACCAGCCGGGCGATCTCGACGATGGCCTCGTCGTGGAACGAGATCACCTCCACCCGGTCCACCAGATCGCGCCGCAGTATCACCTCGGCCAGCGTCCGCGCCGCCGCCACGTCCTTGATCTCGGCCTGCACCGGCACCGAGACGGCGTCCAGCACCTCCTCGAAGACCGGGACCCGCTCCCCGCGGCCCGCGTCCAGCGCGCGCAGCTCCTCCAGCGTCTTGTCGGCGATCGCGCCCGCGCCGTCGGTGGTGCGGTCCACGTCCGCGTCGTGCATGACGACGAGCGCGCCGTCCTTGCTCAGATGCAGGTCCAGTTCGACGACGTCGAGGCCGGCCTGCTCGGCGGCGACGAAGGAACGCAGGGTGTTCTCGGGCTCGACACCCATGGCTCCGCGGTGACCGATGGTGAGGAAGTTCAAGGCTCGACTCGCTTCCGTCGACGTCGGCGATGGCAGGGCGGCAGCCTAACGGCCCTGCGGGACCGTTTCCCCTTTGCCGCGCCTGGTATACGGACTCCGGCATCCCGCAGGAAAAAATGCGGTCATGGACGGGGTGGGGCAGGATAATTTACGGGGGTGCCCCTTGCTGGGAGAAACCTCGTATGCATACGGTGTCATGACGCTAGCTTCTCCCGTGGAGGATGGGACATGACGGAAATTCTTGTGCAGGTGGGTGCGGAGGAGAAGGTTCCTCCGGTGAGCAGGGTGGTAGAGCACCCGGCGTGGCCCGTGCTCAAGGATGCCGTGGAGCGGATCCGGCCATGGCAGTCCAAGGACGGGTCGATCGACTTCGACGCCGAGGGCGCCCCGGAGCGGGCCGCCGTCGAGGAGGCCGTCGGCCGCGTCGCCGAGGCCGTCCGCGCGCTGTCCCCGCTGCTGCCGCACGACCACGCCTACCACGAGGCGCTGGTCAAGGACCTCGGCCGCTGGGCCGACGGCGGATTCCAGGTGCCCGACTTCCTCGACTCGCTGCTGGCCTTCCAGCCCGCCGCGAACCGCGCGGACGGCCTCCAGCACCTGGTCGTCTTCCCGATGTACACGCAGAACGGCAACCCCGACCGCAACCTCGAAGCGGTCGTGCTGCGCATGGTCTGGCCCGACTGGCTGGCCGAGCTGGAGCGCACCCGCTACGACAACCCGCTGTTCTGCGGCATCACCTTCGAGGACTTCACGACCGGCTACGACACCAACTCGGCCGTCCTGTTCCCCGAGACCATCGCCGTGCGCGAGGCGCCCGAGCGCTTCTCCTGGGGCGGCATCTTCTGCGACCGCGAGGCCGCCCGCTTCCGCCGCGTCACCGACGCGGCCGTCGACATCCTCGGCCTCGAACTGCCCGAGGACATCGCCGCCATGGTCCACGACCAGAAGCGCTGCGAGGAGGCGTTCGTCCTGTGGGACATGGTCCACGACCGCACCCACAGCCACGGCGACCTGCCCTTCGACCCCTTCATGATCAAGCAGCGCCAGCCGTTCTGGATGTACGGCCTGGAGGAGCTGCGCTGCGACCTCACCGCCTTCCGGGAGGCCGTGAAGCTGGAGGCGGACGGCGTCCCGCAGGCCCGTGACGTGCAGTACGCGGTCCTCTTCGACCGCATGTTCCGCTTCCCGGTCACCGGCGAGCGCGTCCGCAACTACGACGGCCTCGGCGGCCAGCTCCTCTTCGCCTACCTGCACAAGCACGACGTCGTCCGCTGGACCGACAACAAGCTGTTCATCGACTGGCAGCGCGCCCCGCAGGTCACCAACGAGCTCTGCGCCGAGATCGAGACGCTCTACCGCGACGGCATCGACCGCCCCAAGCTCGTCCACTGGTTCGCCGGCTACGAGCTGGTCTCCACCTACCTCGCCCCGCACCCGGGCTCGAAGTGGGCCAAGGGCCCCGACGCCCTCGACCTGAGCCTGCCGCCGCGCAAACTCGTCGATGACGTGCTTCCGGACGAGTTTCCGCTGAGCATGTTCTACGAGGCACTGTCCAAGAAGCTCAAGAACGTGATCGCCTCCACCAAGGGCATCACGGCAGCGTCGGACGGCGCCGAGCGGGCCGCCGCGTGAGCGACGGCACCGGCACACAGGAACAGGCACAGGCTCGGGAGGCGAGGACCATGGGGAACGGGGCGCTCGACGGCGCGGTGATCGCGGTGGCCGGAGCGGGCGGACCCGCCGGACGGGCCGCACTGCTGCGGCTCGCCGAGGCGGGCGCGACCGTCGTCGGCTCGGACAACGACCCGCAGCGGCTCGCGGAGGCCGTGGACGCGGCGCGCTACGCGCACGGCGGCGCCACCGTCACCGGTGAGACGGTCGACCTGCTCGACCTGGACTCCACCCGGGCCTGGGCCGACCGCACCGAGAAGGAGTTCGGCCGGGTCGACGGCGTGGTCCACCTCGTCGGCGGCTGGCGCGGCAGCCAGACCTTCACCAAGACGAACCTGGACGACTGGGACCTCCTGGAGAAGCTGCTCATCCGCACCGTGCAGCACACCTCCCTCGCCTTCCACGAGGCGCTCCAGCGCAGCGACCGCGGCCGCTACGTCCTGATCAGCGCCGCGGGCGCCTCGCAGCCGACCGCGGGCAACGCCGCGTACTCGGCCGCCAAGGCCGCCGCCGAGGCGTGGACGCTGGCCATGGCGGACTACTTCCGCAAGGCGGGGGGCGAGCAGGGACCGACGTCGGCGGCTGCGATCCTGGTGGTCAAGGCGTTGGTGCACGACGCGATGCGCGCCGAGCGCCCCAACGCGAAGTTCGCGGGCTTCACGGACGTGCGTGACCTCGCCGAGGCCGTCGCCGGAGTCTGGGACAAGCCCGCCGCGGAAGTGAACGGAAACCGTCTGTGGCTGACCGAGAAGCCGTGAACCCGCCGAAGACCGACGCGCGTCGCCACCACGACCCCGAGGTCCGCGGATTCGCCAGCGACAACTACGCCGGCGCCCACCCGGAGGTGCTCGCCGCCCTGGCCCTGGCCAACGGCGGGCACCAGGTCGCGTACGGCGAGGACGACTACACGGCCAACCTCCAGCAGGTGATCCGCAGCCACTTCGGCCCCACGGCCGAGGCCTTCCCGGTCTTCAACGGCACCGGCGCCAACGTCGTCGCGCTCCAGGCGGTCACCGACCGCTGGGGCGCGGTGATCTGCGCCGAGAGCGCGCACATCAACGTCGACGAGGGCGGCGCCCCCGAGCGCATGGGCGGCCTGAAGCTGCTCACCGTCCCCACCCCCGACGGCAAGCTCACCCCCGAGCTGATCGACCGGCAGGCGTACGGCTGGGACGACGAGCACCGCGCGATGCCGCAGGTCGTCTCGATCACCCAGAGCACCGAGCTCGGCACGCTCTACACGCCCGACGAGATCCGGGCCGTCTGCGAGCACGCCCACGCGCACGGCATGAGGGTGCACCTGGACGGCTCACGGATAGCCAACGCCGCCGCCTCCCTGGACGTCCCGATGCGGACGTTCACCAACGCGGTCGGCGTCGACCTCCTCTCGCTCGGCGGCACCAAGAACGGCGCCCTGTTCGGCGAGGCGGTCGTGGTGCTCAACCAGGACGCCGTGCGCCACATGAAGCACCTGCGCAAGCTGTCCATGCAGCTCGCCTCGAAGATGCGCTTCGTGTCGGTGCAGCTGGAGGCCCTGCTCGCCAGGGACCTGTGGCTGCGCAACGCCCGGCACTCCAACGAGATGGCCCAGCGCCTCGCCGAGGGCGTGCGCGCCGTGCACGGCGTGGAGATCCTCTACCCGGTGCAGGCCAACGCCGTCTTCGCGCGCCTCCCGCACGAGGTGAGCGAGCGCCTTCAGAAGCGGTTCCGCTTCTACTTCTGGGACGAGGCCGCCGGCGACGTGCGCTGGATGTGCGCCTTCGACACCACGGAGGACGACGTGGACGCGTTCGTCGCCGCGCTCAAGGAGGAGATGGCGCGCTAGCCGAGCCACTCCGACGCATTGCATAGGTATGCGGTCACCTGGAAAGTCATTGACTGATGGGTGATCGCGTTCCTATGCTCTGGCGTCATGGAGCTCATCCAGCAAGACCCTGACCTGTCCGCCTACTTGGCCGCCGACGAGGTCATCGACCACGACCACCCGTATGTCCGCGACGTGGCCGGACGCCTCGCGAAAGAGGCGGAGGACTCGTATGCCTATGCGCGACTGGCGTTCGAGTACGTGCGCGACACCGTCCCGCACTCGCAGGACTCCGGCGATCCGCGCGTCACGTGGCGCGCCTCCGACGTCCTGGAGCAGCGCACCGGCATCTGCTACGCCAAGGCCCACGCGCTGGCGGCGCTGCTGCGCGCCGAGGACATCCCGACCGCCCTGTGCTACCAGCGCTTCGACGTGGTGCACGGGCTGGTCGCCGTGCGGTTCAACGGCGCCTGGCACCGGCAGGACCCGCGCGGCAACAAACCCGGTGTGGACGCCCGGTTCTCGCTGGGGCGGGAGCGGCTGGCCTTCGTGCCGGACCGGGAGGCGGGCGAGGAGGACTGCCCCGAGCTGTACGCGGCCCCGCATCCGGCCGTGCTGGCCGCTCTGCGCGCGGCCGGCGACCGCGCGCAGCTGTGGGCGAGCCTTCCCGCCTCCCTGTGACCCGCTCGGGTCAGTGCGCCTCGGCCGTGCGCAGCTGCTCGGGCGTCGGCGCCGTGCCCCCGAGGTGGGCCGGCATCCACCAGGTGTCGTCGGCGCCCTTGGGGCGTACCGGGTAGGCGCGCTGGGCGGCCTCCAGCAGCTCCTGGACGCGCTCCCGCAGCCGGCGGGTGATGGCGCCCGCGTACTGCTCGCGGGAGGCCTCCATCGCCTCGCCGACCCGGATGGTGACCGGGGTGTGGCTGCGCTTGAAGTTGCGCGGGTGGCCCTTGGTCCACAGCCGCTGCGTGCCCCACACCGCCATGGGCACCAGCGGTACGCCCGCCTCCTGGGCCAGGCGCGCGGCGCCCGACTTGAAGCTCTTCAGCGTGAACGACTCGGAGATCGTCGCCTCCGGGAAGACCCCGATGATCTCGCCGGACCGCAGCGAGTCCAGGGCGTGCGCGTAGGCGGCCTCGCCCTGCTTGCGGTCCACCGGGATGTGCTTCATCCCGCGCATCAGCGGACCGGAGATCCGGTGCCGGAAGACCGACTCCTTCGCCATGAAGCGGACCAGCCGCTTCTGCGGCAGCGCCGCCAGGCCGTCGAAGATGAAGTCCAGGTAGCTGATGTGGTTGCTCACCAGCACGGCGCCGCCCGAGCGCGGGATGTTCTCCGACCCACGGCAGTCGATCTTGAGGTCCCACACCTTGAACATGGTGCGGGCGAGACCGATGACCGGGCGGTAGACGAGTTCTGCCATGGGCGGGTCGGACCCTTCCTTCTCGGCCTGGGAAGAAGACTCCCAGTCGAAAGTTACGCAGCCGTAGGTTTACGGCTTGTCGAGATCGTGCCCCAAGAACGGCCGGGGAACCAGCCCTGGTGCCCGGCCGTGGCGTAATCCTCATCACGTCATCGGCCGCCGGATGGCCGAAACGCGATGGTGAACCGGGGAATCATCGCCCGCTCCCGGGCGCTGGACCTGAGGACGACCGGACCGGGCCGCCCGCGTGGCGCGCCCATGAGAGGCCGCGAAGGCGGCGGAGCGGGAGACGCGCGCGTGCACGGGCGGAACGACGGCGAGCGGCGCGAGGGCCTGCGCCTGGACGCGGCCGACCTGGGCACGGAACTGGGCGTGCGCGCCACGCTCGTGCAGTTCTCCAGCGCCTTCTGCGCCCCCTGCCGGGCCGCCCGGAGGCTCCTCGGCGAGGTGGCCGGCATGGTCCCCGGCGTCACCCATGTCGAACTGGACGCCGAGGCGCGGCTGGAACTCGTCCGCGCGCTGGACGTGCTCAAGACCCCGACCGTGCTGGTCCTCGACGCCGAGGGCCGCGTCGTACGGCGGGCCGCCGGCCTGCCGCGCAAGGCGGACGTGATCGCCGCCCTGGGGGAGGCGGTGTGATCATCGCCACGCCGGCGGTGAGGCGTTCTCCACAGCTTCCAGATCCCGGGACGTATTTGACTGTGTGTGCCACCCATCGTCAGCCTGCCCGTACGGCCCCGCTCCCCGCTCCCCGGACGGAGGCGCACGGCGGAAGGACACCCCGCATGCCGGCCACACCCGACCTCGCCGCACCCCGGACCGCCACCGGCGGCGACCTCCTGCGGTCCGTCTTCCGGCGGCACGCGGCGGGGGTGGCGGTGATCACCGCACGCGGCGACGCGGGCCCGGCCGGCTTCACCGCGACCTCCCTGACCTCCGTCTCCGCCGAACCGCCGCTGCTCTCCTTCGGCATCGGCACCGGCTCCTCCAGCTGGCCCACCGTGTCCCGGGCCGAGTACGTCGGCGTCCACCTGCTCGGCGAGCACCAGCGGGAGCTGGCCGCCACCTTCGCGCGCAGCGGCGCCGACCGCTTCGGCGCGCCCACCGTCTGGCACGAGGGCCCCGAGGGCGTTCCCGTGCTGGACGACGTCCTCGCCTGGCTCGTGTGCCGGGTCGTCGGCCGCGTCCCGGCCGGGGACCACCGCATCGTGCTGGCCGAGGTCCTGCTCGGCGACCCGGCGGGCACCGGCAGCCCGCTGCTGTACCACCAGGGACGCTTCACGGGCCTGCGCGACTGAGCCTCCACGGGCTCCGCGGGCCGCCTTCCGACTCCGTCCGCCTGCTTCTGCGGAACGGTCGAGTTCCGGTTACGCTGCGTTGCGAAGGTCACAGTTCAAAGCGCTTGCTTAGCGGGAAAGAACTGGGTGTACTGACGAGTAATGTTCCGGCTGGAAGCGCGGGTCGCCCCGACCGGAATCGGCCGCTTGAGGCGCCTATGCTGCCTGCAAGCAGGCAGCACTGAAATGACGATGCAGTAGGAGAGCCGGCGTGAGCTTGAGGATCGTTGTCACTGTGAAGTACGTGCCCGACGCCACTGGCGACCGGCACTTCGCCGATGACCTGACCGTCGACCGCGACGATGTCGACGGTCTGCTCTCCGAGCTGGACGAGTACGCGGTCGAGCAGGCGCTTCAGATCTCGGAAGCACGCCAGGAAGCAGGCGACGACGTGGAGATCACCGTCCTGACGGTGGGCCCCGAGGACGCGAAGGACGCGCTGCGCAAGGCGCTGTCCATGGGCGCGGACAAGGCGATCCACGTCGAGGACGACGACCTGCACGGCACCGACGCCATCGGCACCTCCCTGGTCCTGGCCAAGGCGATCGAGAAGGCCGGTTACGACCTGGTCGTCTCCGGCATGGCCTCCACCGACGGCACCATGGGCATCGTGCCCGCGCTGGTCGCCGAGCGCCTGGGCGTGCCGCAGGTGACGCTGCTGTCCGAGGTCTCCGTCGAGGGCGGCACGGTCAAGGGCCGCCGTGACGGCGACTCCGCCACGGAGCAGCTGGAGGCCTCCCTGCCGGCGGTCGTGTCGGTCACCGACCAGTCGGGCGAGGCGCGTTACCCGTCCTTCAAGGGCATCATGGCGGCCAAGAAGAAGCCGGTGGAGTCCTGGGACCTGTCCGACCTCGACATCGACGAGGATGAGGTCGGTCTCGAGAACGCGTACACGGTCGTCGAGTCGGCCACCGAGCGTCCGGCGCGCACCGCGGGCACGATCGTCAAGGACGAGGGCGAGGGCGGCAAGCAGCTCGCCGAGTTCCTCGCGGGCCAGAAGTTCATCTGAGCCCCCGCCGTCCCTACCGCCCCTCATCTTTCGCAAGCAGGAGAGAAGAAGTCCCATGGCTGAAGTTCTCGTCTACGTCGACCACGTGGACGGCGCCGTCCGCAAGCCGACCCTGGAGCTGCTGACCCTGGCCCGCCGCGTCGGCGAGCCGGTGGCGGTCGCGCTGGGCAACGGCGCCGGTGACACCGCCGCCGCCCTCGCCGAGCACGGCGCGGTGAAGGTCCTCACCCACGAGGCCGCCGAGTACGCCGACTACCTGGTCGTACCGAAGGTCGACGCCCTCCAGGCCGCCGTCGCCGCCGTCTCCCCGGCCGCCGTGCTGGTGCCGTCCTCCGCCGAGGGCAAGGAGATCGCCGCCCGCCTGGCGCTGCGTCTCGGCTCGGGCGTCATCACCGACGCCGTCGACCTGGAGGCCGGCGACGAGGGTCCGGTCGCGACCCAGTCGGTGTTCGCCGCCGCGTTCACCACCAAGTCCCGCGTCTCCAAGGGCACCCCGGTCATCACGGTCAAGCCGAACAGCGCGGCCGTCGAGCCGGCCCCGGCCGCCGGTGCCGTCGAGGCCCTGTCGGTGTCCTTCTCCGACGCCGCGACCGGCACCAAGGTCACCTCGCGCACGCCGCGCGAGTCGACCGGCCGTCCGGAGCTGACCGAGGCCGCGATCGTGGTCTCCGGTGGCCGCGGCGTCAACGGCGCCGAGAACTTCGCGATCATCGAGGCGCTCGCCGACTCCCTCGGCGCGGCCGTCGGCGCCTCCCGCGCCGCGGTGGACGCGGGCTGGTACCCGCACACCAACCAGGTCGGCCAGACCGGCAAGTCCGTCTCGCCGCAGCTCTACATCGCCAACGGCATCTCCGGCGCCATCCAGCACCGGGCCGGCATGCAGACCTCGAAGACGATCGTGGCGGTCAACAAGGACA
>NZ_WWHX01000089.1 GCF_009862125.1 Streptomyces sp. SID5910
CCGGCGTCGGCGACGGCCTCCCGGGCCGCGACCACCGCCATCTGGATGAACCGGTCGGTGCGCCAGCGCAGTCCGCGTCCGAGCGCCGCGGCGAGGGCGTCGTCCGGGACGCGGCAGGAGAAGTCGACGGGCATGTCCTCCAGGGCCGGGTCGGGCGCGGCCGTGGGGGTTCCCTCCAGGAGGTGTTCCCAGCTTTCCTTCACGCCGACCGCGGCCGGGGTGACGAGGCCGAGGCCGGTCACCACCACGGGTTCCCGGTTCATGACAGCGCCTTGTCCCCCGCCGCTTCGGCACCGCTCGGCGCCGGAGCCCCTTCCTCGACCGCACCGGCGGCCCGCGGGTTCTGCGCGGCGGCCTGCTCCTCGATGAAGCGGAGGGCTTCGGCCAGCGTGGTCTGCGTCGACAGCCCCGAGGAGGCCTCGAACAGCTTGATGCCGTCCTCCTCCTCCAGGACCACGAAGAGTTCCGCCAGGGACAGTGAGTCGATTCCGAGGTCCTGGAGTGTGGCGTCGGGGTCCATCGCCTGCGGGTCGACTTCGAAGTAGTCGCACAGCAGTCCCGTGAGGCGCTCTTGCAGCGGGGAGGTGTTCATCGCTTCTCCAGACGAGTCGGCAGGGGCGAGATCTCAGGCGGACGCCAACGTGGAAGTCCGCCTGTTCCCGGGGACGTTGAGGGTTCTGACGAGATAGGGGACGTCGAGCGCCGCCGGGGCGGACACGCCGTCGCGTGCCTCGGCGGTGTCGAGCGCGCCGCGTTCGTAGCTGCGCCGCAGGTGTCCGTAGCGGCGGCCGCCGGGCTGGAGCGAGACGATGAACGACTCCAGCGTCGTGGCGTCGACGTCACCTTCCACCACGACGGGCTCCACCCAGGGGACCAGTGACCGCATCGCCTCCAGCCACACCGATGCCGGTGTGTCGACGGGGTGGGTCACGTGCCGTGTGACGACTCCCGGTGCGGGGTCGTCGTCGCGGGTCAGGCGCATGACGGCGTCCGTCGCGTACTCCACGGACGCGATGTTGGTGGTGCTGCCGGGCCGGCCGGGCAGCCGGACGCGGAAGACGCCGTCACCGTCCGGGCGTACGCCGAACCGGCGGGTGAGGAAGTCCGGTCCCCAGGATGCCAGTCGGCCCAGCCGCAGTCCGAGGACGGAGTGCGGGTGGCGGGGTCCGCGCGGGAGCAGCGGCTTGTCGGTGACCAGTGTGCTGGGCCGCAGGACCAGCGCCCGGCGCCCGTCACGGGCCCACGCTCGCACCAGCAGCTCGGCCTGGTACTTGGACTCCTCGTACGGGGTCATGAACCCGAAGGAGCCGTCCAGGTCGTCCTCGGCGACCGTGCAGTCGGTGCGGCCGCCGGCGACGTAGGCGGTGCTGATGTGCACGAAGCGCGGCCGGCGTCGGCCCGCGGCGGCGAGTTCCAGCATGTGCCGGGTGCCCTCGACGTTGACGGCGCTGACCGTCGCCAGATCCGCTTCGAGGTGGGTGGAGGCCGCGCAGTGCCACACCTCGTCCACCTCGTCCGCGAGCCCGTCGAAGACCTCGCCGAACAGGCCGAGACGGGCGGCGCCGAGGTCGGCCTGGACGATCCGCACGCGCCCGCCGACGGGCGAGCCGTTCTCCGGGCCGCCTCCGGCGAACGCCAGGGCGCGTTCGATCCGGGCCGCCGCACGGGCCGGGGCGTCCCGGACCAGCGCGACGACACAGCAGTCCTGTTGCAGCAGCCGGGCCAGGAGATGGCAGCCCAGAAAGCCCGTCGTACCCGACAGCGCGATCGTCCTCATACAGGCAAGCCAGCCTCTCGGAGTCGGTCTTCGTGCCGCGCACCGGGCGCTCACCGGCTGCCGCGCACACGCGTTCCCGTAGTCAGCATGGTGGCGGCGGCCGGGCACCGCCTCCTGAGAGGCGTCCCGGCTCACCCGGATGCCGGGAGCGCGCCCACCAACCCCTCACCGGTGCACCCGGCCTCCGGTGTGTCGGTCACGAGGTGCGTGCGGCGCGCCTTCACAGTGGAGCGATGCCCGACCAGAACTTCCCGGACTCCGGGGGCGTCTCCGCGGCGTGCCGGAGGCGGGCGCTCGCCGTGCTCGCCGTCGCCGGTGCGCTGTGCGCGCTCTTCCTGTGGGCGTCGGCGGGCCTGCACGACCACCTCGCCCGCGGGGGGTTCACCGCGACCGGCACCCAGGCCGCCCGTGCCGAGGCCGTGGCGGAGCGGTACGGCGCCGCCCGCCCCGACCTCATCTTCGTCCTCACCCCTGCCTCCGGACAGCGGCTCGACTCGCCCGCCGCCGCGCGCTCCGCCCACCGGCTGGCCGAGCGGCTGCGCGGTGAGCCGGGCGTCACGACGGTCCGGTCCGCCTGGGAGGAGGATCCCCGGTCGGGGCTGTGGTCGGCCGACGGCCGTGCCGGTCTGGTCGTGACCCACCTGGAGGGCGGCGAGGACGGCGCCTCCCGTACCGCCGAGCGTCTCGTGCCGGAGCTGACGGGCGCCGACGGGCCGGTGACCGTCCGGGCGGCGGGGCCGGCCTGGACCACGGCGTCGGCGACTCGCACGGCCGCCGACGACCTGATGCGCGCCGAGCTGATCGCGGCGCCGTTGACCTTCCTGGTGCTGGCCTGGGCGTTCCGTTCCCTGGCCGCCGCTCTGCTGCCCGTCGTCGTCGGGGCCACGGCCGTACTGGGCGCGATGGCCGTGCTGCGGGTCGTGAGCGAGTTCGCCCCGGTCTCCGTGTTCGCGCAGAACCTCGTCGGCGGGCTCGGGTTCGGGCTGGCCGTGGACTACTCCCTGTTCCTGGTCGGCCGTTACCGCGAGGAGACGGGCGGCGGCACCGACCCGGTCACGGCGGTGTCCACGGCGACCCGGACGGTGGGCCGGACCGTCGTGGCCTCCGCGTGCATCCTGTCCGCCGGGCTGGCCGTGCTGCTGGTCTTCCCCTTTCCGTTCCTGAAGTCCATGGCCTGCGCCGGCATCGCGGTCACCGTCCTCGCCGCCGCCACGTCCCTGCTGGTCGTGCCCGCGGCCCTCACCCTGCTCGGCCCCTGGATCGAGCGCACCGACCCGCTCGGGGCCGGTCGCCGCACCCGGCACCCGGCCGACGGCAGCGCGCGCACCGACCCGCTCGGGACCGGCCGTCGCACCCGGCACCCGGCCGACGGCAGCGCGGCCTGGCGCTCACTCGCCCGAGCGGTGACGCGCCGCCCCGCCCTGAGCGCGGCGGCCGCCCTGGCCGTCCTCGGGCTCTTCCTCCAGCCCTTCCTGCACGTACGGCTGGCCCTGCCCGATCAGCACATCCTCCCGGCCGGCGCACCCGCCCGCGCCGACGCCCGCGTCCTCGACGACCTGTTCCCCGAACTCCCCGGGCAGCTCACGGTCGTACTCCCCGACGTACGGCCCACCGCCGAGGCGGGAACGGCCCTCGACCGCTACGGGCGTGCCCTGTCCGCCCTGCGCCATGTGCAGGCCGTGCGGGTCGGCTCGGTCGGCACCTTCCAGGACGGGCGACGCACAGGCCCGGCGCCTGCCCCGCCTGAGGCAGCGGGTGAGGTGCCCGGCAAGGGTGCGCTGGTGACGGTGGCGTCGGCGGCGGCCCCCCACTCGCGGGCCGCCGCCGAACTGGTCGCGGACATCCGCGCGTTGCCCGCCCCCGCGACGGTCCGGGTGGCTGGCGCCGCCGTGGACAACGTCGACGCGCGGGCGGCCCTCACCGGCCGGCTGCCCCTGGCGGCGGCGATCCTGGCCCTGGTGACGCTGGCCGTCACCGCCTACTACACCCGGTGCGTCCTGGTGCCCGTCAAGGTCGTCGCCGTGGCGGCGGTGAGCCTGACCGCCGCTCTGGGCGGTGTCGTCCACGCCTTCCAGGACGGCCATCTGGAGCGGCTGCTGGGCCACTCCGAGGCCACCGGCGCCATCGACGCGACCATGCCGGTCCTGCTGTTCTGCATCGCCTTCGGCCTGACCGTCGACTACGAACTGCTGCTGCTCGCCCGCATCCAGGACCATTACCGGGCGACGGGTGACACGACGGCCGCCATCGTCCACGGCGTCGCCCGCACCGGCCGTGTCTTCACCGCCGCGGCTCTCGCCGTCGCGGTCGCCATGGGAGCCCTCGTCGCCTCCGACGTCAGCCTGCTCCGGCAGTTGGGGTTCGGTGTCGCCCTGGCCGTTCTGGTCGACGCCACCCTGGTGCGCGGCGTGCTGGTCCCCGCCGTCATGCGGCTCATGGGCCGCGCCAACTGGTGGAGCCCCGCGGCCGTGCGGCCGGCCGGGGCGCCGTCCGCCGCGCCGCAGCACCTGGCCGATGACGCTCGGTAATTTCCGCGGGCCCAGCCGCTTCACCCGGCGCTGCGGGGATACCCGAGAGGGGATGTCATCCAGCTTGGGGGAAATCGCGGTGGAGGAATCGTCACTACGGGCAGTGGGCTGGGCGCGGTCGCTGCCCTTGCAGAGCACACCGAAGGAGGCACGTGACTGGGCCCTCGGGCACTTGGAGACGCTGGACTGGACCGACAGCGCTCCGCAGACGGTGGACGCGGTGCTGATCACCGTGTCGGAACTGGTCACGAACGCCCACGTCCACGCGCATTCGCATGCGCAGTTGGTGATGACGTGGGACGGCCGGTGTCTGCACGTCGCGGTGCGGGACGGCTCCAGTGAGCTGCCGAGAACCCGGCCGCCGAGCGACCAACGCCTGGGCGGGCGGGGCATGTTCCTCGTGGACGCGCTGGCCGACGAGTGGGAGGCCCGTCCGTGTCAGGACGGCAAGACGGTCATCGCCTGCTTCCGCCCGCCGTCCGTGGCCGAGGACACCGGTCCGGAGACCCTTCCGCGCTGAACGGGCTGCACGGGCTGAACGGGCTGCACGGGCTGAACGGGCTGAACGGGCTGAACGGGGAGACGACGCGTACGTACCGGCCCTGACCCGTGGTGCGCCGTGATGCGCGTCACCACGCGGCCACATCGGGGCCGGGCGTGCGCGATCATGACCGGATGGACGCTCGCTGCCTCGGCATCACCGAACTAGTCGAAACCCCGTCCGTGGCGGTCGTGGTCGACGTCATGCGTGCCTACACGGTGGCCGCCTGGGCCTTCGCCCGAGGGGCGGAGAGGATCGTGCTCGCCGAGTCGCTGGACGAGGCCCTGGCGCTCAAGGCCCGCCACCCGGACTGGGTGGCGCTGAAGGACGGTGCGCCGGCGCCCGGGTTCGACGCCGTCAACTCGCCGGGCCTGCTGCGGTCCGCCGACCTCGGCGGCCGGACCGTCGTGCAGAAGACCACGGCCGGTACGGTCGGCGCCCTCGCGGTCAAGGAGGCGTCGCTCGTGCTGTGCGCCGGCTTCGTGGTGGCGGAGGCGACGGCCCGGCTCCTGCGGACCCGCGCGTGCGACAGCGTCACGTTCGTGGTCACCGGTGAGGACGGGCGGGCCGAGGAGGACCTGGCCTGCGCCCAGTACATCGCCCGCAGGGCCGACGGGGTCGCGACAGACGCGGCCGGGTTCCTTCGCCGCGCCCGCGAGTCCCGGGCCGCCGCCGAGCTGGAGCAGGGCGTGCGCCAGGGAGCCCACCCCGACGACGTCCCGCTCTGCCTCGAACTCGACCGGTTCCCCTTCGCCATGGTGGCGACGCCGGAGGACTCGCTCATGGTCCTTCGCCCGTGCCCGGCACCGGCACCGACCGACGAGGCCACGAGCTGACCGAGCCGGCCCACCGGGCACCGCGCCCGGCACGCTCAGCAGGCTGCGGCTTCCTCCACCGTCGCCCGCACCTTCAGGACCGTGTCCACGCCGGTGAGCTCCAGGAGCCGGACCAACTGCTCCGTCGGCGCGGCCAGGCGCAGGTCCGCCGCCTGGTGGGTGAGTATCAGCAGATTCAGCAGCGCCGAGTCCGCGAAGGTGACGCCGGAGGCGTCCAGTATCACCCTCGGATACGTCTTGGACGCGGTGTTCAGCGCCTGTGCCAAGGGCGTGATCGAGTTCATGTCGTACGCGCCTCGCGCGCCGACGACCCAGGCACCGCACCGCTCGTACTGCACCACAACGGTGTCGTCCATGGCCTGCATCCGACCCCCAACGAGACCTGTCTCCTATTGCGCGAAAAGTATGTCATGTATTGGGCTTCCGGCAAAGACGGTCCCTAAAATGCTGTGCATGGTTGAAGTGCCTGGATCTCACACCGGATGGACGTTCGTCACGAACCACGCGCGCGTGCTCGCCGCCATCGCCGACAACCCGAACATCCGGATCCGCGACATCGCCGCTCACTGCCGGCTCACCGAGCGCGCCGTCCAGCGGATCATCTCCGACCTCGAACAGGACGGCTACCTCTCCCACACCCGGGACGGGCGGACGAACACCTACCGCATCGAGCCGGACAAGGTCCTGCGCCACCCGGCGGAGGCCGGGCTGACGGTGGCGTCGCTGCTCTCCCTGCTCGTCCAGGACGAGACCCACCGCGGCCGGAAGCCCGGTGGCCACGCGGCGCGCCTGACCGACACCAGGTGAGGGTGAACGGGTCGGCCCCGCGGGCGAGGAGGCGCAGGGTTCCCACTGCGGCGCCCGCGGGGCCGATGGGACGTCCAGTACCCCTCGTTCCACCCGGTACGCCGGATACCGTCCTCCGCGTCCGGTTTGATCACCCGAGGTCTCCCCGGGCGAGGACCGGTCAGCGCGCAAGAGCGCACACAGAAGGGTGGGTTCGGCCCCTGTCGGGCCGAACCCACCCTTCTCGTCACGCCGTTGCGGTGGCGTGACCGTGCCGCGTTCAGTCAGCGGCGGGCATCACCATCGGTACCAGCGGCCCTTGCGGCCACCGCCGGCCGCCGGACGGACGACGAAGCCCAGCAGCCACACCACGAGCACGATCACCGCGACCCACCAGAGGGCCTTGAGCGCGAAGCCCGCGCCGAAGAGAACCAGAGCCAGCAGAAGAACCAGAAGCAGGGGAACCATAGTTGTCAACCTCCTGGCCGACGTGTGCTCTCATCCCGCCCCCACAAACACCA
>NZ_WWHX01000878.1 GCF_009862125.1 Streptomyces sp. SID5910
GCGCCGGCCGCTCCCCCTCCCGGGCCGGGGCCCCGCGGGCGCGTCGCCGTGGGAGCGCACCCCGGCGCAGGCAGCCTGCCCCGCCGGGACCTCGGCCGCGACGTCCCGGGCGGAGGCACCCTCGGTGTCCCGGGCGGAGGCACCCTCGGTGTCCCGGGCGGGGTGCATAGGCGCGTCCCCGGCCGGCGCCTCCCGCGCCGGGGGCCTCAGCCGCGCAGGTCCACCAGCAGCGGGGGTGCGTGGTCACCGCTCACTGTGGTCAGCGACAGCACCGCGTGCCCCGCCGGCACCGCGTGCGCCAGCTCGGACGCCGACCACCGCTCGCGCTCGACCTGTCGCACGGTGACCGCCCGTGCGGTGGGCGCCTTGCCGGTGATCACCCGGCGCAGCATGTGCACGGCCTTGCCGGCCGGGGTCTCGGCGATGATCTGCCGGTCGGTGACGTCGCGGGCCTCGGTCCACTCCTTGCCCCACACCTCGGCGAAGTCCTGCCCGTCCCAGGGCGTGAGCCCGGACAGCGCCATCCGGCACCCGATGGACCCGAGCAGCGGCCCGCGCAGCGGACGCGGTACGTCGTCCAGCGTGCGCAGGGTCAGCACGACCCCGGCGCCCGCCGACCGCAGCCGCTGCACGCCCCGCACGGCCTCCGGCGTCACGACGCCGCTCGCGTCGTCCAGCACCAGGCAGGCGAACAGCGACCGGTCCTCCCGTACCGACACGCTCGCCGTGAACTGGGCGAGCACCAGCCGGGCCAGGATGCGCGAGGCGTCCGCGTGGCCGCGTTCGGGCAGGTCGATGCGGACCCGCACCGGATGGTCGAGGGCCTTGAGCGAGAACGGCCGGGACTGTCCCGAGGTGTCGAAGAAGGAGGCGAAGGCGGGCCGGTCGAGGAGCGCCACCCGGTCGGCCAGGATTCCGCCCACGTCGCCGGGGTGCCCCATCTGGCGCTCGCGGGCGTCCAGTTCGCGCAGCAGCGACTCCTGCCCGGTCTCCTGGAGCCCCTGGCGCAGCTCGGCCAGCGGCCCGGGCGTCCCGTCGAGCAGCTGTCGCAGCTCGGGCACGCCGGGGAAGCGTCCGTGCACCGCGCGGAACGGGCCGAGGAGCTGGGCGAGGACGGTGGTGGAGCGCCGGCTGTCGCTGCCCGGGTGCGGCTCGGCCAGGTCGCCGACCAGGGCCTCGGCGAGCACGGCGGCGGCCTCGTCGGGGTCGGTCGTGCCGCCGTACAGGTCGAGGTCGTACACGGAGTCGGGGTTGCCGACGCGTACGACGACGTCGTAGGCGTCGGCCGCGCCGAGCCCGGCGCCGGCCGCGCCGACCACGACGACCGCGGCGCGTCCGGCCAGGGCGTGCAGGCACAGGGACTCGGCGACCGGCCGGACGACGGCGCCGGTCTTGCCGGAGCCGGCCGGTCCGACGGCGAGCAGGGAGGTGCCGAGCAGGTCGGGGCCGAGGGCGAGGCCGGCGCCGCGGTAGGCGTAGGGGTTGCGGTCGTCGTCGGCGGTGGTGCCGAGCCGCACCTGCCCGGTGACCAGGTCGTGCCGGGCCTGCCGGGAGGGCAGGTCGCGGACGCCGGAGGGGTGCGGGCAGGCTCCCGCGCCCTGGCTGAGCACGGCGCCGGTGAAGGTGGCGAGGCTGTGCCGGCCGCGTGCCACGCCCTGCCAGGCGCGGGCGATGCGGGCGTGGTCGACGTCCCGCATCAGCCCGGAGCGGGCGTCGGCGGCGAGCCGCTCGGCGGCGTCGACGGCACCGGCGGCCCGCAGGGCGGGCCAGGCGGCGGGGTCCTCCTCGGGCGGCGGAGCGGCCTGCCGTTCCGGCCTCTTCGACAGGCGCGGGGCGAAGAAACGGCGCCACACCTCGTCCCAGCGGCCGAGCCGCCCGACCCCGACCATGATCACGAGGGCGACGACCGTGTACCAGACGTAGCCGGCGATGACAGAACGCACCGTTCCGGGCGGGGCCCAGGACTCGGGCAGCATCGCGAACAGCGGCAGCATCCACCAGCCGCCCAGATAGCCGTTGTAGAGCAGCGACCAGATCAGCCATCCGACGAGGAACGCGATCAGCGCCCCGCTCAGCAGCTGCCGGGCCGGGATCCGCTCGGGCTCCTCCTCCGGCCGCGGCCGGTGTCCGAAGCGCCACACGCCGGGCAGCGCCTCGGGCCGCGGGGTGCGCAGCCAGGTCAGGAACGCGGAGCCGTCCGGCGGCGGGGGCGCGGCCGGTGCCGGGGGCGTGCCGGGCTGCCGGGCGGGCCGCGGCGGCACCGCGGGCACCTCGGGAGGCCCCGCCGGACGCGGCACAGGATTCGCGTGCGTACCCCGCGTGTCCCGCCTGCCGTCGCTGTCCATCGACCCTGCCCCCTGACCAGCCGCTCCGTCCACCATCAGCGAGCCAATCTAACGCCCCGGCAGGGCGAGTTCACCGCTTACGCGGCCGGGCCCGCGCGGACGTGTCCACATGCCGCCGTACGTGCCATCTGTCCACCGCGGACAACCGGCGGCGCGGACAACGCCCACATGGAGCATGCCCACCCCCGGCTCCCGGTCCTAGCCTGCGAAAAAGAAGGCAAGCGTCCGAAAAGATCCACAGGAGCCCCCATGACCGCACTTCCGCAGGAGCGCCGCGTCGTCACCGCCATTCCCGGCCCGAAGTCGCAGGAGTTGCAGGCCCGCCGGACCGCCGCGGTCGCGCAGGGCGTGGGCTCCACGCTGCCCGTCTTCGTCACGCGCGCCGGCGGCGGTGTCATCGAGGACGTCGACGGCAACAGCCTGATCGACTTCGGCTCCGGCATCGCCGTGACCTCCGTCGGCGCCTCCGCCGAGGCCGTCGTACGCAAGGCGTCCGCGCAGCTCGCCGACTTCACCCACACCTGTTTCATGGTCACGCCGTACGAGGGCTACGTCGCCGTCGCCGAGGCGCTGGCCGAGCTGACGCCGGGCGACCACGCCAAGAAGTCGGCCCTGTTCAACAGCGGTGCCGAGGCCGTCGAGAACGCCGTCAAGATCGCCCGCGCGTACACCAAGCGCCAGGCCGTCGTCGTCTTCGACCACGGCTACCACGGCCGCACCAACCTCACCATGGCGCTGACGGCGAAGAACATGCCGTACAAGCACGGCTTCGGTCCGTTCGCGCCCGAGGTGTACCGCGTGCCGGTCGCCTACGGCTACCGCTGGCCGACCGGTCCGGAGAACGCGGGCCCGGAGGCCGCCGCGCAGGCCGTCGACCAGATCGCCAAGCAGGTCGGCGCCGAGAACGTGGCCGCGATCATCATCGAGCCGGTGCTCGGCGAGGGCGGCTTCATCGAGCCGGCCAAGGGCTTCCTGCCCGCGATCCGCCAGTTCGCCGCCGACAACGGCATCGTCTTCGTCGCCGACGAGATCCAGTCCGGCTTCTGCCGCACCGGCCAGTGGTTCGCCTGCGAGGACGAGGGCATCGTCCCCGACCTGATCACGACCGCCAAGGGCATCGCCGGCGGTCTGCCGCTGGCGGCCGTCACCGGCCGCGCCGAGATCATGGACTCCGCCCACGCCGGCGGCCTCGGCGGCACCTACGGCGGCAACCCGGTCGCCTGCGCGGGTGCGCTCGGCGCGATCGAGACGATGAAGGAGCTCGACCTCAACGCGAAGGCGAAGCGGATCGAGGAGGTCATGAAGGCCCGCCTGACCGCCATGGCCGAGAAGTTCGACATCATCGGCGACGTCCGGGGCCGCGGCGCGATGATCGCCGTGGAGCTGGTCAAGGACCGCGCCACCAAGGAGCCGAACCCGGAGGCGACCGCCGCGCTCGCTAAGGCCTGCCACGCCGAGGGCCTGCTGGTCCTGACCTGTGGCACCTACGGCAACGTGCTGCGCTTCCTGCCGCCGCTGGTGATCGGCGAGGACCTGCTGAACGAGGGCCTCGACATCATCGAGCAGGGCTTCGCCCGCGTCTGAGCGGAGCGCCTGAGCGGAGTGCCTGAGCGGAGCGTCCGCGCCCGCCCGGGCTCGCGCGTCCGTGCGGCCCCGCGAACGCCCATCCGAGCTGCGGTTCGCACGCCTGACGCGGCGAACCGCAGAGCGTGTGAAGAACGTGTGCGGGGTGGATGTCAGGACGTCGATGCCTCTGTCCTCGGCCCACCCCCTGTCGTAGGTTCTACGCAGATGAGAGATACACCCCGCCCACGGGGGACCGTGGGCGGATCA
>NZ_WWHX01000879.1 GCF_009862125.1 Streptomyces sp. SID5910
AGATCCCCCGCCGGATGCGGGAACCCGGGGCAGGCTTCCGGCGTCCAATGCGTGCGTTGCCGGGGGAGTCTTCGTGGTGCGGTGTCGGCCTCGCTGCTGGGTGCGATCGCTGACCACCCCTCTCCTCCGTACCGCGGCCGGCAGCGCGCCGTCGTCGGCGCACCTCCCTCCCTGTGCGCCGACGGCGGCCCCGCCCCGTGGGACGACTCGTGTGCGCTCCCTTGACTGGCAGAAACTTCCCGGATATTGGTGACTCCTTGGAAGTTTCCTTCAGCAGCTCTCCAGCGGATCACTCCGGAAGGAGCGCACGTGCAAGACAGCAGCACCGCACGACCCTCCAGACGTACCGTCCTCGCGGCCACCGCGGGCGTCACCGCCGTCCTCGCGGCGGGCGGCACCGCGTACGCCGGCCGGCACCGGCCCGACGACGGCAGGCTCCGGGCCCTCATCTCCCGCATGACGCTGGAGGAGAAGGTCGGCCAGCTCTTCGTGATGCGGGTCTACGGCCACTCCGCCACCGCCCCCGACCAGGCCGACATCGACGCCAACCTCAAGGAGATCGGCGTCCGCACGGCAGAGGAGCTGATCGCCAAGTACCGGGTCGGCGGCGTCATCTACTTCGCCTGGGCGCACAACACCCGCGACCCGCAGCAGATCGCCGGCCTGTCCAACGGCATCCAGAAGGCGTCCCTGTCGCTGCCGCGCGGGCTGCCGGTGCTGATCTCCACGGACCAGGAGCACGGGATAGTGGCCCGCGTGGGCGAGCCGGCGACCCTCTTCCCCGGCGCGATGGCGGTCGGCGCGAACGGCTCGCGGTCCGACGCCCGCACCCTCGGCCAGATCTCCGGCGCCGAACTGCGCGCGATGGGCATCCGCCAGGACTACTCCCCCGTGGCCGACGTGAACGTCAACCCGGCCAACCCGGTCATCGGCGTACGGTCCTTCGGCGCCGACCCGGCGGCGGTGGCCGGCCTGGTGGCGGCCGAGGTGACGGGGTATCAGCGCTCCGGCGTCGCCGCGTGCGCCAAGCACTTCCCCGGGCACGGCGACACGGCCACCGACAGCCACACCGGCCTCCCGGTCATCACCCACAGCCGTGAGCAGTGGGACGAGCTGGACGCGCCGTCGTTCCGCGCGGCCGTCGCGGCCGGCATCGACTCGATCATGACCGCCCACCTCGTGGTCCCGGCGCTCGACGCCTCCGAGGACCCGGCCACCCTGTCCCGCCCGATCCTCACCGGCATCCTGCGCGAGGAACTCGGCTACGACGGGGTCGTGGTCACCGACTCCCTCGGCATGGAGGGCGTACGGACGAAGTACGGCGACGACCGGGTGCCGGTGCTGGCGCTGAAGGCCGGCGTCGACCAGCTCCTCAACCCGCCGGACCTGGACCTCGCGTGGAACGCGGTGCTGACGGCCGTGCGCGAGGGCGAGCTGACCGAGGCGCGGCTCGACGAATCGATCCTGCGCGTGCTGCGGCTGAAGGCGAAGCTGGGCCTCTTCGAGGACGCCTACACCGGCCGCCGGGACGTGGAGCGCACGGTCGGCACCCGGGGCCATCTGGCCGCCGCCGACCGGATCGCCGAGCGCAGCACCACCCTGCTGGTCAACGAGGGGCAGCTGCTGCCGCTCTCCCGGCGCCGGACACCGAAGGTGCTCGTCGTCGGCGCCGACCCGGCCTCCCCGTCGGGCACGACCGGCCCGCCGACGGGAACGCTCGCGGGCGCACTGGGCGAGCTGGGCTTCACGGCCACCGCCCTGTCCACCGGCACCGCCCCGTCGGCCGCCGTCATCGACCAGGCGGTCGCCGCCGCCGGGGGCGTGGACGCGGTGGTGGTCGCCACGTACAACGTCACCGCGGGCAGCAGTCAGCGCACGCTGGTCACGCGGCTGCTGGCGACCGGCAAGCCGGTGGTGGCGGTCGCGATCCGCAACCCGTACGACGTGGCGCAGCTCCCCGGTGTGCGGGCGTTCCTGGCCGCGTACTCGTGGACGGACGTCGAGGTGCGGGCGGCGGCCCGGGTGATCGCCGGGCGGGCGCGGCCGCGCGGGAAGCTGCCCGTGCCGGTGGTGCGGGCGGACGATCCGGCGACGGTGCTCTACCCGCTCGGACACGGGCTGTCGTACCGGGCGTAGCGCGCCGTACGCCACGCGCCGGGAGCGTGCCCCGTCACCGTGCGCAAAGCAACCCCGCGCGTCTGGCGTGCGCCCGCTGCGGCGGGCCACGCTGGGCGGGGGACCCGGGGGGACGGCGATGCGTGGGAGACGGTTCACGGGCGTGCTGTGCGCGCTCTCGGCGCTGCTGGCCGGGCTGCTGGCGGGCTGTCAGAGCCCGTCGTCCGGCGGTACGGGGACGAGCGGACGCCTGGGCGGTCAGACGCCGACGGACGCGGCTACCCGGCCGTCGGGGTACGGGGCGGTGTTCCTGGCCGTCGACGAGTGCAGCTCGTTCGGGACGGTCAGCTTCACGGAGGTGCCGTGCTCCGGCGAGCGGGCGGCGGCCCGGGTCGTGGCCCGGCACGACGGGAAGGCGTCGGGCGGGCCGCCCTGCCCGGCGACCACCGACTTCGTCCTGCACATCAGCGAGCAGCGGCCCTCCACCGACGAGGACGGGGACGGGGACGGTGCGGTGGCCCGGGGCTATGCCTGCATGCGGTCGCTCCAGCCCCCGCACCCCGGTGACCCGGGCGGCGGGGGCGGCCCGCGCACCATCGTCGGCGACTGCGTCCACGACGCCGGGGGCGGGAAGGTCCGCGAGACCGCGTGCGACGGCACGGGCGAGCGGAGACCTCAGTACGAGGTGGCCGAGGCGGTCACCCGCCGGGCGCAGTGCCCGGCCGGGACCGCCCTGTTCGTCCGCCTCGGTGACGACGCACGCCCGGTGGGCTGCGTCCGGCCGCTGTGAGCGTCTTCGCGCGCACAGCGGCCGGGCGCGGCCGGGTGTGACGGGGTGTTACGGACGCAGCGTCGACTCGTGCCGCACGTCCCGCTTGTCCAGCCTGGCGTCGAACGACGCCAGCGGCCGGGCCGCCGACGGGTTCTCCTGGACGGTGGCGGGCGCGACCCCGGCCCAGTCCAGGATGCGGGCGGTGGCCAGGGCCTTCTGCCCGGGCACCAGACCGGCGACGTTCGCGCCGTGGTTCATGCCGGGCGCGGTCATGACGTAGGAGTCACGCGCGCCGTGGCCGAGGCGGAACCGCTCGGCGCCCCACGGGTCGTTCTGGCCGTACACGAACAGCATGTGGCTGGCGTTGTGCCGCACCCAGGTGTCGACGTCCCGCATGGCCGACGGCTGGAACTTCATCGGGATCGACCGGGGCACGAAGTTGCGCGGCGGCTGGTAGCCGTAGCGGACGTACTTCTTCTCGATGTGCGGGAAGTGGATCGTCGGCGCACCGAGCTGCGTGCCCGCCTGGTAGTAGTACGGCGTGTACGTCTCCAGGCCCTGGTCGGCGTAGGCGGAGAAGCCGGAGATGGTGTCCACCGACTCCCAGATGGCGTCGTCGGTGGCGTTCTTGGCGTCGGCGGGGATGTCCGCGCAGTCGGCGAGGGTGCTGTACTGCCAGAAGCCCCACACGTAGTCGAGGACGACGGCCTCGTAGGCGCGGTCCAGGCTGCCGATGGTGGTGAAGGTGTAGCCGTTCTCGGCCGCGTACGCCGCGTACTTCTTCTCCAGCGGCGCCCGGCGCACCAGCGCTTCGCGCTGCACGCCGTTCAGGCGGTCGCGGCACTCCTTGGTGCCGACCGTGGCGAAGAAGCGGTCGTAGGCCGAGTCCTCGTTGTTCACCACGTCGTTGGGGGCGACGTAGGCGACGACGCCGTCCATGTCGCGCGGGTAGAACCGCTCGTAGTAGGTGGCGGTCATGCCGCCCTTGGAGCCGCCGGTGGAGATCCAGTTCTTCGAGTAGAGCGGCTTGAGCGCCCGGAAGATCCGGTGCTGGTCGCTGGCCGCCTGCCAGATGTCCAGCTTGGACCAGTCGGCCGGCTGGGGCCGGGACGGGGTGAAGTAGCGGTACTCCATGGAGACCTGGTTGCCGTCCACGATCTGCGTCGGCTCGCGCCGGCTCGGGCTCGTGGAGACGTTGTAGCCGCCGGTGTAGAAGACCGTCGGGCGGCTCACGTCCTTGTGCAGCACGGTGATCCGCTGCTGGAACGTGCCCTTGGACGGGTGCCGGTGGTCGACCGGCTGCGTGTAGTTCAGGACGAAGAAGCGGTAGCCGGTGTACGGCTTCTCCTCGATCAGGCTCATGCCCGGTATGGACAGCAGCCGGTCCTTGATGTCGACGGCCTTCGGCTCGGCGGCGGTGGCCGCGCCCGCCGTGCTGACAGTGCCTATGAGCACCACGAGCGCCAGCAGCCATCTGAGCGCCTTGCGCATGCACCCTCCCTGTGAAACAGATGTGCGCCGGAAGCTATCGGAGCAACACGCCCGCACACCAGGGGAGATGACGAAATGGCCGGTGGGGTCCGGTATCAGCAGAGGATCCAGCCGGAACTGACGGTGCTCCGGTCCACCGCGCCGCGCACCCACACGCACCGCTGTCCGGCGTACACGGTCACCGGCCCGGCCCGGTAGGTGAAGCGGCCCGCGTCGACGACCGGCCGGCCGCCGCGCGCCTGGACGCTGACGGACATCTGCCGCGCGGCGCCCGTCCGCTTGGGGACGGTGACGGCGCAGACGTAGCCGCCGCTCCGGTACACGAGCACGGAGCCGGTGGCGAACGGCAGTGTCCGGACCTTGCGGCCCGCGCACGCCGCCGCGGCGGCCGCCTGCGCGTCGTGGGGCGCCGCGACGGCGAGGAGTCCCGCCGCGGTCAGTACGGCCGCGCCGGCCGCCAGCCGCCGGCGCGTTCCGGCACCGCTCCCGCCCATGCCGGCCCCTTCCGTACGGTGATCACGGACGTACGGATGTACGGACGCGCGGCCCGGGTCGAATGGTTGCGCGAGTGCGGGGCTGTCAGCGCACGGCGCCGACCGGCTCCTCCGGTTCGGCCGCCCCGATGAACGTCCGCCACAGCCGCGCGTACCGTCCGTCGAGCGCGAGCAGTTCGTCGTGCGTGCCGTCCTCGACGACGCGTCCGTGGTCCATGACGACGACCCGGTCCGCGCGGGCGGCCGTGGTCAACCGGTGCGCCACCACCAGGGTCGTACGGCGGCCCGCCAGCCGGTCCGTGGCCTGGTTGACCTGCGCCTCGGTGGCCAGGTCCAGGGCGGCGGTGGCCTCGTCGAGGAGCAGGACGTCCGGGTCGACCAGTTCGGCGCGGGCCAGCGCGATCAGCTGGCGCTGGCCTGCGGAGAGGTTGCGGCCCCGCTCGGCGACCTCGTGGAGGTAGCCGCCCTCCAGGGTGGCGATCATCTCGTGGGCGCCGACCGCGCGCGCCGCCGCCTCCACCTCGGCGTCGGTGGCCTCGGGACGCCCGTAGGCGATGGCGTCGCGGACGGTCCCGGGGAAGAGGTACGCCTCCTGCGGGACGACGCCGAGGCGGTGCCGGTAGGAGGTGAGGTCGAGGTCGCGCAGGTCCCGCCCGTCGGCGGTCACCCGGCCGGACGTCGGGTCGTAGAACCGGGCGACCAGCTTGACCAGGGTCGACTTGCCCGCGCCGGTCTCGCCGACGAACGCGACGGTCTGACCGGCGGGGATGCGCAGGTCGATGCCGGTGAGGGCCTCCTCCTCGTCGCCGTAGCGGAAGTGCACGTCCTCGAAGGCGATCTCGCCGCGCAGGGACGGCACGTCGAGCGGCCTGTCGGCGGCCTCGGTGGAGGTGGGCTCGCGCAGCAGCTCCTGGATGCGGCCGAGGGAGACGGTGGCCTGCTGGTAGCCGTCGAAGACCTGGGAGAGCTGCTGGACGGGGGCGAAGAACAGGTCGATGTAGAGCAGGTAGGCGACCAGCGCGCCGGTCGTCAGCGTCATGTCGTCGATGCGCCCGCCGCCGACGATCAGCACGGCGGCGGCCGCCGCGGAGGACAGCAGCTGGACGAACGGGAAGTAGACCGAGATCAGCCACTGTCCGCGGGTGCGGGCCTGCCGGTAGCTGTCGCTGCGCTCGGCGAAGCGCCGCCCGCCGTCGCGCTCGCGCCGGAAGGCCTGCACGATCCGCAGCCCGGCCACCGACTCCTGGAGGTCGGCGTTGACCGCGGAGACCCGCTCGCGGGCCAGTTCGTACGCCTTGACGCTGGCCCGGCGGAAGAAGAACGTGGCGATGACCAGCGGCGGCAGCGTGGCGAAGACGATCAGGGCGAGCTGCACGTCGATCACCAGCAGGGCGACCATGATGCCGAAGAAGGTGACGACCGAGACGAAGGCGGTGACCAGGCCCGTCTGGAGGAACGTCGACAGGGCGTCGACGTCCGTGGTCATCCGGGTCATGATCCGGCCGGTCAGCTCGCGCTCGTAGTAGTCGAGGCCGAGCCGCTGGAGCTGGGCGAAGATCTTCAGGCGCAGGGAGTACAGGATCCGCTCGCCGGTGCGGCCGGTCATGCGGATCTCGCCGGTCTGCGCCGTCCACTGGGCGAGCACCGCGAGCAGGCCGAGCAGCGAGGCCGCCCAGACCGCGCCGAGGGCGAGCCGGCTGACGCCGTCGTCGATGCCGTGCCGGATCAGGACCGGCAGCAGCAGGCCCATGCCGGCGTCGACGGCGACCAGGGCGAGGCTGACGAGCAGGGGACGCCCGAAACCGTCGAGGAGGCGGCGCAGGCCGTACGACCGTTCCGGCAGCACGGCGCGGGCCTCGTCGACGTCCGGGGTGTCGGTGGCCGGGGGCAGGGCGTCGACCTGGGCGAGCAGCTCGGGCGTGGCCGGGGTGCCGGCGAGGGCGGTGTCCTTGGTCGCGCGGTCGCCGGTCCACAGCCGGGGGGTGATGCCGCGCTCGGCGTCGAACTCGGCGTCCAGCTCGTCGCGGACGGATGTGTCCTCCCGCTGCTCGGCGGGGCGGGCGTGGCCGGGGGAGACGCCGCCGAGCTCGTCCGGGTCGGTGAGCAGGCGGCGGTAGAGCGCCGAGCGTTCCTGGAGCTCGTCGTGGGTGCCGAGGTCGGCGAGGCGGCCGTGGTCGAGGACGGCGATGCGGTCGGCGAGGCCGAGGGTGGAGCGGCGGTGGGCGATCAGCAGGGTCGTGCGACCCCGCATGACCTGGGCCAGCGCCTCGTGGATCTCGTGCTCGACGCGGGCGTCCACGGCGGACGTGGCGTCGTCCAGGACGAGGAGCCTCGGGTCGGTGAGGAGGGCGCGGGCGAGCGCGACACGCTGGCGCTGGCCGCCGGAGAGGGTCAGGCCGTGCTCGCCGACGGTGGTGTCGTAGCCGTCGGGCAGCTCGGTGATGAAGCGGTGGGCCTGCGCGGCCCGGGCGGCGGCCTCGATCTCCTCGTCCGTGGCGTCGGGGCGGCCGTAGGCGATGTTGGCGCGCACGGTGTCGGAGAAGAGGAACGAGTCCTCGGGCACCAGGCCGATCGCGGCCCGCAGGGAGTCGAGGGTCAGCTCGCGCACGTCGTGGCCGCCGACGAGGACGGCGCCGCGGGTCACGTCGTAGAAGCGCGGCAGCAGCAGGGAGACGGTGGACTTGCCGGAGCCGGAGGAGCCGACGACGGCGAGGGTCTCGCCGGGCCGGATCTCGAAGGAGAGGCCGTCGAGGACGGGCCGGGCGGGGTCGTAGCCGAAGGACACGTCGTCGAACTCGACGGCGGCGGGCGCGTCGGCCGGGAGTTCCTTGGTGCCGTCGGTCAGGGACGGCTCGGTGTCGATCAGCTCCAGGACGCGTTCGGTGCCGGCGCGGGCCTGCTGGCCGACGGTGAGGACCATGGCGAGCATCCGGACCGGGCCGACGAGCTGGGCGAGGTAGGTGGAGAAGGCGACGAACGTGCCGAGGGTGATGTGCCCGCGCACCGCCAGCCAGCCACCCAGGGCGAGCATGGCGACCTGTCCGAGGGCGGGGACGGCCTGGAGGGCGGGGGTGTAGGCGGCGTTCAGCCGGATCGTGCGCAGCCGCCCGGCGAACAGCCGGCGGCCGACCTCCCGGAGCTTGCCGGTCTCCTGCTCCTCCTGCCCGAAGCCCTTCACGACGCGTACGCCGCTCACCGAGCCGTCGACCACGCCGGCGACGGCGGCGGCCTGGGCCTGGGCGTACCAGGTGGCGGGGTGCAGGCGGGTGCGGCTGCGGCGGGCGATGAACCACAGGGCGGGGGCGACGGCGAGGGCGACGAGCGTCAGCGGCGGTGACAGCACGGCCATGATGACCAGGGAGATCAGGAAGAGCAGGACGTTCCCGATGGTCATCGGGAGCATGAACAGCAGGCTCTGGATCAGCTGGAGGTCGCTGGTCGCCCGCCCGACGACCTGGCCGGTGGACAGCTCGTCCTGCCGCCGGCCGTCGAGCCGGGTGATCGTGCCGTACATGTCGGTGCGCAGGTCGTGCTGCACGTCGAGGGCGAGCCGGCCGCCGTAGTAGCGGCGTACGTAGGTGAGGCCGTAGACGACGAGCGCGGCGCCGACCAGGAGGCCGGCCCAGGTGGCCATGTCCCTGGTCTTGTCGCCGATGACGTCGTCGATGATCACCTTGGTGATCAGCGGGACGAGGGCCATGACGGCCATGCCGGCGAGGGAGGAACCGAGGGCGAGGACGACGTCCTTGGGATACCGCCAGGCGTACCCCGCCAGTCGCCGTGCCCATCCCCGTTGCGCGTCCACGCGGTGCCCTCCGGTCGGTCGTCCTGCTCACCTGATCTACCGGAAGGCACCAACACGGGCGAGCTGGGATTTCATCCCGCCGCAACATTCGGGGGGCCGCCACGGGTGCGGGAGGGGCGGGCGCTCGTCACGCAATCGCCACCTTCCCTTCACGCCGACGGCCGCATGTCCATGTCAGTCTCTGCGGTATCACTCGGGCATCAACCCGCGTAGACCCCGCGTAGATCGGACACCCCACATGCTCGCGATACGCACGTCCGCAGGCCGGCGACGGAAAGCGGGGGCGCTCGCCGCGGCCGCCGTCCTCACCGGCCTCGCCGTCCCGTCCCTGACCGCGGCCCCCGCCGCGGCCACCACGCACGACTACGACACGACGTACTACAAGAACGCGGTCGGCAAGACGGGGACCGCCCTCAAGTCGTCCCTGCACACGATCGTCAGCGACCAGACGAAGATCTCGTACTCGGCCGTCTGGGACGCGCTCAAGGTCACCGACCAGGACCCCGCGAACAGCGGCAACGTGATCCTGCTCTACTCGGGCGTCTCCCGCAGCAAGTCGCTGAACGGCGGGGACACCGGCGACTGGAACCGCGAGCACGTCTGGGCCAAGTCGCACGGCGACTTCGGCACCTCCACCGGGCCCGGCACCGACCTGCACCATCTGCGCCCCGAGGACGTCCAGGTCAACGCCGTCCGGGGCAACAAGGACTTCGACGACGGCGGCAGCGCCGTCAGCAACGGCGGCGGCAGCCTCACCGACTCCGACTCCTTCGAACCCCGCGACGCGGTCAAGGGCGACGTGGCCCGCATGATCTTCTACATGGCGGTCCGCTACGAGGGCGGCGACGGCTGGGCCGACCTGGAGGTCAACGGCAGCGTGAACAACGGCAGCAACCCGTACATCGGGAAGCTGGCGGTGCTCAAGCAGTGGAACGACGAGGACCCGCCGGACGCCTTCGAGGAGCACCGCAACCAGGTCGTCTACGACACCTACCAGCACAACCGCAACCCGTTCGTCGACCACCCGGAGTGGGTCGAGGCGATCTGGTAGGCGTCCCTCACGCCGGGTAGGGGGCGGCCTCGCGGGCCGTGCGGAGCGCCCCCGCCCACCAGGCCAGCTGCTCCAGCAGGGTCTTCGCGTAGCCGGGGGCCGCGGGGTCGAGCGGGTGGCCGTCCTGCCAGGCGGTGAAGTAGTTCGGGAAGGCCAGGCCGTCGCGGACGGTCACCGCGTGCAGTTCGGTCAGCACGTTCTCCAGGTGCAGCACCGCGTGCCGGCCGCCCGCGGCCCCGCCGTAGCTGACGAAGGCGACCGGCTTGGCCGTCCACTGGGTGAAGTGCCAGTCGATCGCCGCCTTCAGGGACGCCGGGTAGCTGTGGTTGTACTCGGGTGTGACCACGACGAACGCGTCCGCGCCGTCCAGGGCCGCCGTGAGGGCCGCCATGCCGGCCGGGCGGGGGTAGTCGTCGCCGGCGTACTTCGGCGACGCCGCGGGCAGCGCGAGCGGGATGTCGACGTCTGCCAGGTCGACGACCTCGACCTCGAACGCGCCGTGTTCGCGGGCCTGGCCGGCGACCCACGAGGCGACCACGGGACCGAACCGTCCCTCGCGGACGCTGCCGACGAGGATCACGAGCCTGTGCTGGGTGTTCTCCATGCCGCCCACTGTCGGCTCCCGGTGCCGGACACAGCCAGACCATGCTCAGGCTGGCCCCGACAGGGCCACCCTGAGTCCCCCGGGCGCGGCCGGCGGCGCCCTACGCTCCGTCCATGAGGACACCGTTGGGAGACTTCCTCCGGAGCAGGCGCGACAGCATCCAGCCCGCGTCGCTGGGCCTGCCCGACCACGGCCGCCGCAGGTCACCGGGGCTGCGGCGGTCGGACGTCGCCGCCCGGGCCGGGGTCAGCGTCGAGTACCTCACCCGCATCGAGCAGGGCCGTGACCGCAACCCCTCGATCGCCGTGCTGAACGCGCTCGCCGACGCGCTCACCCTGAGCCCGGCCGAACGCGGCCATCTGCGCTACCTCGCCAAGATCACCGGCGGGGGGTGCGTCGCCCACGCCCGGGCCGAGCCGCCGCGCCGGGAGGTCCGCCCGTCGGTCCTGGAGACCCTGCGCCTGATCGAACCGGGCATCGCCGTGGTGACCAACCGGCTGGGCGACCTGCTCGCGTGGACCGACGCCTTCGCGGCCGTGGCGGACGGCTCGGGCCTCCTTGAGGCGGAGACGCCGAACCTCACCCGCTACGTCTTCACCGACCCCCGCGCCCGGACGTTCTTCCCCTCCTGGGACGACGTCGCCGACGAGCAGGCCTTCGACCTGTGGCTCGGCCCGGCGATCGAGAACGCGGAGTGGCTGATCACGGAGCTGGCGCCGGTCGCCGGCCCCGACTTCACCCGGCGCGTGAACCGGCACGTGGTGCCCTCGCGCGGAGTGCTGCGGATCGACCACCCCTCGGGATGCGGGCTCCGGCTGCGCCGCGAGTCGCTGGAGCTGCCCGCGGACGCGCAGCAGTTGCTCGTGCTGCTGCCCGCCGACGAGGAGACGTCCCTCGCCGTCGACGGGCTGCGCGGACGGCGGGGCCAGGGCCGACTGCGGGCGATCTCCTAGGGCGTGTCCGGCCGGGTGCGCCGGGGCTCAGTCCAGGTGCGTCGGCGCGAACATCCGCAGTACGGCGGGCAGGACGACCACCGACGGGCCCGGTGCGGCCAGGGCCTTCGCCAGGTCGGCCTCCAGGGTCTCCGGCGACGTGCGTACGCCGGGGACGCCGAAGGACTCCGCCAGGGCCACGTAGTCGGGGCGGGTCAGTTCCGTCGCCGTGGGCTGGCCGAAGGCGTCCGTCATGTACTCGCGCAGGATGCCGTAGCCGCCGTCGTCGACGATCAGCCACGTGACGTTCAGGCCGTACTGGCGGGCGGTGGCCAGCTCGGCGATGGAGTACAGGGCGCCGCCGTCGCCCGAGACCGCCAGCACCGGGTGGGTGGGGTCGGCCGCCGCGGCTCCGAGGGCCGCGGGGAAGCCGTAGCCGAGGCCGCCGGCGCCCTGGGCCGAGTGCATGGTGTTGGGGGCCTTGGCGTCGAAGGCCGACCAGGCCCAGTAGGCGAGGATCGTCATGTCCCAGAAGGACGGGGCGCCGGGCGGCAGGGCGGCGCGTACGGCGGCCAGGACGTCCTGTTCCAGGGTGAGGTCCTGGGACGCGATGCGTTCGCCGACCTTGTCCAGCACGGCCCGCACGCGCTCCGGGGCCGTCGGGTCCTGGCGTTCGCCCACCGTCTCCAGCAGGGCCTGGAGGGCGAGGCGGGCGTCAGCGTGGATGCCCAGCGCCGGGTGGTTGGACTCCAGCTTGCCGAGGTCGGCCTCGATCTGGATCACCCGGCCGCGCGGCGCGAACGTGTGGTAGTTCGAGGAGAGTTCGCCGAGGCCCGAGCCGACGACGAGGAGTACGTCGGCGTCCTCCAGGAAGTCGGTCGTGTGGCGGTCCTCCAGCCAGGACTGGAGGGACAGCGGGTGCGTCCAGGGGAAGGCGCCCTTGCCGCCGAAGGTCGTGACGACGGGGGCCTGGAGCCGTTCCGCGAGCTGCCGGAGCTTCTTCGACGCGTCCGCGCGGACCACTCCCCCGCCCGCGATGATCGCGGGGCGTTCCGCGCGGGTCAGCAGGTCGGCGGCGACCGCCGTCAGTTCGGGGCGCGGGGGCAGTTCCTCGGGGAAGGTGTCGCCGCCGGTGACGACCGGGACCGGCGTCTCGGCCAGCAGGACGTCCTGCGGGATCTCCACCCACACCGGCCCGTGCGGGACGGTCAGCGCCGACGTCCACGCCTCCGCGATCGCCGACGGGATCTGGGACTGGGTGCGGACCGTGTGGACGGACTTCACCACGCCCCGGAACGAGGCCGCCTGGTCCGGGAGTTCGTGCAGATAGCCGTGCCGGCCGCCGCCCAGCCCGGCCGTCGGGACCTGGCTGCTGATCGCCAGGACCGGCGCCGAGGCCGCCCGCGCCTCCTGGAGCGCGGCGAGGGACGTGAGGGCGCCAGGCCCGGTCGACAGCAGCAGCGGGGCCGCCTCGCCGGTGATCCGGCCGTAGGCGTCCGCCGCGAAACCGGCGTTGTTCTCCACCCGCAGGCCGATGTAGCGCAGGTCCGAGCGGCGCAGCGCGTCGAACATGCCGAGGGCGTGCTGGCCGGGCAGGCCGAAGACGGTGGTCGCGCCCAGCCCGGCCAGGGTCTCCACGACCAGGTCTCCGCCGTTGCGGCCGGGGGGAGGGTTGAGGGCCGCCTCCGTCTGCTCGGCGGTCGGGCGCAGTACCAGGTCGTGGTCGTGGGTCACTTCGCTGCCTTCTCCTGGGCGATCTGGCGGGACATGATCGTGGTCAGTTCGTACGCGGTGTGGGACGCGGCGACGGACGTGATCTCGGCGTGGTCGTAGGCCGGGGCCACCTCGACGACGTCCGCGGACACCAGGTTGCAGGAGGCCAGGCCGCGCAGGATCTCCAGCAGCTCGCGGGAGGTCATGCCGCCGGCCTCGGGGGTGCCGGTGCCGGGCGCGTGGGCCGGGTCCAGGCAGTCGATGTCGATGGAGATGTACAGCGGGCGGTCGCCGATGCGCTGGCGCAGCTGGTCGGCGACCTCGTCGGCGCCGCGGCGGTAGACGTCGGCGGAGGTGACGATGCCGAAGCCCATCTTCTCGTCGTCGGTGAGGTCCTTCTTGCCGTACAGCGGGCCGCGGGTGCCCACGTGGGAGAGCGCCTCGGTGTCGAGGACGCCCTCCTCGACCGCCCGCCGGAACGGCGTGCCGTGCGTGTACTCGGCGCCGAAGTAGGTGTCCCAGGTGTCCAGGTGGGCGTCGAAGTGCAGCAGGGCGACCGGGCCGTGCTTCTTGGCGACCGAGCGCAGCAGCGGCAGCGCGATGGTGTGGTCGCCGCCCAGGGTCATCAGGCGGGCGCCGGTGCCGAGCAGGTCGTCGGCGGCGGCCTCGATGGTCTCGACGGCCTCGTTGATGTTGAACGGGTTCACCGCTATGTCGCCGCCGTCGGCGACCTGCGCGAGGGCGAAGGGGGAGGCGTCCTGCGCCGGGTTGTAGGGGCGCAGCAGCCGGGACGCCTCGCGGATGGCGTTGCCGCCGAAGCGGGCGCCGGGCCGGTACGAGACGCCGGAGTCGAACGGCACGCCCACCACGGCGACGTCGGCGGTGCCGACCTCGTCCAGGCGGGGCAGCCGGGCGAAGGTCGCGGGCCCGGCGTACCGCGGCACGCGGGAGGAGTCGACGGGGCCGCGGGGCGTCTCGTTGCTGCTCATGAATTGCCTTCCTTCTTACGCTTCTTCGCGTATTTACTGCTCTGTACCGCTCGGTACGACTCTACTGGTGGGCCGGTACCGGTTCGGGTGCGGATTCGGGGGCTCGGCCGGCGAGGCGGTCGCGCCAGGCGTCCAGGACGGCCGCGTCGGTGGGCCGGGTCGCCAGGGAGACGGCGACGTAGACGACGAGGGAGGCCAGCAGGCCGTAGTAGACGGGCTCGTTGGCGAGGATGCCGTAGCCGGCCATGAGGCCGACGACCGCGAGGCCGCCGACGGCGACGGCGGCGAGGGCGCCCTGCGCGGTGCCGCGCTTCCACAGCAGGCCGCCGAGGATGGGCACGAGGAGGCCGCCGACGAGGAGGTTGTAGGCGACGGTGAGGGCTTCGACGACGTCGTTGAGGGCGATGGAGATGACGATCACGGCGCAGCCCATGGCGAGGATGAAGACGCGGTTGCCCTTCACCTCGTCGTGCTCGCCGTCCTCGTGGCCGCGCATCGCGCCGCGCAGCCGGGACCAGATGTCGTTGTTGGCGACGGTGGCGCAGGCGATGAGGGCGCCGGAGGACGTGGACATCACCGCGGCCAGGGCGGCGGCCAGCACCAGGCCGCGCACGCCGACGGGGAGCTCGTCCTTGACGATGGTGGCGAAGGCGTCGTCGGCGCTGGCGAGGTTCGGGTAGAGCACCTTGGCGGCGGTGCCGATGATCGCGCCGGCGACGGCGTAGACCAGGCAGTAGGTGCCGGCGACGGTGCCGCCCCACTTGGCGGTGCGGTCGCTGCCCGCGGTGAAGACGCGCTGCCAGATGTCCTGCCCGATGAGCATGCCGAAGGTGTAGATCAGCACATAGGTGAAGATCGTCTCGCCGCCGATGCCCAGCGGGTAGATCGGAAGAGCGTCG
>NZ_WWHX01000880.1 GCF_009862125.1 Streptomyces sp. SID5910
TGACCGCCTGCGCCTCGTCCCGGCCGTGACCGTCGGACAAGGCCCCGTCGGTCCCGGCGCGGCGGTCGAGGGATTCGCGGAGCGGTCGGTCGGCCGGATCGCCGGGTGGGTGGACACGTCGTGGGCGCGGGAGAGCAGCCGCGTCTGGCGTGCTGACGGCGCCCAAGGCGGCACCTGGTATGTGAAAGTGCACCAGAGCGAGCGGTTCCACAGCCGTGAGGTACGGGGCCTGCGGACATGGGCGCCGTCCTTGGGAGCGGCCGCGCCCCGGCTGGTGGCGGCCGACGAGGCGCTGCGGGCCGTGGTGATCACCGCTGTGCCGGGCCGTCCGCTGCACGGCATGCTCCTGGCCCCGGAGCGGGAGCAAGCGGTCGTCCAGCGGATCGGCGCGCTGGCCCGCCGCATCCACGGGTCCTGCCCGGCCCGTCCCGCTCCAGCGGGCAGTGGCCCGGCGATCGGCAAGGCGGACCGGCATCTCGCGGAAGCGCGGGCGCATCTCCAGCCGGGCGACGCGGAGTTCGTCCGCGACCTGGTCGCGCGGGCCGGGCCCTTGGAGCCGCTGGAGTGGGTGGAGACCCACGGCGACTTCCAGCTCCGCAACATCCTCTACAACCCCTGCACCACCGCGGAAGACTCCGGTCCGTTCGTGGCGGTGATCGACCTGGAGCGCAGCGAGCCAGGGCCGGCCGTTCGAGATCTGGCCCGCCTGTCCGACGCCTGGCACGGGCGTCCCGACCTGCTCGCGGCGTTCCTGGGCGGGTACGGCAGGCAGCTGACCCCGGCCGAACGGGCGCGGCTGGTCATCGACGCGGCCCTCGACTCGGTCAGCGGGATCGCCTACGGCTCCGCCCACGGTGATCCCGAGCTGGTCGAGCGCGGTCGGCGAACACTGGCCCGGCTGCGCGCCGAGCATCACGACCCCTTCTCACTGACAGGAGAACCCTGGTGAACGCCGACCCCGCACCCACCGCCGCGGCCGACCCGCCGCCTGTCGCCGGGCAAGCACCGGTGCGCGCGGCGACGTCCGCTGATGCCGAGGGCATCATCCGCATGCGCTCCGCCCATGTCCTGTCCTCGCCCATGGACGAGGAGTGGATCGGGCGGTCCGCGGACGAGCTGGCGTCCCGGCTGGCTCCGGCGGGCGACGCGCGCGCGTTCGTCATCGACGCCCCGGACGGCGCGCTGGCCGCCTGCGCCCTGGGCCTGATCCACCCGGTCCTCTCGGCCCCGGCTTACCCCCGTGGCATGGCCGCGCGCCTCCAGATCGTGGCCACCCACCCCGATTTCCGGCGCCGCGGCTACGCCCGCGCGGTGGTCACCGCGCTGGTCGACCACCTCGCCGACGCCGAGAGCGTCACCCTGTTCGAGCTCCACGCCAGTGTGGAGGCCCAGCCGCTCTACCGGGAGCTGGGCTTCACGGGCAGCCCGGCGCTGATGCGGATGACGCGTCTCCGACCGGCAGCCGCGGCGGGCGCCCCGGAGAACGGTCCGGCGTGGATGCCGCCCGAGCAGTACGCCGAGACGGTGCTGAAAGCCACCGCGTTCGCGTGCGTGCACTTCACCGACAAGGACGGCCGGCCGCTCCAGCTGCACTCCGTGTACTCCCCCGGCCACCCGTGGCAGATGGTCGGCGGGACGATGGACCACGGGGAGCGGCCCTTCGAGACGGCCGTGCGCGAGTGCCGGGAGGAAACCGGCCTCACCGTGTCCGGCCCGCCCCGGCTGCTGGCCACCGTGTACGGGCTGCCCGGCGCCCAGTGGCCCTACAGCACCATGGGGGTGGTCTTCGACGGCGGCCGGCTCACCGCAGAGCAGATCCGCGGCATCACCCTCGACCCGCAGGAACACGACGAGGTCCGTGTACTGCCCCTGGCCGAGTGGGAGGCACTGATGCCGGCCCGTGACTTCGCCCGCCTGAGCGCGGTGGAGGAGGCCCGCCGTACAGGACAGGCCGCGTACTTCGGCACCTGGGACTGGGGGAACTGATGAGCACTCGACACTCGGGGGCGGCGCCCGATGTCCGGGGCGCCACCCGAGGCGGCGAGCGAGCCGCGAGGACCCTGTCGGTGCAATGGACATGCCGAGCGAGGGAGACCCCCGTGAAGGACGTACTGACAGGGCATCCCTCACAGCGGCTGCGCGTTTTAGCGTGGAAGGCGTGGAAGGCATGGACGCCAGAATCGAAGTTCAGCGGAACGCGCTGAAGTAGAAGGAAAGAACGAAAATGACTGTGAACGGATTTGACCAGATCTTCCCGCTCGGGGAGAAGAACGATGCCTTCGCGCAGTACTTCGTCGGCCAGAGCTATCTGGCGCCGCTCGCCGCTGGGAGCGTCCCGGTCAGCAATGTCTCTTTCGAGCCGGGCTGCCGCAACAACTGGCACATCCACCACGGCACGGGCGGCGGCGGGGACCAGATCCTGCTGTGCACTGCGGGCAGCGGCTGGTACCAGGCCGACGGCGAGGATCCCGTCAGCATGGAGCCGGGAACCGTGATCCGCGTCCCGGCGGGCACCAAGCACTGGCACGGCGCGAAGGCCGACTCGTGGTTCTCCCACATCGCCTTCATCACCCCTGGCGAGGACGTCAGCAACGAATGGCTCGAACCCGTCACCGACGAGGCGTACGGCGAGCTGCCGAGGAACGGAGCGAACGCATGACCATGCTGGACGCGACCTACACGCTGTCCAACGGCGTCGAGATCCCCAAGCTGGGGCTCGGTACCTGGTTCATCGACGACGACCGGGCGGCCGAGGCCGTCCGCGCGGCCGTGGAGATCGGCTACCGCAACATCGACACCGCCCAGGCCTACGGCAATGAGCGCGGCGTCGGCGAGGGCGTGCGCACCTCCGGCGTGCCCCGCGAGGAGCTGTTCGTCTCGACCAAACTCGCAGCGGAGATCAAGGACTACGACCAGGCCGTCGACGCGATCGACGGGTCACTGCGGAAACTCGGCATCGAGTACATCGACCTCATGCTCATCCACAGCCCCCAGCCGTGGGACGACTTCCGCGGCGGCGACTACGCCGAGGGCAACCGCGCAGCGTGGCGTGCACTCGAAGAGGCGCATCAGGCCGGCAGGATCCGTTCCATCGGGGTCTCCAACTTCCAGCAGCCGGACCTGGAGAACATCCTGCGAAGCGCGACCGTCGTACCGCACGTGAACCAATTGCTCGTCCACGCCGGCAACACCCCCTCGGAGCTCCTGGACTACTGCGACGGCAAGCACATCCTCGTCGAGGCCTACTCGCCGATCGCCCACGGAGCGATCCTGCGGAACGCCGAAGTCCAGGCGATGGCAGAGAAGTACGGCGTGTCCGTCCCGCAGCTGTGCATCCGCTACACCTTGCAGCTGGGCACGGTGTCGCTGCCCAAGACGGCGAACCCCGCCCACATGCGCTCCAACGCCGATGTCGACTTCGAGATCTCCCACGCCGACATGGACGCCCTGCGGGACCTGCGCGACGTGGACTACGGCGAGCACAGCGCGTTCCCCGTCTACAGCGGCACATGACACCAGCGGCGAAGGGCGGCTACTCCTCGGGCTCCCAGGCGATCAGCTGCTCGAACACCTGCGGGTCGCCGTCGACCTTCAGGTCGTTCAGCGTGAGGCGTCCCCAGACGAAGAGGAGCAGTTGCTCGGCCGTGCCCGTGGCTGAAGCGGAGGCGGGAGCGGCGTCGTCCGTGAGGGGTGCGGGCCAGGCGCCGGTGCCGTCCAGCGTGAGGAGCCAGGAGCGGCCCTCGGTGGCGTGGTAGTGGATGGTGGCGGCTTCGTGCGGCCAGGCCGCCGGGGTGGAGTTGCAGGTGTCGAGGAATTCGGCCACGCCGTCGATCGCGAGGTCCGCTGGCATCGGCTGCACGGTGCCTGCGGCGAGCTGGGCGTCGTAGGTGTGCACCAGCAGCTCGTGCACCCGGCGCCGGGCTACGCCCCAGGCATTCGCCGGTGACACCCCGGCGCTCCACCACGTCCAGCACTCGCGTTCCGGGCCGGCCTCGCGCAGCGTGCTCAGCAGCAGCTCGTTCGACTCGTCGTACCAGGCCAGCAGTGCCTCGCGCTCGCGCGGCGCCTCCGCGGCGTTCTTGGCGGGCGGAGCCTCTGCCGGGCCCGCGGCGACGATCGCGCCCCACCAGCGCTGGCCCGTACCCAGGTGCTGCACCAGATCGAACAACGTCCACTCGGGGCAGGACTGCACCGGCACGTCGACGCCGGGCGCGGCGGCGACCGCGCTCCGGAACGCAGCCGACCGCTCGTCGATCAGGTGCAGCAGGGCGGAATACTCAAGACGGTCTGTCACATCGCTTGCCTATCACCCGGGCTCAGTCGACCGCACCCTGTTTTCCGGGCCGCCCCCGTTGAGGGGTGTCGGCTCCCCTCAGCCCGCCACCGCCTCGATCGCGAGGAATCCTTCCACTGCCTTCCTCGCGCGGCGGTCGAACTCGGCGTACTGCGCCTCGCGTTCGGCTCCCGCGACCGCGGCGCCGACCGACAGGTTCCCGTCGGCGTCGAGTCGCTGTGGGCGCTCCTCGGCGTCGGGGAGGAGAGCGACAGCGGAGTGGGAGAACCCGCAGTAGTAGGCGATGCCCTCGCTCAGGTTGCTCTCCAGCACGGCACGCATCCCCTCCGTGACGGGATCGTCGGAGGTGGCACCGGCAAGGCCCAGCCACAGCATGCGCTTGCCGGCCAGGCGGGGCTTACTGCGACCGTAGGCGAAGCCGTAGTTCCACACCCGGTCGATCCAGCCCTTGAGGAGAGCAGGCACAGTCTGCCAGTACACGGGGAACACGGCGACGACGAGATCGGCGTCGAGGATGCGCCGCATGTGGGCCTCGACCTCGTCCGAGTACGGCTTGTCCCGGTTCCCCCAGTCGGGCTGGTCCGCTTCGTTCATCCGCGGGTCGAACCCTTCGGCGTGCAGGTCGAGCAGGTCGACGCGGTACCCGGCGTCCTCCAGTTGCGCGAGGGTACGGCGGGCCGTGTGCGCCGTGAGGGAATCGGCGCGGTGATGGGCTACGACCACGAGGGCGGTTCCGGCTGTGCTGTCGAGGTGCGACATCGTCTCTCCTGACGGGTCTTGGTCGGTGCTGCCCGTCCAGTACACGAGCGATCGACTGGATGATCCATGGGAGAAACGCTCCATGGCATAGGAGTTCGTCTACGATGGGCCCTCGTGGATCCCTTGAGTTCTCTGCTCAGCGGCATCCGGGCCGAGGGCTCGGTGGTCAGTCATGCCCTCCTGGAAGCGCCCTGGACCATCCGGTTCGCCGACGGTGCGCCGCTCACCATGGTCAGCGTGTTGCGTGGCGGCGGCACCCTGCGTCTGTCCGACGGAACCGAACGAGCGGTCCGCGCCGGCGACACGGCCGTCGTGAGCGGTCCGGACACGTTTCACCTCGCGGACGGGCCGACCTCCTTCGACCGCCCCCACGCCGAGTACGAGATCGCCTGCTTCGCGGAATCCGCCGAGTGCACGGCCCAACCTCTCGGCGGCATCCGCTGGGGCAACGATCCGGACGGAGCGACCGCACTGATCGTGGGCGCCTACCGCGCCTCGGGCCGTCGCCACCAGCGACTGCTGCGCGGTCTGCCGCCGATGCTGGTGGTCAGTGAGGACGCCGAGGTCTGCGACTGGCTGGAGCAGGCCGCCTCCGACGCCGCCCTACGCTCGGCCGGCTCGCAGGCGCTGATGGACCGGCTTCTGGACTGGGCCCTGGTGTGCACGCTGCGCGCCTGGTTCGCGCAAGCGACTGCGGACACCCCGCACTGGTACCGCGGCCTGGCCGACCCGATGCTCGCCCCCGCGCTCCAGGCCTTCCACGCCCGGCCGTCCCAGAGGTGGACGGTGGCCGCGCTCGCCGCCGAATCCGGTGTCTCCCGGGCGCTGTTCGCCAAGCGCTTCACCGAGGTCATGGGCCGCCCTCCGCTCGCCTACGTGACCGAATGCCGTATGGACGAGGCGGAGGCGCTGCTGTCCGACACCGACCTCGCCATCGCCCAGATCGCCAAGTCCGTCGGCTACGCCGATGCGTTCGGCTTCAGCGCCGCGTTCAAACGTCACCGGGGCCTGAGTCCCAGTGTCTTCCGCGCCGCGGCGGCCTGACTGACCAGGACGTGCCGTCAGGAAGCGACGCCCGGTGCCCGGCCCCACCGAGCCTGGCCGTCCCCGCCGGGTGGTGGCACCACACCACCCGGCGGTATTCAGCAACGGTCCGCGCCGGCGCTCGTGGTCGCGGGCTGTGGGCTCAGTGCCCCATCATCGCGGTGGGGTCCGCGGGCTTGACCTTCTTGCGGGGCAGCAGCGCGGCGGGAACGAGGCACACGGCGACGAGGACGGTCGCCACCAGGAACACCGTGGCGAACGCGTCGCCCATTTGCGAACGCACCTCGCCGGGAGAGGTCGCTGTGATGTCCTTGATCCCGTTGGTGAGGAGCACCGAGAACAGCGCGGTGCCGATCGAGGCGGCCACCTGCTGGACGATGTTCATCAGCGTCGATCCGCGGGCGACCGTGTGCTCCTTCAGGGTGGCCAGCGCCGACGCCATGATCGGCATCATCGTGGCTCCCATGCCGAGACCCATCACGAAGAGCGCGGTGATGATGTACGCATAGGAGGTGTCGGCGCCGAGCTGAGTGAACATGCCCATGCCGATAGTGATCACCGTGATGCCGGTCAGCACGATCTTGCCGGGGCCTATGCGGTCGGCCAGCACCCCGGCGATCGGCATGGTGATCATGGCGCCGATGCCCTGCGGGGCGAGAAGCACTCCGGAGTCGAGCGCCGACTCCCCGCGCACCTGCTGGAAGTAGAGCGGGAACAGCAGGCTGGCGCCGAAGAACGCCATGGCGAACAGCGACATCGCGATCACGGCGATGCTCATGTCCCGGTTGAGGAAGAGCCGCAGGTCGATCAGGGGGTGGATGTTGCTCCGTTGCAGCGCCCAGGGGACGAACGCGCCGAGGAGGACCAGACCGATGACGGCGGGCACGAGGACCTTGGCGGCCCAGACCGTGCCGGTCTCCGGGATGGACGAGACGCCGTACAGGAAGGTCGCCAGTCCGGGCGAGAGCATGAGCATGCCCGGCCAGTCGAAGGTCTCGGAGGGCTCCACGCGGTCCTTGGGCAGGACGATCCCGGCGTAGACGAGGGCGATGACACCGATCGGCAGGTTGATCAGGAAGATCCAGTGCCAGGAGGCGATGTCGATCAGCCAGCCGCCCAGGATGGGGCCGAAGATCGGCCCGAGCAGCATGGGGATGCCGAGGACGGCCATCACCCGGCCGACCCTCTCGGGGCCTGCCGCGCGCGTCAGGATCGTCATGCCGAGCGGCATCAGCATGCCGCCGCCCAGACCCTGGAGGACCCGGAACGCGACCAGCATCTCAAGGGAGTTGGCGGCCGCGCACAGCGCGGAACCCGCCGCGAACAAGATGATCGCGAGCAGGTAGAGCCGTTTGGTTCCGAACCTGTCGGCAGCCCAGCCGGTGAGCGGGATGACGCTCGCGAGCGCCAGGGTGTAGCCGGTCATGGTCCAGGCCACCTGGGCCGAGGTCGCGGCGAACTCCTTCTGGAACGTCTGCAGTCCGACCGAGACCACGGTGATGTCCAGAATCGACATGATCCCGCCGAGCACGATCACTCCGGCCACCAGGAGGACCTTGCTGTCGAGTTTGTCGCGAGCCTTGCCCCCAGGTGGGCTGGACTCTGTCTTTTCCGACGTGGTCATTACTCAACCTTTCGAAGAAAAGCCGGGACCACGCCAGCCGCCTGCCCGCCAATTACCTGTGACCTCAGGACGGCGCCGACTGTGCCGTGCTCCGGCAGGGAACCAGGTCCACGAGATGCTTCGAGGGCCCCGGGATACATGCGATCCGTTGTGGAACACGAATGTACCAGCGCCGGTGGACCAGTATCGTTTCCAGTGATGACGAGAAATGTGCACGTGCGTGATCGCGTTGCGGTCGCAATCCTTGACGCCGCCGCAGCGCTGCTCGCCCAGCGGGGAGAGAGCGTCAGCATGGCGGAGGTCGCAGCGGCGGCCGGCGTCGGCCGCACGACGCTGTACCGCTACTTCCCCAGCCGTGAGGCTCTGCTGGACACCCTGTCCCAGGAAGCGTGCGCCGAACTGAGCGACAGGCTCGCGGACGCCGGCCTGGACGGCGTCGCCGTGCCCGAGGGCGTGGCGCGGGTGAGCCGGATCGCGATGGGCCAGGCCGCCAAGTACCAGGCGCTGATGCGCGTGCACGGCAAACCCGACGTGCCCGACGAGACCGCCCGACAACTCACCGCCCCCCTCACCGCACTGTTCGCCCGCGGGTCGGCCGACGGCACGTGGCGCACGGACCTAGGCCCCGACACGCTCCTCGACCTCTACAGGGCGCTTCTGGAAGGGGCCCTCGGCCAGTCACTGCACGCCAAACTCGGCGTGGAACCCGCCGCTGCCGCCATCACCTCGCTCTTCATCCACGGAGCGCAAACGCCCCGGTTCGCACCCGAAACTCCCGTGCAAGGGGTGTCCTGACCCTAGGTGGCGTCCGCGACACCAGGGCAGCCCGTACGCCGGAGCAGAACAGGCGCTCCCCTCTCTCCGTGGCCGGCCAGCAGCACGATGAGGGACGCGGCCTCGACTGCCGCGGCGATGCGCAGGGTTGGCATGTCGGTCAGGCTCCCGTCGTCGATCCGGGGCGGACGATCATGAGAACGACGACGACCGCCCAGATCAGGTTGAAGACGCCGGTGACCATGTGCAGCCGGCTGACCGGCGGCGCCTGTGTCGCGACGCCTGCGTCTTCTCCGGCCGCCGCCAGCACACGCCGCTGCTGAGGGAGGATGACCATGGCGAGAACGGCCGCGGCGAGCGCCGTCAGGGCGATGGACACGACGAGCCAGGCATCGGTGAGCACTCCGAGCTGAGCGGCGGTGGCGAACCCGAAGACGGGGACGGCGGTACCGAAGACCGCGTACCCGCGGCAGATCCTGTGCAGCATCTCGGCGACAGCCGCCGCCTTGCCTCCCGGATCTTCGCTCGGGGCCGCCAACTGCTGGGCGTAGCGGGGGAACATCGAAGCGGCGACGGCGATCGGTCCCACCGCCAGGATCGCCACCAGGACATGCACGGACAACAAGAACTTGGTCACCGCGGACCCTTTCACCGGCTCAATATGTTGGCTGCCAATAGGTAGCACGCCAACAACGCGTTTGTGTAGGCTGCCTACCTATGAAGCAGGACGCGGTGAGAGGCCATCTGGACGGGCTGCTGCTGGCGGTGCTCGAGTCGGCCCCGTTGCACGGCTACGCGATCATCACGGCGGTACAGGAGCGCAGCGGCGGTGCTCTCGAGCTGCGCACCGGAACGATCTATCCAGCGCTCAACCGCCTGGAACGGGTGGGTCTTCTGCGCAGCAGCTGGCAGTCCGTCGGCGAGCGCAGGAAGCGCTGCTACGAACTCACCGAGGCGGGCCGGCGCACCCTGGCCGACGAGCGGACGGCGTGGAGCGAGTTCACGGCGGCGATCGGCTCGGTCCTCAACCCCGCGGCCCCGCCCGGGCTCGCCACATGAGCGCCGAGCGGCAGCAGGAGGCTGCGGCCGACCGCCGGGACGACCCGGTCGAGGAGTACGTCACCGCGCTCGAAGCCGCCCTGCACGGCCCGGTCCGGGCCAAGGCGAGGCTGGTCGAGGAGGTGCGGGACGGCCTTATGGACACCGTCTCCGAGCGCACCGGCGCCGGCCTGCCCTACGGCCTGGCCGCCGAGGAGGCGGTGCGCGAGTTCGGCACCACGGACGACCTCGTGCCCGGCTGCCAGCGGGAACTGACGATCGCCCAGGCCCGGCACACCGCCCGGTCCATAGCCCTGACCGTCCCGCTCCTGCTCGCCTGCTGGTGCCTCGTCCGCAACTCCGGCCATACCCGGGACTGGGGGCTGCCCGGGACGGCCCAGCTGGTGGCTGCGCATCTGGCCGGCATCGCGGTCGGTGCGGCCGTCCTCGCGACGGGAGCCCTCGCGGCCACCGGAACCCTGGCCCGCCGGCTGCCCGTCCCGGACCGGCTGCCGCGCGTGGTCGGCTGGACCGGCACGGCGGCCAGCGTGTCCATCGCCGTCGCCACACCGGCCCTCGCCATCGCCTGCGTCCTGGCCACGAACTGGCCGTTCATCGCGCTCGCCTGCATGCTCGCGGCCGCCTCGCACGGCGTGATGGCCGGCTCGGTCCGAGCCTGCCGCCGCTGCGCACGCCTGGCGGCCCCGGAACCCGCAGGGTCCCGGTGAACCCCGGCCGAGGTGTACCGACGGTCGTACGTCGCCGGCGCCGTCGCCCCTGTGCCCGCATCGAGGCCTGCTTGCGGGCGACTTCGCCCGCGGCTTCTACCCGCTTGGGGTGCCGAAGGACGCCTGGGCTGCGTTCTCCTGTGTGAGGGCCTCGTGCCGGCTGGTCCAGCCGTGGGCGTGCCGTAGTGCGTCGAACTCGCGTTGCAGGGTGGTGTCGGAGGTGGTGCGGGTGTCCGTGCTGATGGTGACGGGCAGCCCGGCGGCAAGGAGAGGCACGGCGGGATGGTCGGTGAGGTGAGGGACGGCACCGGTCTGCACGTTGCTGGTGGGGCACATCTCCAGGGCGATCCTGTCGGTGCGCAGCCGGTTCAGGAGTGCGGTGTCGGATGTGCAGCGCACTCCGTGGCCGATGCGGCGGGCGCCGAGGATGTCGATCGCCTCCCACATGCTTTCGGGTCCTGCGGCTTCGCCGGCGTGGACGGTGCACGGCATGCCGGCGCTGTGCGCGAGGTCGAAGGCGGCCCTGTGGGGCTGGGCGGTGTACAGGGTTTCGTCGCCGGCGAGGTCGAGGCCGGCGACGATGTTCCGGTGTCTGAGGGCGGTCTCCGCGACGGCGAGGCTTTCGTCGGGGCTCTGGTGGCGCAGGCAGCACAGGAGCAGTCCGGTTGCCACGCCGGTGGTGGCCCGGCCCTGGGCCAGTCCCTCGGCGACTGCCTGGACGGCTTCGTCGGAAGTCATTCCGTGACGGCCGTGCAGTTGCGGGGCGAAGCGTACTTCTCCGTGGACGACGCCGTCGGCTTTCCAGTCCTCGACCAGTTCCCGGGCGGTGCGGGTGAGTGCCTCCGGAGTCTGTAGGACCCGCAGAGGGAGGTCGATGTAGGTCAGGAAGGTGGTCAGGCTGCCGCAGTGGGCCGGGGCCACGACCAGGTCCCGGGCGGGCCGTTCCAGGGTGATGCCCTGTTCGCGGGCGAGGTCGGCGACGGTGCCGGGGCGGACGGAGCCGTCGAGGTGGCAGTGCAGTTCGTAGCGCGGGAGCCGCGTGGTGAAAGTACTCATGAAGCCGATCCGGGTCAGAGTGCGGGGGCAGCGGCTTCGGCGAGCTGCGAGCCGGCGGGGAGAGGTGTGGTGACGGTGTCGAAGAGGAGCTTCTTGAAACCGGCCTCGTCGACGCGGCGGACCAGGGTGATGTTGGGAGCGGGCGCGGACACGCGCCGGTCGATGATCATCTGTCCGCGGGTGTCGTCGCTGAGGGAGATGTCGACGTGGACCTGTTCCTGTTGGGTGATCAGGTCGGGCTTGAGTGCCACTGCCATGGCTACGGGGTCGGGCAGGTCGTAGCCGGCCAGTCCGGTCACGTCGCGGGCCCAGTCGGCCACGGTGCGGTTGATGCGGTGGGCGAACGTGGCCATCGGGGTGCCGAGTTGCTCCAGGCGCTGCTGGTCGGCCGGGGTCATGACGGCGTCCTCGCGGGACACGTCCCACCCGATCCAGGTGACCTTGTCGGCAGTGGCGGCCTGGGTGACGATCCGGGCGGCCTCCGGGTCGGCCCAGACGTTGAACTCCGCAGTGGGTGAGATGTTGCCGCGCAGGTCGGCGGCGCCGGCCATGCAGTAGACGTGCCGGTAGCGGGTGAACAGGTCGGGGTCGCGCAGCAGGGCGGCGGCGATGTTGGTGAGCGGGGCGAGCGTGACGAGTGTCAGCTCTCCGGGATGCCGGCGGGGGTAGGACAGCAGCGTCTCCACCGCGTGGGTGTGGTGGCAGGCGGTGGCCGGGTCGGGCAGGCCGATGTCGCCCATGCCGTCCTCGCCGTGTACGTGCTGTGCGCTGGAGAGGGTTCGTGTCATCGGGCGGGCGCAGCCGGGGTGGACGGGGATGTCGGTGCGGCCGGCGGTCTCCAGGGAGATCAGCGCGTTGCGGGTACCGGTCTCGACGGGCACGTTGCCGGCCACGGTGGTCACCGCCCGGATGTCGCCGAGTCCACTGGCGGCGGCGAGCAGGAGGGCGACCGCGTCGTCGGATCCGGTGTCGGTGTCAATGATCAGGGGAAGGGCCGGCATGGCCGTGCTCCATTCGTGTGAGTCGTTCGAGGTGTGCGGGGTCAGTGAGCCCGCAGGCGGACGAGGTCGTTCGGGCGGGGCAGCGCGCCTCGGGCGCCGAGTGCGGTGACGGCGAAGGCACCCGCGGCGGTGGCGGTGGCTGCTGCCCGGGTGAGGGGGTGGCCGTGGGCGAGTTCGGCGGCGAGTACGCCGCAGAAGACGTCCCCGGCGCCCGTGGTGTCGATGACGGTCACGGCAGGCGTGGTGATGTGCTCGCACAGCCCTTCCTGGGCGACCAGGGCGCCGTCGCCGCCCAGGGTGACCACCGCACCGGAAGCCGACTCTGCCAGGATCCGGGCGGCGGCCCGGGCGCCGGGGGCTCCGGTGAGCTGCCGGGCCTCGGTCTCGTCGACCACCAGCAGTGGCCGGTTCTCTTCGGGCCAGGCGGGCAGGATCCCGGCCGCAGTCGCGTTGTGCACCCACCGTGTCCCCGGCGCAAGGAAGCCTGCGACGGCCTCAAGACAGGGCAGGGGAACCTCGCCACTGGTGAGGATCACATCCCCGGCCAACGGCCGGAGCACCGTCAGGGCGTCGGTGACGTCCTGGGCGGACAGCAGAGCGTTGGCGCCGCCGATGACGGCGATGTTGCTCCTGCCGTCCGCGTCCACCATGACCAGCGCCTGTCCGGTCGGCGCGGACACCTCGGTGATCACCGTGTCCACGCCGACCGAGGCACCGCGCAGGTTGGCGAGAGCCTTGAGGCCTCCGGCGTCCCCGCCGACCTTGGCGACCAGGTGGGTGGCGGCGCCCATGGTGGCGGCAGCCACGGCCTGATTGCCGCCCTTCCCGCCGAACCCCTCCTTCACGGAGGTCACCAGCACCGTCTCGCCCGGGGAGGGAAGGACGGGACAGCGCAGGATGCGGTCGATGTTCACCGAGCCCACGGCCATCACCCGGCCTGCCGAGAATCCGTTCATGCTTCATATCTAATCGTTTAGATGAGAGGATGCAAGAGTTATGGCGAAGCAAACAGGCAAGGCCCCGACACTGACGGACGTGGCCCGCGCGGCCGGGACCTCGACAGCGGTGGTCAGCTACGTGATGAACAACGGCCCCCGGCCGGTCGCGGCCGCGACCCGCGAGCGGGTCCTGGCTGCCGCGGCGGAGCTGGACTACCGGCCCAACCACATCGCACGGGCCCTGCGTTCGCGGACCACCGGCGTCGTCGGCCTGATCCTCGCCGACGCCTCCAACCCCTACTTCGGCGCGCTGGCCCGGCACGTCGAGCAGGCACTGGACAAGCACGGAAAGCTCACCCTGACCGGAAACGCCGGATACTCCGCGGACCGGCAGGAGCATCTCGCGGACAAGTTCCTCTCCGCCCAGGTCGACGGGCTCATCGTCGTCTCCGCCGACGGCGGCGCGGATGTCGCCGACCAGGTCAAGCGCGCGGGCGTCCCCGCCGTGTACGTGCACAACCAGCCCGAGGACGAGGGGACCCCGGCGGTGACCGCCGACAACGAGGCCGCCGTCCAGCAGGCCGTCGCCCACCTGCGCGGCCACGGGCACACCCGGATCGCCTTCCTCGCCGGACCGCGTGACGCGGGACCGGTCGGCCGGCGCCGCGCCACGTGGGAGACGGCCCTCGCCGGCACCGGCGAGGCCCCGCTGCTGCGGTGCGCGTACTCACGCGCAGCGGCAGCGGCCCTGACCGGACAGCTCATCAGCGAGGGCACCATGCCCGCCGCACTCATCACAGCCACCGACGAACAAGCCATCGGCGTCCTCGCCGCGGCCCGGACTCACAAGCTGCCCGTACCGGACCGCCTGGCCGTCATCAGCCTCGACGGCACCCCGGACAGTGCCTACACCGCTCCCGCGCTCACCGTCACCCGTCAACCCCTGGAGGCGATGGCAGCCCGGGCGGTCGACCTGCTCCTCGGCAGCGAAGCCGCAGCACCACCCACGCCGCACGCGCCCCTGGTCGTCCGGGGCAGCTGCGGATGCGCGACCGCTGACTCCTGAGGCGGAGGCGGTGTTCTGCTCGGGTCGGTGCAGGTCACGGCGTTGGCGGAGGCTTCAGCAGACTCGGCAGCGGTGGCCGCGATGCAGCGGGGTGAACAGGCGGAGTGTCCGGTGTGCGGGCGGTCGTGGACGGTGGGGGTGGAGCGGTCGAGGGCAGCGGTGTACTGCTCGGACCGTTGCCGGGTACGGGCCTGCCGTCAACGGTGGGCGTCACGGAACACCGTTACGGAAACGCCGTAGCCGAACGCCTCAGGAGTACCTCGCGTTTGGCACGCGGGTCGGTGACAGCTGGTGCGCGCTTCGAGCGCCCCTGATTTACCCCTGCCCCGGCGTGTCGCGCCCGCGACACGGCCGTGTTCTCGTCTAGCTGCCGCCACCCGTCATGTAGCGGAGCGTGACTGACTTCCGAGATCTGTAGTCGGGGCGTGCAGGTTGACGCGGTTCTCGTACTCGCGGCGGGCCTTGCGCTGGGCCGGGACCGCCGCAGCGCCGTCGGGCAGAGGTCGAGGAGTCGGGCGGTGGATCGCGGGCACAGCCGTGATGCGCAAGGTCTAGCCCTGGCCGCGGCGTACGGTCACGCCCTGGTCGAGCACGGCGCGCTCGGCGGACGCCAGATCGGCGGCGCGGAGGAAGTCGGCGACCTTGCCTGGCATATCGAGGGCCACCGGCAGCTCCGGGGTCGGGGTACCCGTGTCGGCGGCCGTGTACTCGGGCAGCAGATCCGCGAGGGCGGTGCGGATGGCATCGCGGCTGACGTTGTGATCGCGAGCGAGGGCGGCGATGGACCGGCCTTCCAGGTACGCGGTGCGCACGGCGTCGGTCTTCCCGACCGGGACGGCCGGACGGCGCCCACCCTTGTTTCCCTTCACCTCGGCAGCCCGTAGTCCGTCGTACGTCAGCTCGCGCTGGAGGCCACGCTGGAGTTCGCCGGCGGCAGCGAGCGTCTGCACCATGAACTTCACGGTGGACAGCAGCTCGCCGGTGCGCGGATAGCGGGCAGTAAGGTCCATCGCGGAGAACGCGCCGTCGTGGATGCGCAGGGCGAGGCAGTCGCGGTGCAGGACGTCGAGCACGTCGAGGATGTGCTGGGTGCCGCTCTCCTCCTCGAAGTCCACCGGCTCCTCGATGTCGACCTCGTCCAGGACGAGGCTCTGACGGTCGGTCGACTGCTGGTCTGCGGTAGGCCATGGGGTTCAGGATTTCATCGCGCCGAACCGACTGTGTTTCGTCACCTGGGGCGGCCCATTTCGTCGGTAACCCCAGGTTGCAGGCTCCCACAATCCTCTGTGTCACACCCCGGTGGCAGACTGGCGGCACGATGAAGCTTCGGAAGGGCAGGGCGTTGCGGCAGGGGTCACCCGTCGAGCGCCTCTGCTCGGAGTGGCTGGTGCCACGGGGGGGATGTGCGGCTGTGATCTTCGACAGTCTTGATGTGTCGTACGGCGAGATGTGGGGTTCCTATCGGGGAATGACCCATCCGGACCCGATGCCGCGAGCGCTCGCGGCACGCAAGCATGCTGCCGGGATGGATTACGCGGTTCTGTTGTCTGCGCGGGAGCAACCGCTGGCACTGGTCGAAAGATGGCCGCGCGGCATGTGGCGTGTGTATCTGTTCGACGACAGGTCCTGGCGCATGCAGATGATCGACCTCAAGCCGCACAGTACGGGGATGTTGTTGGCTCGCTGGAACACCCGATGGCAGTTTTCTGACGAGCAGGAGTACTCGTCCGACAGGTGGGATGTTCAGGAGACCACGACCGTCTCGGCCGACGGGCAGGTCGAGGTGAAGTCCGAGTTCGCCGGGCCGAGGGGAGCGTCGACGGAGCCACTGCACGCTCGAACATCCGGCCCGTCGAGCGTCCCCGTTCGGCGGTTCGCGGCGCCCGTCGAAAGCTTCCTCTGCCCCGTACCGGAATTCGGCGACTGGCAGGTGTTCGCGCCGTTCCTCGCCCAGCAGGGCCACGAGCCCGCCACGACCGTAGTCCTGAACGACGTGTCGGTGGACGAAGGGTCGGGACCGCTGCGCGCCAACGGAATCGAGCAGCTGTTCAGTCCGGGTGCGTGCGACACTCCGGATGGGCCGGCCGTCGTCGAGCCCGTTGACGTCGGCGTGCTGCGGATCACGTCAGGGCAGCTGGTGGTCTCGGACCCCGGCTGGATCGGAGAGACCCCGCGGACCGTGGCTGTGCCATCGGGCGAGTTTCCGGCCACGCTGTCGCTTCTGCGCACGGCACGCGGGGTCAATGTCGCCGCGGCCAAGGTGACGTTCCTGGACATCCCGCCCCGCGAGTGGGACATGGCCCTCCGGCCCGACGAGGACCTGGGGCTGCTCGGCGAGGGCCAGTTCTACGGGGTTGGCGTGGATACCGGCACAGCGGCTTTCATGGATGCGACGCGGACGGTGCTCGAAGACCAACTGGACGAGGACCTTTTCATACCCCTCGACAGCGACAGCCATTTCAGCGTCGAATTGCCCGGCCCGGAGCCCGAGCCGAACCTCATCGCCTTCCGTGCCGGCCAGGGCGACGGGGCCTACCCCGTCTGGATCGGCCGCACCGATGACGGACAGGTTGGTTGCGTCGTCGTCGACTTCCAGCTCCATTCCGCCGACGGGGGAAAGTAGGGAGCCGCCGGCCATCGGCGCGAGGCCGCACCCCGAGACTGGGACCACGGCGAACCTCCAGAGTGCAGACGGCGATTGGGAAGCTTGCTAACTCGATCACCGACTTTGGCCTGGTGGGCGCCTTCCCGGAGGACGTCAGAGAAGCTCGCCAGCGGTACTACTCATCGACGTAGCCGTGCCCTACAACGGCTCCCTGGTTGCCTTGCAGCCCGCATCTGGACCTGGCCCATACCTCACCCCTGCACGCAGCCCCTTCCTCCCGAAGAGTGCGCGGGCCCGATACGGTGCGGGTGGCCAGGTCCAGATCCAGGCGCCGGTTCATATCCAGCTCGAACCGTCCGTACGGATTCACGTGCGTCCAGAACAGTGAGGAGAGCGCACGCCGGTCCGCGTCGGTGAGGGTGTTGGCCCACTTCGGGTCGGCAAGGACCTGCTGCATCAGCAGCGTGTTGACGTGGACCAGGGCGGACTGGAGCAGGTGCAGCGCGAGCATGCTGACCTCCTGGGATTCCTTGTCGGCCCCGGCCAGGTCGCCGTCCTTGCCCTCCCGCTGGCCCCGGCCTGCCAGACCAAGACCGGCGGCCACCCGGAGAAGTGGCCAGGCCGGAAGATCGTCGACGGTATCCGCTACATCGTCGACAACGGCGCGAAGTGACGGGCACTGCCTGCGGACTTTCCCCCGTGGGAGACGGTCTACGGGTTCTTCTGGAGGTGGAACCGGGCCGGGGTCGTCACCTACATCCGTGACCAGCTCCGGCGCCGGATCCGTACCGGCAACCCGGTGACGCTGATCGTCGACTCCCAGTCCGTTAAGGGCGCCTCCACCGTAGGCCGCAACGGCCGCGACTACGACGCCGCGAAGAAAATCAACGGCCGCAAACGACACATCACCGTGAACACTTTCGGCCTGCCCGTAATGATCACGGTAACGCCCGTCGACATCCAGGACCGCGAAGCCGCCCGCGACGTGTTCTGGCGACTGCGCCTCACCCAGCCGCAGATCACCCAGGTTTGGGCCGACCGCAGCTACGCCGGCGACCTCGTGGACTGCGCCCGCGACCGCCTCTGGCTCACCCTGCGCATCGTCTCCCGGCCCAAGGGCACCAAGGGCTTCGTCGTCCTGCCCCGCCGCTGGAAAGTCGAGCGCACGATCGGCTGGTGCATGAACGCCCGCCGCAACGCACGCGACTACGAACGTCTGCCCCAGCACTCCGAAGCTCACTTGAACTGGGCACTCATCACCATGATGACCAGGCGACTGACTCGTAAGAGGCCCGCCCCCCCCGCTGGGTGAAGAAGCCGAAGTCCGCCCACTGAGCCAACAGGAGTCGGTTCAAGTGAGAGTCTCCCTCCCCGGAAACTTCGCCACTTCCGCTGATCTTGCGGCTCCCGCAGTGTGATGATCGAACCCGTGATCAGCAAAGGAACTGGACCGGCCGGACGCAGTACGTGGATCGAGATAGCGTCGGCAGCCCTCCCGCTGTACCTGACAATGATCGCTGCCTCAGCCGGAGCCTTGGTCGACACCGCGCTGCTCGGCAACCACTCCACCGCAACGCTCGCGGCCTTCGCCGTCACCATGGCCGTGTTCAGCCCGGCCACTGCCACGGTGGCGGGCGCGCTGCGTGGCGTGATGCCGTTTGTCACGCCACGCAAGGAGGATCCTGACCGTCTCCTGCCCGTGGTACACAGCGGGATGTGGCTCGCGATCACCGTCGGTGCCATAGCTGCGGCAGCGGTTGCATCCGTTCCCCTGATCGGCCATGCAACCGGGGTTGCCCGCACCGCTCTCGACCAGCTGGGGATCTTCCCCTTCCTGCTGGCTGGGAGCGTGCTCGCCATCGCGGTCAGCTCGTCAGCCACGTCCGTCCTGGTCGCACTGGGCCACTCAACGCTGGTGATGCGGGCCGGGCTGCTCGGCACCGCCGCATCCGCCACGCTGTCCGTCCTCCTCGTGGGTGGTCCCGGCCCGCTGCCGAGTTACGGCCTGAACGGGGCAGGCGTCGCCATGCTCGCCTCCAGCATGATCAGCGCCTCCGTCAGCCAGGTGGCCCTCCGCCGATCCACCGTGCTGACCGGCCGCTCCCTATATCCGGGCAGGCCGGATGTGAAGCAGGTCTGGAAGATCGGCGCCGTTGGGATTCCGCTGGCCGGCACAGTACTCGTCAAGTTCGCCGTCCTGGGCCTGCTGACGTTCGCTGCGGCCCGAATCGGGACGGACAGCGCGGCGGTGCACAGCGTTGGAATCTCGCTGGTCAATCTCATTTTCACGGCTGCAGTGGCGGTCGGCCAAGCCACCATCCCTGTGGTGTCCGATTATGCGGAGAAACACGAGAGCACGAGTGTCCGGCATAGCGTTCGGGCAGGGACGTGGTTGGCACTGACCGTTGTGGGGCTGATCGCGGCAGCGGTGATTGTCCTCAATTCGTGGGTTGTTCCGCTGTTCACGACGGATGCCGATGTGCGATCGCAGGTCACAGATCTGCTGCCGTTGGTGCTGGCGGTGGTCGTCACCGACGCGCTGCAGGCGGTCGTCGGGTTCGGCCTCATCGGCCTCAAGCGCACGGTGCCGAGCTTCGTGGCAACCTTCGTTTGCTACGGAGTCCTGGCCTCTGTCGCTGCCCCGGTTGCCACGGCTGGTGGTCTTGCCGCCTTGTGGACGGCTCTCGCCCTTGCCAATTTCCTCCAGGCAGTCGGCAAGGCGCACTCCTTCCACCGACACAGCACATTCACC
>NZ_WWHX01000881.1 GCF_009862125.1 Streptomyces sp. SID5910
GAGAACGTCCGTCACTTAGAACGATGCCCGGCGCCGCCCCGGTTCCGGCGCGGCCGCGGCACCTTGCGCAGCCGGTCCCACGCCCTCGTCAGCCGGGGGCGCCTCTCCCGCTGCTCGCGCGTGTGGCGGTCCAGTTCCTCCAGGAGCCTGCGCGAGCGGTGCTCGGTGTCCATCTCGTCGATGATGCGGTTGACCTCGGTCAGCACCGCGCCCTGCAACTGCCACTGGCGGGCGTCGCGCTGGATCTCGCCCAGCAGCAGCTGGGCCAGCTTGTCCCGGGTGACCGCCGCCTGGTGCAGCTCGGCGCTCAGCCGTTCCTCCGCCGACTCGGCGTTCTCACTGGCGCTGGTGGTCACCAGCACCGAGAAGCTGACCACGGCGTCGGCGATCTCGGACAGCAACTGCTGGATCGTCGCGCCCGTCTCCGCCGGGAACAGGGGATCCGGCTCGCGGTCCTTCGCGAGGTCGGTGAAGGTGCGCGCCAGGACCCGCAGTACCACCGTGCAGATCTCCAGGGTGTCGAGACCGGTGCGCAGCACCACCCGGTGCAGCAGGCCCTCCCGGACGCGCGGATTGAGCCGCAGGCTGTCCTCGGCCTGCCGCAGGTCCTCGTCCACCTCGGCGATGTCGTGGTCGAGGCGGCGGGCCTCGTGCAGGCGGGCCGCCGCCTCGTGGAACGGCGTGGCGCCCGCCGCCTCCTCACCCATGCGCAGCATCAGCTGCCGCACCCGCCGGGCCAGGCCCTCGATGGACTCCCCGGCCTGCTCCACCCAGACCGGGGGAGCGAAGAGGAGGTTGAAGGACAGGCCGACGACGGCCCCGATCAGCGTCTCCACCACCCGGGCCCAGGCCAGGGTGCCGTGCGAGGTCACGCCGAGGACCAGCATCGCGCTGATCGCCACCTCGGCCACGAACTCGTGCGCCCGCACCAGATGCCCGACGCCGAGCGCCGCCAAGATCACCAGCGCGAGGCTCCACCAGCTCAAGCCCACCACCGCGCTGAAGACGATGGCGACCAGGACACCGGCCACCACCGCGTTCACACGTCGGACGCTCATCTTCAGCGTCGCGTACAGCGTGACCTGGACGACCAGCAGTGCGGTCAGCGGCGCGGTGAGCGGCGCCGCCGACTTGTCGGGGGACAGCCGCACCGCGATCACATAGGCGATCGAGGCCGCCGCGGCCGAGCGCAGCGCCTGCACGACCATCGGGTCCTTCACCAGGCGCTTCGCCTCGCGCGCCCCGGACGCCACCGTCTCACGTACATCCAGCATCCTCGGGCTGTTCCCCTTCCCCAGGCGCATCGAACGTATCCGGACAGACGGTAACCGGACGCAGGCGGTCAAAACGCCTCTCACGCGCCGGGAAGCCGCCCCGATGCACCCGGAACGGGCGGGTCAGCCGGTGATCTTCGCGAGGAAGGCCGACAGATGGCCCGTGGTCCGCGCGATCTGCTCCTCCAGGGTGAGGCTCTCCTCGAAACGGGCGCCCGTCTCCGGCAGCTTCCTGCCCCGCAGGTACAGGGAACAGGCCAGGTCGGTGCACATGTACAGGCCGACCGAGTTGCCCTCGCGGCCGGCCGGGCCCGCCTTGCGCGCGGTCATCAGCGACACGCCGCCCCGCGGATGGGTGGTCAGGCACAGCGAGCACATGCTGCGGTGGAAGAAGCCGGGCCGGGCCTGCTGGAAGCGCAGCGCGACCCCGACGAGGCGCCCGCCATGCTCGGTGACCAGATAGCTCCGGTCGGGCGCTCCGGGATCCCGCCAGCCCAGGAAGTCCAGGTGCTCCCACGGGCGCTCGTCGAGGTCGCGGGGAACGGCCAGCCGCTTCGCCTCGCCCTTCGAGCAGTTGACGAAGGAGTCGCGGATGTCCCGCTCGGTGAGTGTTCTCATGGGAGGCCTCGGGGTGTGATCGTCGGTCCGGGGAAGTCGAACCTAGGGGTCCTAGGTTCCTGCCTAGGGTAAATAGCCGGGCGGCGGAAGAGCCAACGGATTTCGCGTACGACGGCCCGAGCGCGGGCCGGACTGGGAGCGTTCAGGCAGTTCACAGCCTGAATTAAGGGCAGAGGAAAGTCGCGGGCGGCGGGCCGGCGGGGGTATGTTGCTGGTCGGGCACGGCGGGAGGAGCCATATGGCGGGGCGGAACGGGCGCACGGTGCGCGACCTCAGGCGGGCCAACCGTACGGCCGTACTCCAGCGGCTCTACTTCGACGGGCCGCTCAGCCGCTTCGAGCTGGGCCCCGCGACGGGGCTGAGCTCCGGCTCCGTCAGCAACGTCGTCGCCGACCTGGTCGGCGACGGCCTGGTGGAGGAGGCCGGCAGCGTCGACTCCGACGGCGGCAGGCCCCGCACCCTGCTGCGCGTGGCGCCCGGCAGCGGCCACATGATCGGCGTGGACGTCGGCGAGACCAGGGTGCGCGTCGAGCTGTTCGACCTGACCCTCACCGAGCTCGCCCGCGCCGAACGCCCGCTGACCCAGCAGCGCTACGAGGTCGAGGTCATCGTCGACCACATCCGCGAGGGCGTCGCCGAGGTGCTGGCCGCCGCCCGCCTCGCGCCCGAGCGGCTGCTCGGCGTGGGGATCGGCGTCCCCGGCATCGTCGAGCACACCCCCGACCGCGGTGCCGTCGTCCACGGCCAGACCATCGGCTGGGACGCCGTCCCGCTGGAGGCCCTGCTGCGCGCCGGCTCCCCGCTGCCCGACACCGTCCCGTACTTCATCGACAACGGCGCCAAGACCCTCGGCCAGGCCGAGATGTGGTTCGGCGCCGGACGCGGCGCCCGCAACGCGATCGTCGTCCTCTTCGGCTCCGGCGTCGGCGCCTGCCTCGTCACCCCCGAGGTCGAGCACGGCCGCGCGGTCGAGTGGGGGCACCTGACGGTCCGGGTCCGCGGACGCCGCTGCCGCTGCGGCGCGCTCGGCTGCCTGGAGGCCTACGCGGGCGCCGAGTCCCTGCTGGCCCGCTGGCGCGAGGAGGGCGGCCGGGTGCCCGAGGGCACCGACGAGGAGACGGCCCTCACCTCCCTGCTGGCCGCCGCCTACCCGCCCGACGGCGGCACCGCCGACCCGGTCGCGGCCGCCGTCCTGGAGGAGACCGCCGAGTACCTGGGCGCCGGCCTGTCCGACCTGATCAACCTCTTCCAGCCCGAGCGCATCCTCATCGGCGGCTGGGCGGGCCTCCAGCTCGGCACCCGCTTCCTGCCCGCCGTACGCCGCCACGCGGTGTCGTACGCGCTGCGCCACCCGGCCCGGAAGGTGACCGTGGACCTCGGCCGGCTCGGCCCGGACGCGGTCACCGTCGGCGCCGCGATCCTGCCGCTGGCCGACTTCTTCGCCCGCGGCGGCCGGCGCCCCGAGCCCGCGCCCGAGAACCCGCTCCCCGCCTGGCGCACGGCACTGGACGAACGGGCGCCGCACTGAGGTTTCGCCGGCCCCCGCGGAGGTACCCGGCGACGCTCGAAACGACCCGGCGGAACCACCGGAGGGAGAGCGCCGTGACCGACCACCGCCTCGAAGGACCGGGCGAGAACGGTGCCCCCGTGCCGCGGGACCTGCCGGACCAGCAGGCCGGCGCCGGCGAGGACCCCTGGGAGGCCGCACCCGCCAGTGCGCGGCAGGAGCCCCGCGACGACACGGACGACGGCGACGGCACCGACCGCGACGAGGAGACCGGCCGCGACGAGCCGGCGGACTCCGGCGACACCGACGGCTCCGACACCGACGACACCGACCTCCCCGACACGGACGAGGCCGGGACGGGCCGGCAGGGCGCGCCGCACTCGGGCAACGTGCACCCTGAGCACCCCGTGCCCGACGAGTCGTCCGGCTGACGAGCCCCCGGGCCGGCGGACACCGGCCGACGAGCACCGACGGCCGGCCGGGGCGGATCCGATCCACCCCGGCCGGCCGTCCCGTGCCCGGAGGTCAGCCGACCTTGCGCCCCCGCAGCGGTTCCGTCGCCGCGCCCGCGCCCTGCCGAAGTCCCAGCAGGAACTCCTCCAGCACCTCCGTCGCCGTGTGCACCGGACGCCAGCCGAGCTCCGCCCGCGCCCGCGTGCAGTCCATGAGCGGGAGCCGCAGCACCGCGTCGAACAGGTGCGGGGACGCCGGCAGCAGATGCAGCCCCCACGCGGCGGCGATCGCCGAGCGGGCCGCCGTGCGGGGCAGCCGCACCGGACGCGCGCCCGTCATCTCGCCCAGCAGCGCCGCGTCGACCGGCGGATCGGCCGCCAGGTTGTAGGGGCCCCGGGCGTCCTCCGTGCGCACCGCGAGACGATAGGCGCCCGCCGCGTCGTCGGTGTGCAGCGCCTGTACCCGCAGCCCGGGGACGTCCGGCAGGAACGGCAGCAGCTCCGGACGGGCCAGCGGCCCGGGCAGGTACTTGCCGCCGAAGATCCGTCGCTGCTCGCTCGCCGACTGCCGCTTGAAGAGGAAGGCGGGCCGCATCCGCACCACCCGGATGCCCGGATGGTCGCGTTCGAAGGTGTCCAGTGCCCGCTCCAGGTAGGCCTTCTCCCGGCAGTACGCCGCGTCCGGCCAGCCGTGCGTCGGCCATGACTCGTCCACGGCGCGCTCCTTCGGCCCCGGCGAGTACGCGCCGACCGACGAGGCGTGCACCAGCGTCGGCACTCCGGCCGCGGCCACCGCCTCGAAGACCCGCAGCGAGCCGAGGACGTTCGTGCGCCAGGTCGTCGCGGGATCGTGCGTCGGCTGGAACGCCCACGCCAGATGGATCACCGCGTCGGCCCCCGCGAAGTGACCGGCGGCGTCGGCCAGATCGGAGGCCAGGTCGACGGCGGCCCACTCCGTCTTCGGCGGCGACCAGTCGGGGATCCGCCGGGCCAGTCCCAGGACCGAACCGACCTCGGGATCCTCCGAGAGGAGTCTCACCACGCTGGTGCCCACGTTGCCGGTGGCACCCGTGACCACGATCCTGCTGCCCGCTGTGCTGCTCACCTTGCGCTCCTCCCGTCCGCCTGCCAGGTCGGAGGCCACGGGTACCCCGCCGCGCCGCGGGCAAAGAAGAGCCCCGACCGGACGGGGGGATCACGGTCGGGGCGGTCTGTGGTGGATACGGATGGCGGTCGCCTCTCGGCGAGGGGCTCCACAGGGCTTCAGCCGAACGATCGTCCCTGTGGGCTACAGGTGAGGCCCGGGGACACTGTCCCATCCGTACCCACGCCTTCTTCAACGGAGCACACCCTCCCGGTGTTCCACCGTCTGTCGTGTTTTGGGGTGATCCGCGTCACGGGTCCGACTGTCATGGGTTCGAGCGTCACTGCTCCGGGCGTCACTGCTCTGGCGTCACTGGTCCGGGGGCTCCGGAACGATCTCGGCCCACAGGTTCTCGGCCTGTAGCAGCAGCGCGCCCAGCACCGAGGCCTGCGCGGCGCCCTGCCCGGCGTGCTCCCGCATCCCCTGCTGCAACTGCCGGTGCAGCTCGTCCATCGTCTCCTCCGTCTCCTCGGTCGCCTCCTCGGCGTCCTTCGCGGCGGCCTCCTCGTCCTGCGGGCGGCGCTCCGCCCCCGGCCCCAGCAGCCGGTCGGCCTCCACGTGGCAGGAGTCGCCGATCAGCTTCAGCAGCCGCGCGTACAGGCCGAGGACCGGGCCCTCCGGCGTGGCCGGCGTGCGGTTCTCGTCGGCCGCCACCGACAGCGTCCGGGTGAGTGACGTGATGTTGCCGGCGACCCGTGTCCAGCGCTGGTCCTCCTCCTCGGGCGGCGCGGGAGGCGGCGCCCGGTGCAGCACCCGCAGCGGGCCGGACGTCAGCCGCAGGCTCTCCCGGCTCCAGGACCGGGCCGACGCCAGCGCCTCCACCCGCCGCTGGAGCCGCGCGGCCTCGCCGTTCCAGCCGGCGGCCGTCTGCGCGTCCCACTCGGTCTCCCGCAGGTCGCCGGCGACGGTGTGCAGGACGTCGCCCGACTCCCGGGCCAGCGCCGCGAGGTTCTCCCGGACGTTGCGCAGATGGATCGGCGGCAGCACGAACGCGTTCACCGCGACGCCGATGACCGCGCCGAGCGCCGCCTGCCCCACCCGGTGCCCGACCGCGGCCGCGGAGACCGGTGTCCCCGCGGCCAGCACGAACACCGCGGTGGTGGCCGCGTAGACGCCCTGGAGGCCGAAGCGCGACCAGTTCCCGAGCAGCATCAGCAACGGCAGGGAGAGCGCCAGTGCCCCAGTGTTGTCGTCCGTGATCGCCTGGGCGCCGGACGCCACCAGCGACCCGAGGCAGATCGCCCCGAACAGCTGGCCGGCCTGGCGCACGGAGCTGTACACGGTGGCCTGCACGATGACCACCGCCACCCAGGGAGCCATCAGCGCCATCGGGTCGCCGAGCCAGACGCCCGCCACGGCCCAGGCGAGCAGCCCCGCCCCGGCGGCCTTCAGCGACTGGACGACCAGGTCGCGTTCCCGGCCGGGGCCCCGCCAGGCGGCCAGGACTGCTTGCCCGACGGCCGCGGCCTCCCGCCGTACCCAGTCCACCGGCCGCGCTCCGCGGATCACCTGCGCCGCCGCGGTCCGCCAGCGCCCTCGGCGCCCCGTCCCGCCGTTCCCTCCGTCGTCCCCGGCCGTTCGCCGGGGCTCGTGTCCCACGTCCGTCATACGTGCCGTGCGCCGCCGGGCGTGCTCCTGTCCGCGCGGCTCATGCCAGCGGGCTCTTCGCGAGGGAGGCCAGCAGGTCGGCCGGGTCCGCGTACACCGCGTCCGCGCCCGCCTCCTCCAGGTCGGCGCGCGGCAGACCGCCGCACAGCACGCCCACGCAGCGCACCCCGGCGCGGCTGCCCGCCCGCATGTCCCACACCGTGTCGCCGACGAACACCGCCCGCTCGGCCGGCACCCCGGCGAGCTCCAGGGCGTGCTCCACCGGCTCCGGCGCGGGCTTTCCCGCGTCGACGTCGTCGGCGCTCGCGGTCGCGGAGATCGCGTCGTCCGCGTCGATCGCCCGCCGCAGCGCGCCCAGCTCCGCGCCGCCCGCCGAGGTGGCGAGGACGACCGTCCAGCCGCCGCCGGCCAGGTGCCGCAGCAGCTTCCCGGCGTCCGGCAGCGCGGGCAGCCGGTCGAAGTACTGCCCGTACAGCGCCTTGTGGGCGGCGCTGAGCTGCGCGTCCTGGTCCTTGTCGCGGTCCTCGCCCAGCAGATGGCCGATGAGGTCGGTGGAGGCCAGCCCCACCGCCCGGTGGACGGCGTGCATCGGCACCCGGTGACCTGCCTGCCGGAACGCCTCCCACCAGGTGACCACGTGCAGATGATTGGTGTCGACGAGGGTTCCGTCGACGTCGAACACGGCCGCCCGTTCCATGCACCGTTCCCTTCTTGTCGGCTTGTCGGCTTGTCGCCTTCGCGCTGCTTCTCGCTGCTCCGCGCCGCTTCTCGCCGCGTGAGCCGGGCGGGTACCACGTCAGCCGTCCGCCACTCCGGCCGGCAGCCGGCCCTCCCGGGTCCAGGCGAGCAGCTCGTGCAGCGACCAGGTGGTGACGACCCGCTCGGCGGGCACCCCGCACTCCTCGGCCCGGGCGCAGCCGTGGATCTGCCAGTCCAGCTGGCCGGGGGCGTGCGCGTCGGTGTCGACGGAGAACAGCACGCCCGCCTCCACCGCCCGGCGCAGCAGCCGCCGCGGCGGATCCAGCCGTTCCGGCCGGCTGTTGATCTCCACGGCGGTGCCGGACTCCGCGCAGGCCGCGAACACGGCGTCCGCGTCGAACTCCGACTCCGGCCGGCCCCGGCCGGTCAGCAGCCGCCCGGTGCAGTGCCCGAGGACGTCCGCGTGCGGATCGCGGACGGCGGCGACCATGCGGCGGGTCATCGAGCGGGCGTCCATCCGCAGTTTGGAGTGCACGGACACCACGACGACGTCGAGCCGCTCCAGCAGCTCCGGTTCCTGGTCCAGCGAGCCGTCCTCGAGGATGTCGCACTCGATGCCGGTCAGCAGCCGGAACGGCGCCCACGTCCCGTTCAGCTCCGCCACCACGTCCAGCTGCTCGCGCAGCCGCTCGGGGGACAGGCCGCGGGCCACCGTCAGCCGGGGCGAGTGGTCGGTCAGGGCCGCCCACTCGTGTCCGAGCGCCGCCGCGGCCCGGCCCATCTCCTCGATCGGGCTGCCGCCGTCCGACCAGTCGGAGTGCAGATGGCAGTCACCGCGCAGCAGGGCCCGCAGCTCCTCGCCCCCGTGGGCGAGCGGGACGTCGGCCTCGCCCTCCAGCTTCTCCAGGTAGCCGGGGACCTGCCCGGCCAGCGCCTCCCGCGCGACCTGCGCCGTCTTCGGGCCGACCCCCTTCAGGGACTCCAGCGAACCGGCCTCCGCCCGCTCGCGCAGCTCGGCCTCGGGCAGCTCGCCGAGCACCCGGGCCGCGGTGCGGAAGGCGCGGACCCGGTACGTCGGCGCCTGCGACCGCTCCAGCAGGAAGGCGATCCGGTCCAGCGCCCGAACGGGATCCATCGCCACCTCCTCCTCCGGCACCTCCAGGGTTCCCCAGCGGGCCGGGGACCGCACGACGGGCCCGGCGGTTTGTCCGGGCGGCCTCCGGGTACTGCGATGCCCCGTCACACCGTCCGCCCCGACGAGGAGGCCGCCCGTGCCCAGTCCCACGCCGACCGACACCAGGGTGGCCGTCGTCACCGGTTCCGACTCGGGTATCGGCCGCGCCACCGCCGTACGCCTGGCCGAGGCGGGCATGGACGTCGGCATCACCTGGCACACCGACGAGAAGGGCGCCGAGCGGACCGCCGAGGAGGTCCGGGCCCTCGGCCGCCGTGCCGAGGTCGCCCACGTCGACCTGACCCGGCTGCCCGGGGCCGCCGACACGGTGGACGCGCTGTGCGAACGGCTCGGCCGCATCGATGTCCTCGTCAACAACGCCGGCACCGGCACCGCGACGCCCTTCCTCGACCTCGGCCTGGAGGACCTGCGCCGCGTCCTGGACGTCGACCTGGCCGGGCCCTTCCTGTGCGGGCAGAACGCGGCCCGGCGCATGATCCGCCAGGGCGACGGCGGCCGGATCGTCAACGTGACGTCCGTGCACGAGCACCAGCCGCGGGTGGGCGCCGCGCCGTACTGCGCGGCCAAGGGCGGCCTCGGCCTGCTCACCCAGGTCATGGCGATCGAGCTGGCCGAGCACGGCATCACCGTGAACGCGGTGGCCCCGGGCGAGATCGCCACCCCGATGACCGGTCAGGAGGACACCGACCCGCACACCGAGCATCGCCCCGGCGTGCCGCTCGGCCGTCCCGGCGACGCCCGCGAGGTCGCCGCCGTCATCGCCTTCCTCGCCGGGCCCGAGGCGTCGTACGTCACCGGCGCGTCCTGGAGCGTGGACGGCGGGATGCTGCGCATGGGCCCGATGGCCGGCTCGCACCTGACGAGCGACGACTGGCGGCGGCCCTGACGCGGTGGCCCAGACGTGACGCCACTGACGCGGTGCACCAGACGCGGCGGCCCCTGAACGCGGCGCCCTGGAGGCCGCTTCCCGGGTTTGCGGCCTACCCTCTAGTCATGACCGAAATCGCGAGCCCGCACATCGGCAGTCCGCGGATCCTCGTGCTCGGGGTACAGCCGGGCACGCCGCCGTTCCGGATCGTGGAGATCGACGGACAGGTGGTCGGAGAGGCGACGACCGTCATCGACGTCCTGGAGGCCGCCGCCGCCTTCGGCATCAAGGTCCACGACCTGGACGACCCCGACGTGGTCCGCTGGGTCGGCGGGGACAAGTTCACCTGGACGCCGCGCTAGGCCCGACCCGACGGTCCGACTGTCCGGCAGTCCGGCAGTCCGGTGAACGGATAATCGGTTGCCCGCCGGTGACGCCGGCGGATGCAATGGCCGGCATGATCACCCAGGTGCGCCCGGTAGGCCGGGACGGGACGAGTGTCCGGATCGGAGCGCTCGCTCCGCTCACCCCGCCCGGCTGGACGGAGGCGGGCCGGCATCTGCTCGCCGGGATGGAACTGGCCGTGCGCGAGGTCAACGACGCCGGCGGGATCCTCGGAAAACCGCTCGAACTGATCGTCCGGGACACCGCGGCCGACCCCGACCGGGCCGTGGCGGCCGTCGAGGAACTGGCCGGCCTCGGTGTGGCCGCCCTGGCGGGGGAGTACCACAGCGTCGTCGCCCGCGCCGCCGCCGGCCGGGCCGACGCCCTCGGCCTGCCGTTCCTGTGCTCGTCGGCGGTGCTCGACGCGCTCACCGACGGGCCGACGGACCACGTCGCCCGCCTTCCCCCGGCGCAGTCCCGGGGCTGGCGCCTGTACGCGGACCACCTTCTCGACGCGGGACACCGCCGGATCGCCGTCGCGGCCCAGCCGAGCCTCTACTGGGCGTCGGGGACCCGCATCCTGCGGGACCACCTCGCCCCGCACGGCGGCTCGGTCGTCGAGCTCGACCTGAGCACGCTGGATCCGACGGCCGTGTGCGACGAACTCGCCGCCCAGCAGGCGACGGCCCTCCTGCTGCTGGCCGGCCACCCGGAGCCGGTCGTGTCGCTCGTCAGGGCCGTCCGCCGCGACCGGCGCCTCGGCCACGTCCTGATCGGCGCCCCCGCCGGACAGCCGGAGTTCGCCACGTGGGCGGCGGCGCTGGGCGACGACGGCGCAGGCGTCCCGTTCCTGCGCTACCTGCCCGAACGGCTCGGCCCGCTCGGTGCCCGCGTCGAGCCGGCCCTGCGCGAGCGGCTGGCCGAGGCGCCGTCCTTCGTCGCCTTCGAGGGCTACGACGCCGTCGTCGTCCTCGCCGAACTGCTGCGCGCCCACGGCACGGACCGGGCGCGCACGGCCGAGGCCTGGCCGCGGATCGAGGCCGAGGGCACCCGCGGGCAGATCCGGTTCTCGCGCGCGCCGGGCATCAGCGTCTGGCAGTGGACGTGGGCGCCGATCCAGGTCGTCGACCGGGATCCGGCGGAACCCGGTCGCTTCCGGGTCCTGCGCACCGGCTGAGAACACCGCTGAGAACTCCGGGGGCCCGCGGACGGGCCCCCGGCTGGCGGTCCCGCGTCAGCCGACCGTCCACTTCTGGTTGGCGCCGCCCGTGCAGGTCCAGATCTGCAACCGGGTGCCGTTGGCCGAGCTGTTGCCGGTGACGTCGAGGCACTTGTCGGCCTGCGGATTGACGATGTCGCGCGCGGCGGTGACGACCCAGCGCTGGGCGGCGCTGCCGTTGCAGTCCCACAGCTGGACGACCGTGCCGTCCGCGGTGCCGCCCGCGTCGACGTCCAGGCACTTGCCGAGCGCCCTGATCGTGCCGTCGGAGCCCACCGTCCACCGCTGGGCGGCGGTGCCGTTGCAGTCGTAGAGCTGCACCGGGGTGCCGTTGGCGGTGTTCGCGGCGGCGACGTCCACGCACTTGCCGGCCAGGCCGCGGATCGCGCCGCCGCCGCCCGTCCCCGAGTCGCTCGTCGTCACCGACACGTGGTCGACCACCAGTGTCTGCGGGAAGGCCGTGGAGCCGTCCGGGTCGCCGGGCCAGTAGCCGCCGACCGCCAGATTGAGGATCAGGAAGAACGGCTTGTTGAACACCCACTGCCTGCCGCCGAGATCGGCCGGCGTGCGCGTCTGGTAGACGTTGCCGTCCACGGACCAGGTGATCGAGTCGGGCGCCCAGTCGACGGCGAAGGTGTGGAAGGCGTCGGCGAAGGCCTGGCCGCCCGGCAGGGTGTAGCCGGCGCCGATGCCGCCCGAGCCGGAGTAGCCGGGACCGTGGATGGTGCCGTGGACGGTGGAGGGCTCGAAGCCGACGTTCTCCATGATGTCGATCTCGCCCGAGTCCGGCCAGTTGACCGGTGTGCCGAGCATCCAGAAGGCCGGCCACATGCCCTGGCCGCGCGGTATCTTCATCCGCGCCTCGACGTGCCCGTACTGCGCGGTGAACTTCCCGGAGGTGTTGAGCCGGGCCGAGGTGTACTGGCAGGTGCCGTACCAGCACTGGTAGTTGGCCGGGTTCTCCTTGCGGGCCGTGATGACCAGGTGGCCCTGGCCGTCCAGGGCCGCGTTCTTGTTGCCGGACGTGTAGTACTGCCGCTCGTGGTTGTTGACGTTGTCGCCGGTCTCGATCTGCCACTTCGACGCGTCGACGGCCGCGCCGGCCGGGCCGTCGAAGGTGTCGGAGAACGTCACGGCGGCGGCCGCGTCGGCGGCGGCCCCGGCGGCCTCGGGCTGCGCACCGGCGGTGCCGGTCACGAGTGACGCGGCCAGTCCGGCGGACAGGGCGGCGGCGAGGAGACATCTGCGGAGCAGAAGTGGGCGGGCCACGGCTCTCCCTTCCGTACGGCGTCCCGTGGCGGGAGCGCCGGCAGAGGTGGGGGGTAGGGGTGTCGCCCCTTGATTTAAGGAGTGAGGTAAGTGCCCGTCAATACTTTGGTACGGACCACCTGTTCACATCCCGGGAGAGGGTCCCGGAAGAGGGAGGCGGGGACGGACCCGGCACTCGGAGAGGACCCGGCGCCCCGCTCAGTCGCGGGGTCGGCGCGCGTGCACCGCGCGGCTCGTCCGCCGGCCCAGGAGCAGATAACCGATCAGCGCGCCCGCGCTGTTGAGGATCACGTCGTCGATGTCGAACGCCCGCCCGGTCACCAGGGCGCCCTGCGCGAACTCCACCAGCAGCATCACCACGGCGGTCAGCAGCAGCACCCGCAGCACACCGCGCGTGCGCGGCGCGACCACCGGGACCAGGACACCGAAGGGGACGCCCAGCAGTATGTTGCCGCCGACCTGCTTCACCGCGTCGCGCAGCGCGGGCTGGTCCAGATAGGCCCGCAGCGAGCGGCCGGGATGCATGTTGGTGTGCGTCAGCGCCTCGGAGGCGGGGGACGGGTTCAGCGTCAGCCGGGCCAGCACCACCGCGAACGCCACCATGAACACGAACGCGCACGCCATCGCCAGCAGGCGCAGCGGGAGGGCGAGCGGGCGCCGTTCGCGCCGGTCGGCGTCCCGCGCCTTCGCGGCACGGGGGCGCAACAGGGAACTCGTTCGTGAGGCGGCGCGAGCCATTCGGTCCTCCAGTCGTCAACTTCCCCGCGTGCATGGGCGGTTACCCGCGAACCCGCCGAGGATGCCGGGGCGTTCACCGGGCCGGCCGGGCGCCGCCCCCGGTTTTCCCGCGCTCGCGGGCACTCCGGGCGGGGGACCGACAGCGCGCCGCCGCCCGGTGCCCCGCGGGCGGTGCTTGGATGACCGGCGAAGGCGGGACGAACACGAGCAAGTCCGGCGCGGCGGGCGGTAGCGGCCCCCGGGGCGCGAGGAAGACCGTGGAGGTGGCGTGTGACGGGGCGCGGAGCACTCCTCGCGGTGACCGAGGTGGTCGCCTGGTGGACCGTCCTC
>NZ_WWHX01000882.1 GCF_009862125.1 Streptomyces sp. SID5910
GCCTGGCCGCCGAGCCGGCCCTCGGTGCCGACCTCGCGGGCCACGCGGGTGACCTCGTCGGCGAACGCGGAGAGCGTGTCGACCATCGTGTTGATGACCTCGGCCAGCGCCGCGATCTCGCCCTCGGCCTTCACGGTGATCCGCTGCGACAGGTCGCCCCGGGCCACCGCGGTGGCGACCTGGGCGATGGAGCGGACCTGACCCGTCAGGTTCGACGCCATCACGTTGACGTTGTCGGTGAGGTCCTTCCAGGTGCCGGACACGCCCCGCACCTGCGCCTGACCGCCCAGGTTGCCGGCCGTGCCGACCTCGCGGGCGACGCGGGTGACCTCGTCGGCGAAGGCGGAGAGCTGGTCGACCATCGTGTTGATGGTGTTCTTGAGCTCCAGGATCTCGCCGCGCGCGTCCACGGTGATCTTCTGGGAGAGGTCGCCCTTGGCCACGGCGGTCGCCACCTGGGCGACGTTGCGGACCTGGTTCGTCAGGTTGCCCGCCATGAAGTTCACCGAGTCGGTGAGGTCCCGCCACGTACCCCGGACGCCCTGGACGTCGGCCTGGCCTCCCAGCCGGCCGTCGGTGCCGACCTCGCGGGCGACGCGGGTGACCTCGTCGGCGAAGGCGGAGAGCTGGTCGACCATCGTGTTGATGGTGTTCTTGAGCTCCAGGATCTCGCCGCGCGCGTCCACGTCGATCTTCTGGGAGAGGTCGCCCTTGGCCACCGCGGTCGCCACCTGGGCGATGTCACGCACCTGGGTGGTGAGGTTGCCCGCCATGGCGTTGACGGAGTCCGTCAGATCCGCCCAGGTGCCGGAGACGCCCGGCACCCTGGCCTGTCCGCCCAGGGTGCCCTCGGTGCCGACCTCGCGGGCCACCCGGGTGACCTCGGAGGTGAAGACGGACAGCTGGTCCACCATGCCGTTGAAGACCTTGGCGATGTCGCCCAGCAGGCCGTCCGCCTCGTCCGGCAGGCGCGTGCCGAAGTCACCGTCCCGGACGGCCGTGAGGCCGGCCAGCAGGCGCCGCAACTCCTGATCGCCCGGCACCGTCTCCACGGCCCCGGCGCTGTCGCTGGTCATGCGCACCCTCGTTCCGCTCCCCAGGAGCCCCCGGCACCCGAGGGCTCGGAACATCCCCGGAACCGTCGGGCGGTCCGGTCTGATGTGTGTGCATTTCCGCAGTTCACGGATCTGCGAGTTGAGAAAAATACGTCAGAGGCTAACCCAGGTTGCGGCCGGGCGACAAAGCGGAGGACGTCCGCCGCGCCCGGCGATCACGGCGCCGCCCGGCGCGGCACCCCGAATGCGGCGGCCCCGGCCGGGTATCCGCTGCTGTGGAGCCGGTCCGGCCAGCCCGCCCGGGGCACGCGCCCGGCCCGTCAGCCGCCGATCCAGGCGGAGCCGATCCACGCGGAAGGGAAGGGGCAGCGTGCCGACGGACAACATCTGGTCGTACACGGTGGGAAGCGGTCACACGGAGGGGCAGGACCTCACGGGCTGCACCGTTCTCGCGAGTGACGGCACCGTCGGCCATGTCGACCGGCAGGCCGACCACTTCGGCATGCGGCACCTGGTCGTCGACACCGGCGTGTGGGTCTTCGGACGCAGCGTGCTCGTCCCCGTCGGCATGGTCCGGGGCATCGACACCGCGGCCCGCACCGTCACCGTCGGGTGCACCCGGGCGGAGATCAAGGCGGCGCCCCGGTTCCGGACGGACAGCGAGACCATGGACCGCGAGTATCTGGCCGCCGTGGGGGATTATTACGACCGGTTGCCGCCGCGGGAGGCGGACTGACCCGCCGACCGACCCGGTGCAGTACGACAGCACGGCCGAAGCAAGCCAGGGACACCAAGACATGGAACGAACCGACCAGATCACCACGTCCGCCTCCGGCACCGCGCCGGCCGGCGCCCCCGAGCGGGCCGCCGTGACCAGCGCGGCCGACGCACGGGCGTACGCGGAGTCGGCGGTGCGCGAGCGGTGGGACGGCACGGACCGCGGGGTGCGCGACGAGGACGTCGTCGACCTGCTGCTCGTCGTCTCGGAGCTGGTCACCAACGCGATACGGCACGGTGGTGGACTGGCCGGCTTCGACGTGCGGACCACGGACGACGGCGTGTGGATCGCCGTCCACGACAACAGCCCGGTGATACCCCGGGCGGTGTGCGCGTTCCCCACCCGGCACCACGGCAGCGGCTACGGCTGGCCGCTCGTCGCCCGGCTCACGCGGGACGTCGTCGTCGAGCGGAACCCCGAGGGCGGGAAGACGATCAGCGCCCTGGTGCGGATGCGCCCCGCCGGCACCTGACCGGCTCCCCGGTCACGAGGGCCGCCCCCCCCGGGTCACCAGGGCAGGAAGACGTGGATGTCCTTGCCCCGGCCACCGGTCACGACGCTCACCTGGTCGGACAGGGTGTGGATCAGATGCCAGCCGATGCCGCCGCCGCCACTGCTCGGGTGGAAGGGGCGCGGCGCGGGTTCCGTGGTGCTCGTGTCGTGCATCACCACGTGCACTCCGTCGAAGGTACGGCGCAGCCGCAGCTCGAAGGGCCCCGGGGCGTACTGCACCGCGTTGGCCGCCAGTTCCGTGACGACCAGAAGGATGTCGTCCCAGTGCTCGGGCGCCGAGGGCGGTGCCACTCGTGCCAGGTCGCAGAGGAACTCCTCCGCGACAAGGCGAGCACCGGTCACATTGTGCAGCTCCCCGGTGAAGCTGGCGGTGCGGCTCGTGATCTCCTCGGAAGCCAGTGTCCTGTCCCAACGCGACTCGGCTGCCATTTCGCCTTCCCGGCCCGGCGTCCCCCGGGCGTCGTACCTTCCTTTGCTTCCCTTCGTTTGTTAGTTCCCGGGTCGGCGCAGGCTACGCGCCCGTCTGTGGCGGCAACGGCGCAGCGCACCGCGGGTGATGCCGCCGTCACCGGAAGAAGACGTTGTCCGCGTCCTCCCAGCCGGCCGGCTCCTGCGCCGGCACCTGCGGCCGCCGCCGCGAACGCGCCTCGTACATCGCGTCGATCTCCAGGGCGTAAGTCCGCACGATCTCGTCCCGCCGCAGCTTCATCGACGGCGTCAGCAGCCCGTTGCTCACGTCGAAGGGCTCCGGCAGGACGCGGAAGACCCGGATGGACTCCGAGCGCGAGACGGCGCTGTTCGCCGCGGCGACGGCCCGGCCGACCTCCTCCCGCAGCGCGTTCTCCTCGCGGGCCTCGCGCAGCGGCGCGTCGCCCTGGAGGGCCAGGGCCGCCCGCCAGTGCGTCAGGAACTCGGGATCCAGCGTGATCAGCGCTCCGACACAGGGCCGGTTGTCGCCCACCACGACCGCCTGGTGGACGAGCGGGTGCATCCGCAGCCGCTCCTCCAGGGCGGCCGGGGCCACGCTCTTGCCGCCGCTGGTGATGATGACGTCCTTCTTGCGGCCCGTGATCGCCAGATAGTTCTCCTCGTCCAGGTGCCCGAGGTCCCCGGTGGCCAGCCAGCCGCCGGCGAGCACCCGCCGGGTGGCCGCCGCGTCCCCGACGTACCCCTGGAACAGCGACGGCCCACGGACCAGGATCTCCCCGTCGTCGGCCACCCGGATCTCCATGCCGGGCAGCGGCTGCCCGACGGTGCCCGACTTCTCCCGGCCCAGCGGCTGCATGGTGAGCCCGCCGCTGGTCTCGGTCAGGCCGTAGCCGTCGTGCACGTACACGCCGATGCCCTCGTAGAAGAGGGACAGGTCGCGGCTGAGCGGTGAGCCGCCGCACGTCGCCCGCCGCACCCGGCCGCCCAGCGCGGTCCGCAGCCGCCGGTACACCGTCCGCTCGTACAGGGCGTGCTGGAGCCGCAGATCGAAGCCGGGCCCCGGCCCCCTGCCGAGCCGCTGGCGTTCCAGGGCCGCGGCGAAGTCCCGTGCCGTGCCGGCGGCTCGCTCGAACAGTGCGCCGCGGCCCGCCTGCTGGGCGGTGCGCAGGAAGGTCTTGTAGAGCTTCTCCAGGACCGACGGGACGGCGTAGAAGTACGTGGGACGGAAGGACCGCAGCGCCGACGACAGCGCCTCGTCGTTCATCGCGGGCTCGTGCGCCATGAGCAGTCCGCCCCGTACGCACAGGCTCTGGATCATCAGCCCGTACACGTGGGAGAAGGGGAGGAAGGCGAGGACCGCGCCCTGCTCCCCTTCGGGCGCCACCGTCTGGCCCCAGCCGGCCAGCAGCGTGTCGCACGGGAAGGCCAGGCTGCGGTGGCTGAGCGCGCAGCCGAGCGCCCGGCCCGAGGTGCCGGAGGTGTAGGCGACGACGGCGGTGGCGTCCGGCAGCACGATGCGGCGCATGGAGTCGACGGTCGCGTACGGGATGAACTCGCCGCGCGCCACCAGCGCGGCCGGCGCGCCCGCGTCCAGCTGCCACACGTGCCGCAGCGCCGGCAGCGACGCGCACACCGAGCCGACGGTCATCACGGCCTGCTCGTCCTCGACCACCACGGCCACGCAGCCCGCGTCCCGCAGGATCCACTCGACCTGGTCGCGCGAGGAGGTCGGGTAGACCGGGACGACCTCGGCACCCACCGTCCACAGGGCGTAGCTGAAGACCGTCCACTCGTAGCGGGTGCGGGCGAGGATGGCCACCCGGTCGCCGGGCCGGATCCCGGACGCGATCAGCCCCTTGGCCAGGTCGACGACCTCGTCGCGGAACTCGGCGGCCGTCACCTCCTCCCAGACCGCGGAGGACGGCACCGGGCGGCGCGCGAGCATCGGTAGGGCGGGAGTGCGGGCCGCCGTCTCGAAGAGACTGTCGGCGAGCCCTCCGGTCAGGGGCGGCGGGGCGGCCGGGGGAGCGAGAGCGAGGTCGCGCATGCGCTGCTCCTGACATGTACGGAGGGTCACGTCGCCGACGAGTACCGTCATCGGCCGCTCGAATCTAGCCGAGGCGCGCGTGACGGGGGACCGGGACGGCAGAAGTGTTCCCACCCGGTGATCTCGGCGGATCGGGGGACCCGGACCGCATGACGTACACGAACCCCGATCCCGATCCGGAACACAGCACCGGCCTGGAACCGGGCGGCGGCGTGCCGCCCGGCGAGACCCCGCCGGCGGAGAGCAGCCTGCCGGAGGCGGGCCCGCGCGAGGTGCACAATCCCACGAAGGGCTGGGCCAAGGGACCGCTGTTCCTGATCCTCGCCCTCGTGGTGCTGATCGCGGCCGGTTTCCTCGCCTACGCCCTGGCCCTGATCTTCTGAGCGGCCACCGTCAGGAGGGGAGCGGGGCGGTCACGGCCCGCGTCAGGCGAGCTGGGTGCGGCGTACGCACTCGGTGACGACGTCGCGCAGGCTGCCGGTGCGCTCCAGCAGATCGCGCTGCACGCGGGCGCCGTTGCCGTGCCGCAGCAGGTCCTCGGCCAGTTTCTCGGCCCGCTCCAGGTCGCCGGCGGCGGCCAGCGCCTCCCGTACGTGGTCCAGCAGGGCCCGGACGACCGTCTCGGCGGGCATGCGCCGCATCGTCGCCGGGTGCAGCAGCTCCTCCGTCAGCCCGGACCGGGCGGCCCGCCAGGCGGCCAGGCGCAGCAGGCTCACACTGTGCCCGACCGGCTCCGTGCCCTCCCGCCACTCGCGGGCGGCCGTCTCGACCAGGCCGCGGGCCAGGGTCGCGATCAGCACGGCGGTGCTCGCGTCCAGGCAGACGTCCATGACCCGGAACTCGACCGTCGGGTACCGCCGGGCCAGCCGGACGTCGAAGTAGATCATCCCCTCGTCGAGGATGGTGCCGGTGGCCACCATGTCGGCGACCCTGCGGTGGTAGGTCTCCGCCGACCCGAACAGCTCCGTCGGCCCGGCCGAAGGCCAGCGCTGCCAGACCCGGCTGCGATAGCTGCTGTACGCCGAGTCCTTGCCCTGCCAGAACGGCGAGTTCGCGCTCAGCGCGGTCAGCACCGACAGCCAGGGCCGCACCCGGTCGGCGACGGCGACGGCCTCCTCGTCGGACTCGACGGACACGTGCACGTGGCAGCCGAGGACGAGCTGCTCGTGGACCACGACGCCGTACTGGTCGGCCATCCACTGATAGCGGCGGTTCATGCCGACGGAGGGACTGACCGGCAGCGGCGAGGTGGCGAGCGCGGCGACGGCACAGCCGATCCCGCCGGCGTGCCGCCCGGCCTCCTCACGGCAGCGGACGATCTCCGCGTGCAGGCGCTCCATGTCCGACTGCGGATGCGTGGCGAACTCGAGCATCTGCTCGTGCAGTTCCTTCTCGAAGGTCTCCTGCTCGGCGTCGTCCTGGAAGGCCCGGGCGAGCACCGCGGCGGACAGGGCACGCGGTTCGCCGGACTCGGGATCGACCAGGAGGAGTTCCTCCTCCACTCCGACGGTGCGCACGTGATGCCGCCTCTCTGTGGTCCCGCGGGGGCGACGACCGGGATGTTCCGGTCGTCGGACCCCGACTGCCCCCGGAAAGGCGCCGAACACCTCGTGGCGCCGCCGCGGCCCGCCTCAGAGACCGAAGGGCGCCAGCCACACCGTGGCCAGCGGCGGCAGCGTGATCCGGATGCCGCCGTCCTCCGGCTTGACCGGGTCGGGGTTGGCCACACCGCTGCCGCCGTACTCCTCGGCGTCCGTGTTGAGGACCTCCTGCCACAGGGCGACCTCGTCGCCGACGGCGAGCCCGTACTCGTGCCGGACCACCGGCGAGAAGTTCGACACCGCCAGCAGGGGGCTGCCGTCCTTGTCGAACCGCAGGAACGCGAAGACGTTGTCCTCGGCCGCGTCCACGGCGACCCAGCGGAAGCCCGCCGGATCGGTGTCGCGCTGCCACAGGGCCGGGGTACGGCCGTAGCGGGTGTTGAGCTCGCGCACCAGGTCCTGGATCCCGCGGTGGTCGCCCGCCGAGGCGTACCCCTCGTCCAGCAGCCACCACTCCGGGCCGTGCTTCTCCGACCACTCGGCGCCCTGCGCGAACTCCTGGCCCATGAACAGCAGCTGCTTGCCCGGGTGCGCCCACATGAAGCCGAGGTAGGCCCGGACGTTCGCGCGCCGCTGCCACCAGTCGCCGGGCATCTTCGACACCAGCG
>NZ_WWHX01000883.1 GCF_009862125.1 Streptomyces sp. SID5910
GGCCTCGTCCTCAAACGCCGGACGGGCTGGATGTTGCCGTGCGGCCCCTCAAGAGAGCCCCGCCCGTCCCCGCGACACCTCCCCGAAGCGGGAATCCGGGCCGGGATCGCGGGTAGGGTCCCCGGGCATGAAGCTGGCGTTCTCCACTCTCGGACTGCCCGGACTGCCGTTGCCCGATGTGCTGCGGCTCGCGACCGACCACGGTTACCACGGCGTCGAACTGCGCGCCCATCCCGAGGAGCCGGTCAACCCCGGCCTCTCCCCCGGTGAACGGGCCGACGCCGCCGCCGCGTTCAAGGCGGCCGGTGTCGAGCCGCTCTCCGTCGCGGGGTACGCGCGGGTCGCCGCGCCCGGTGACGACGACGCCGTCGTCGGCGAGATCCGCGACCTGCTCGACCTGGCCCGCGACCTGGGCGCCCCGTACGTCCGGGTCTTCCCCGGCGGCGGCACCGGCCAGAGCTCCGAGGAGGCCGACGCGACGGCCGCCCGGCGCCTGGGCACCGCCGCCGAGTACGCCACCGACGCGGGCGTGCGCATTCTGCTGGAGACCCACGACTCCCACCGCACCGGCGCCGACGCGATGCGCGTGCTCGGCCTCGTCGGCCACCGGCAGGTCGGCGCCCTGTGGGACGTCATGCACACCTGGCTGGGCGGCGAACAGCCCACGGACAGCTACGCGGCACTGTCCCCGCACCTCGGCTACGTCCAGGTCAAGGACATCGCCTCCGTCGACGACACCACCCCGCTGCCGCTCGGCGCGGGCGTGCTGCCGCTGGCCGAGTGCGTGGAGGTGCTGTCCCGCGAGGGCTGGGACGGCTGGCTGTGCTGGGAGTACGAGAAGCGGTGGTACGAGGCGGCGGCCCCGCTGCCCGGCCTGCTGGACGAGGGCCGCCGTCACCTGGACCGGCTGCTCAACGAGTCGGCCTGACGACCGGCGCGCCGGGGCTGCGGGAAGGAACCGGTCGTGCGCTGCGCCTGGTTCCGCAGCGGCCGGTTGTCGCTGATCACGTACGTCTTCGGCGCGGGCTCCTGTGACGGGGCCGCCTGCGGCCGGTGACCGTCGCCCGACCGGGTGCCGTCGCGCCGCGCGCCCGTGGTGCCGGCGGCCCGGTCCGGTGCCGCCTCGGGCGCCCGCGCCGCGTCGGCGCCCTGAGGGGGCGAGGTCCGCATGCGGTGCCGGGGTGACGCACGCCGGGGCGGGCGGGTCAGGGTGATCTGGCGGACCAGCTGCTGGAAGCAGGTCAGGGACGCCAGGCTCGGCAGGGCCGCGGCGGCGACGTCGACGAGGGTGCGGGGCGTCTGGGCGGCCACGCACAGCAGCATCGCGATGAGCGAGAACGCCAGGACGACGCACCAGGAGTGGACCGCGCGGCGCTGGTGCAGTGCCGCCCGCAGGACCGACAGCGACGACGCGAGCCAGGGCCCGTAGACGAGCAGCGGCCACCAGGACACGGCGCCCGTCTGGAGGCGGGTCAGGGCGACGACGCGCAGGGGGTCGTAGGCGACCATGCCGCCGAAGAGGCTGACCGCGGAGGCGATGACGGTGATGGCGGCGGCGATGACGTAGCTGACCGCCTGGAGTCCGCGCGGCCCGCGGCGTACGCGCACCTTGCGGTGGCTGCGGGCGGCCCCTCTCAGCGGGGGCAGTTCGGCCGTGATCTCCTGGAGGTTCTGGAGGGGGCTGCCCGGTGACGGGACCGCGGCCGGTGTCTCGTCGCGGGGCGCGGGCGAGGGTGCCGGGGTCTCGGGGAGCTGTTCCTCCAGGGCGTCCTGGAGCATGAAGGCCAGCTCTTCGGCCGGGTCCCAGGACATGTCCGGGAGGGGCATCGACAGGTCGTCGTCGGGGGCCCGGTGACGGCCGTGGCCCGCCTCGTGGTGCGGTGCGGCGTACGGGGATGCGGCGTAGGGGGGTTCTGCGTAGGGGGGTTCGGCGTACGGGGAGTAATCCGGTCCGTAATACAGTTCCTCGTCGTGCACGGCCCGGTCACTCGGCCCGCGAGAAGACGGGCCGTTCCCGCATCGCGGCCCACCGTCCGGCGAGGTCTTCCTGGAGCTCGCCCATGACATTCAGGAAATCCCGCAGAATCGGCTCGGTTTCCCTGAGTGCGACGGGTGTTCCGCCCTGTTCCCCCGCCGTGTTCTTCCGCTCGGAAGCCCAAGGAGGACACTTCCCCCCAGTTACCTTGGTCATGCCCTCACTAACGTCAGCCGCCTCATCCGGATGCGCGGCAAACGAGTGAAGGATTAGCCCGACAAGTAGTCTGTAAGGGTGTCCGCCCGGTCGTCCGCCTGACGCTTAAATCCTTCTTTCGTTTCAAGGAGAAATCATGCGCGGCCGAATTCCCGGCCCACGCGGGACGCGACCCGGCTCTCCAGTCGCGCCCGGCACACGGGCCACTCCGCCGCCGTGATCGAGTAGAGGGCGGAGTCGCGCAGCCGCCCCTCCTCGCCCGGCACGCTGGAGCGGGACCAGTTGCGCAGGACGCCCTCCAGGCGGGCGCCGACCGACTCGATGGCCGCGCGGGAGCGGCTGTTGCGGGCGTCCGTCTTCAAGTCGACCCGCGAGACGTCCCAGACCTCGAAGGCGTGCCGGAACAGGAGCAGTTTGGCCTCGGCGTTGATGCCGGTGCCCTGGGCCGAGCGGGCCAGCCAGGTGAAGCCGACCTCGACGGCGTCGAGCCTGTCCTCCGACAGCCAGGAGCGCGGCTCCCAGTAGGACGTGGTGCCGACCGCCCGTCCGGTGGCGAGGGAGATCTGCGCGAACGGCGCGAGCTGTCCCGTGGCCGCGCGGGCCGCCTGGGTGTCCAGGTACGCGGCGACCTCGTCGGCGCGGGGCACCCAGGTGAAGCCGTAGGTGCCGCGTTCCTCCTCCGCCGCCAGGGCGAGGTCAGCGGCGTGCTGCGGGCCCAGCGGCTCCAGCCGTACCGACGTGCCTTCGAGTACCGGTGCCTTCATCGTGAACGTCACCGGCCGGATTCTTCCGCGTGGGCACACAGCCGTCGAACGCATTTTCCCGGCGGCGCGGGCGGCGGGTCACCGAGGTCAGCGCCACGCCGCCCACCAGCAGGGCGCCCGCGCACCAGCGCAGCGGTGTCACCGGCTCGCCCAGGAAGAGGGCCGCCGACGTCATCCCGAAGACGGGGACCAGGAGGGAGAACGGCGCGACCGTCGAGGCGGGGTGGCGGCGCAGCAGCCAGCCCCAGGCGCCGAAGCCGAAGACCGTCGAGACCCAGGCGACGAACAGCAGCGTGCCCGCGCCCGCCCAGTCCAGGCCGCGCAGGGCCGCGAGGTCCCTGGAGGGGCCCTCGGTGAGCAGGGAGAGGGCGACGAGCGGGAGGACGGGGACGGTGGAGACCCACACCATGAAGTTCAGCGCGTCGGGCGGGGCCGCCTTGCGGGTCAGGACGTTGGACACGCCCCAGGCCGCCGCCGCGGCGACCACCAGGGCGAAGGCGCCGAGCGGGCCGGAGGTGCCCTCGTCGACCGCCGCGACGCCGATGCCCGCGCAGGCCACCACCATGCCCAGCACCCGGATGCGGGCGGGGCGTTCGCCCAGTACGGCCGCCGCGAACACGGCCGTGAACACCGCCTGGATCTGGAGCACCAGGGACGACAGGCCGGCCGGCATCCCGGCGTCCATGCCGACGAAGAGCAGGCCGAACTTCGCCACCCCGAGCGCCACGCCCACGGCCACGATCCACTTCCAGGCGACCTTGGGGCGGCCCACGAAGAACACGGCCGGCAGGGCCGCCGCCAGGAAGCGCAGGGCGGAGAAGAGGAGGGGCGGGAAGTGGTCGAGGCCGATCTCGATGACCGTGAAGTTGACGCCCCAGACGGCGGCGACGAGCACGCCGAGAGCGAGGTGGGAAGGTCGCATGCGTCGAGGATCGCCCCGACAGACGATTTAGCACCAGCGATGATTGCTGCATGGTTGGATGAAGCACTGCTACTGCTTCATCGACGATCCGGGAGCCGGCATGCTCGACCTCCAGCGGCTGCGCGCCCTGCACGCCGTGTCCGTGCACGGCACCGTCGGGGCGGCCGCCGCCGCGCTCGGCTTCACCCCGTCCGCGGTCTCCCAGCAGATCGCCAAGCTGGAACGGGAGACCAGGACCGTGCTCCTCGAACGGGAGGGCCGCGGGGTGCGGCTCACCGACGAGGCGCGTCAACTGGCCGCCGCCGCACGTGAACTGATGGCCATCGTGGAGCGCACGGAGACCGAGCTGGAGGAGCGGCGCGGGGTGCCGGCGGGGCGGCTGACGGTCGCCGCGTTCCCGTCGGCGGCGCGCGGGCTGATGCCGCCCGTGCTGGCCGACCTGGCGGCACGCCATCCCGCGCTCGACACCCGGCTCAGCGAGGCCGACCCGCACGTGTCCGTGGACCTGGTGGCGAAGGGCGCCGTCGACCTCGTCGTCGCGCACGACTGGGACATCGCGCCGCTGCCCGCCCCGGCGGGCGTGGAGCAGGCGCCGATCGGTGAGGACCTGTGCGATCTGCTCGTCCCCGAGGGTCACCCCTTCGCGGGGCGTGGCGCCGTGCGGCGGGAGGAGCTGGGCGGGCAGCGCTGGATCTGCCAGCCGCCGGGGCGGGTCTGCCACGACTGGCTGGTGCGGACCCTGCGGACGGCCGGGTACGAGCCGGACATCGTCCACCAGGCCGACGAGAACCCGACGCTGGTCGCCCTGGTCGCCGCCGGGCTGGGCATCGCGGTGATCCCCCGACTGGGGCGCGGCCCGCTGCCCGCGGGGGTGGTGGAGGTGCCGCTGGACCCGATGCCGGTACGACGGCTGTACGCGCTGTGGCGCACGGGAGCGGCCCGCCGCCCGGCGATCGCGGAAACGGTACGAGCCCTACGCACCCACTGGCCAACGGTCGCCGCCCACACCGGTCACCCCTAACCGAAACCCGGCCGGGGCCCCGACCCCGGCCGCCCCGAAGGCCCCACCGAGCCCGCCCGGACGCT
>NZ_WWHX01000884.1 GCF_009862125.1 Streptomyces sp. SID5910
GTGCCGCCCCAGCGGCACGACTGCCCGCAGCTATGCGGAACGGTGCCCGCAGCTATGCGGGACGGTGCCCGCAGCTAGGGCGGCCGGCTACGCGCGCCGGAAGCTCAGGGTTTCGCCCGCCGCTCCCGTGCGCCACAGGTCGTTGCAGGCCTCGGCCATTGGTCCCAGGCCGTCGATGATTTCGCCCCATACCGTGCCCGGGATCCAGCCCACGTCGCCGTTGAGGAGGAGGTTGTTGCGTTCGTAGAAGAGGGCCAGGTCGACGAGGGTGGTGCCGGGGCGGACCTCGCGGTCGTAGCCGTAGGCCTTGGTGCCCAACTCGGCGCCCGCGAAGGCGAAATAGCACAGGTCGCCCGGGATGGGTGTGACGGTCGGGTTCTCCAGGGGTGGTTCGGTTGTCGCGAAGGGCGGGAAGAGGGCGTAGATCTCGTTGCGGGCGTATTTGGCGTGATACACGTCGCCGGCCAGGGGAAGCGCGTCCCAGACCGCCGCGCAGGTGATCGGGGCCCGTTCGTCCAGCAGTCGGGCCGTGCACGTGATTCCGCGTGTGACCAGCGAGACTTCGATGTAGCGATCAGCCATGCCCTCCATGGCAGTGGTCCGGGGCGCCGCGGTCAAGGGTGCCGTGCCCTCGTATCGGTCCGAAAAAGATCGGCATAACCTTCGGGGCTTCGGGTAGCTGCGCGCCCATGGCTCCACCACACAGAACCCCTCCATGGGGCATATCCGTCCGAAGGCCCGGGAGTTCGGGGCCCACTCGCCGATCGCTGCTCGCGGGGGCCGCGGCGCTCGGCGCGCTGGGGGCCGCCGGCTGCTCGCGGGTCGCGACCGCGTCGAACGTCGAGGGCGGCGATCTGCTCGACCGGCTGCGGGCGCAGGGCGTGGCCCGGCTCGGCATCGCGGGCGAGATCCCCTTCGGGTACATCGACAAGAACGGTGAGCTGACCGGCGAGGCGCCGGAACTGGCGCAGGTCATCTTCAAGCGGCTCGGCGTGGACCGGGTGCAGCCGGTGCCGACGGAGTTCGGCTCCCTCATCCCGGGCCTCGCGTCGCAGCAGTTCGACGTCGTGGCCGCCGGGATGTACATCAACCCGGACCGCTGCGAGCAGGTCATCTTCTCCGACCCCGACTACCAGATGCTCGACGCCTTCATCGTGCGCAAGGGCAACCCGCTCGGCCTGCACGACTACAAGGACGTCGTGGAGAAGAAGGCCAAGTTCGCCACCGGCACGGGGTACGCGGAGATCCAGTACGCGGTCGAGGCCGGGTACAAGGAGAGCGACATCCTGATCGTCCCCGACCAGGTGGCCGGTCTCAACGCCGTCGAGGCCGGGCGCGTGGACGTCTTCGCGGGCACCGCGCTGACCACCCGCGAGGTGGTGAAGAAGTCCTCCAAGACCGAGGTGACCGAGGCGTTCAAGCCGGTCGTGGGCGGCAAGCCGCACGTCGACGGCGGCGGCTTCGCCTTCCGGCCGACCGAGACGAACTTGCGGGACGCCTTCAACGTGGAGCTCCAGAAGCTCAAGAAGAGCGGTGAACTGCTCCGCATCCTCAAGCCGTTCGGGTTCACCGCGGACGAGATGACCGATCTGACCGCGAAGGAGCTGTGCGGCGGATGACATCGGGACTGTGGGAACTCGTACTCCGGGGCGTCTGGGTCACCGTCCAGCTGCTCTTCTTCAGCGCGCTGCTGGCGACGGCCGTCTCCTTCGTGGCCGGCGTCGCGCGCACCCACCGGCTGTGGATCGTCCGCTTCCTCGCGGGCCTCTACACCGAGGTGTTCCGCGGCACCTCCGCGCTGGTGATGATCTTCTGGGTGTTCTTCGTGCTGCCGCCGGCCTTCGGCTGGCAGCTCGTGCCGATGTGGGCGGGCACGCTGGCGCTGGGCCTGACCTACGGGGCGTACGGCTCCGAGATCGTGCGCGGCGCGCTCGGCGCGGTCGACCCGGCGCAGAAGGAGGGCGGCATCGCCCTCAGCTTCACGCCCTGGCAGCGGATGAGGCTGATCCTGCTGCCGCAGGCGGTGCCGGAGATGATCCCGCCCTTCTCCAACCTGCTGATCGAGCTGCTCAAGGGCACCGCCCTGGTGTCGATCATGGGCATGGGCGACCTTGCGTTCAGCGGCAACCTGGTGCGCCTGGCGCTCCAGGAGAGCGCGGAGATCTACACGTACATCCTGCTGATCTACTTCGTGATCGCCTTCCTGCTCACGCGGGTGATGCGCGGTCTGGAGAAGAAGCTGAAGGCGGGCGTCGGGAAGGCGGTCCCGAAGCGGAAGACCGTCACTCCTGAGCCGGCCGAGATCGGGGGTGTCCGATGAAGTGGGACTGGAACGCGGTCTCGGAGTTCATGCCGCACTTCTGGGACGGCCTGCTGGTCACCCTCCAGATCCTGGTGCTCGGCTCGCTGATCTCCTTCCTCCTCGGCCTGGTGTGGGCGCTGCTGATGCGGGTGCCGTCGCGCTGGGTGACCTGGCCGGTCGGCGTGGTCACGGAGTTCGTGCGCAACACCCCGCTGCTGGTGCAGCTGTTCTTCCTCTTCTACGTGCTGCCCGAGTGGGGCGTGACCGCCTCGGCGCTGACCACCGGCGTGATCGGCATCGGCCTGCACTACTCGACGTACACGATGCAGGTCTACCGGGCCGGTATCGAGGCGGTGCCGGTCGGCCAGTGGGAGGCCGCGACGGCGCTGAACCTGCCGCTGGGGCGGACGTGGACCGCGGTGATCCTGCCGCAGGCCGTCCGCCGGGTGGTGCCCGCCCTCGGCAACTACGTGATCTCGATGCTGAAGGACACGCCGCTGCTGATGGCGATCACGGTGCTGGAGATGCTCGGCGAGGCACGGCTGTTCTCGCAGGAGAACTTCCAGTTCACCGAGCCCCTGACGGTGATCGGCGTGGCCTTCATCATCGTCTCCTACCTGGCCTCCCTTGCCCTGCGAGCCCTGGAGCGACGCCTTGCCCACTGACACTCTCCCCAATCCCGAGAAGAGCCCCGAGCGCAGCTCCGGCGAGCTGATCCGCCTGGAGCAGGTCACCAAGCGGTTCGGGGACAACACCGTCCTCGACCACCTGGACTTCTCCGTCGACGCCGGCAAGCACGTCACCCTGATCGGCCCGTCCGGGTCGGGCAAGACGACGATCCTGCGGCTGCTGATGACGCTGCTCAAGCCCGACGAGGGCACGATCACCGTGGACGGGCAGAAGCTCTTCCCGGCGACCGAGAAGGAGCGCCGCGAGGTCCGCAAGCAGATCGGCATGGTGTTCCAGCAGTTCAACCTGTTCCCGAACATGAGCGTGCTGCGCAACATCACCGAGGCGCCGGTCACCGTGCTCGGCCTGTCCAAGGACGAGGCGGTGGAGCGCGCCAAGGGCCTGCTGGACATGGTGGGCCTGGCCGACAAGTGCGACGCCCGCCCCTCCCAGCTCTCCGGCGGCCAGCAGCAGCGGGTGGCGATAGCCCGCGCGCTGGCGATGCGGCCCAAGGTGCTGCTCCTCGACGAGGTGACGTCGGCGCTCGACCCGGAGCTGGTCGCGGGCGTCCTCGACCTGCTGCGGGACATCGCGCGCAGCACGGACATCACCATGCTCTGCGTGACCCACGAGATGAACTTCGCCCGGGACATCTCGGACCAGGTCCTGATGTTCGACTCGGGCCGGGTCATCGAGTCCGGCGCGCCGGAGAAGATCTTCAGCGAGCCGGAGCACGACCGCACCCGGGAATTCCTCAGCGCGGTGCTGTGACGGCGGGCGTGCCCCGGCGCCCCGACGTCCGAGGTCGGGACGCCGGGGCACGCCACCGGCATGTGCCAGAGGGCCGGCGCCGCGGCCGGGAGGGCCGGAATCTGGCCAACACCCCCGCGCATCCGGCCCTTTGACGGCTATCGTGAAGGTGACCCGCTGTCCGGACCAGGGCCTACGAAGCGAGCGCAGGGGGAGACCACCGTGGCGCTGCAGCACAAGCCGACCGCGCCGCACCACTCCGTCCAGGACGCCCTGCGCGCCCTGGAGACGGTGGCGCGGCACAGCACCGGAATCACCGACACCGAGCTCACTCGGCAGACCGGCCTCGGCCCCGAGCGGCTGACCCCGCTGCTGCGCATGCTGCGCCGCGAGGGCTACGTCGAGCAGAGCGCCGACGGCGCGTACGTCACGGGCGAGGCCCTGTCCCGGCTGGGCTCGGCGCAGGGCCGCGAGGAGGCCCTGCGCGACAAGCTCCAGCACACCCTGGACCGGCTGCGCGACTCGGTCGGCGCCGCCGTCTACATCAGCCGGTACGTCGACGGCGAGGTCAGCGTCACCCAGTACGCCGACAGCCCGGCCGCGCCCCGGGTGAACGAGTGGGTGGACTTCCGCGTCTCGGCGCACGCCACCGCGGTCGGCAAGAGCCTGCTGACCCAGCTGGACCACGCGGGCCGCCGCGACCACCTGGCCCGGCACAGGATGGCCCGGCTGACCTCGCGCACCATCACCAGCGACCGGCTGCTGCTGTCCCGCCTGGAGTCCCAGCCGCCCACGGTGCCCGTCCTCGACCTCCAGGAGTACGCGGTCGGCACGGTCTGCGCGGCCGTCCCGCTGACGGCGGGCTCCGCCGCGGGCTGCCTGGCGCTGTCCCTGCCCGTCGAGCACGCGCACCGGCTGCGGCAGGCCGCGGACGCCCTGAACCGGGGCGCGGCACCGGTCCTGCTGTCGCTGGCGATCTAGGCCCCGCCCGCTCGGGCGGTGGTCGTGAGCACTCCTGCGGACCGGGTAGTATTTTTCTCGTCGCCGGCCGCGGGAAGCGGACGGCGGGAGTCATGCGCCGCTAGCTCAGTTGGTTAGAGCAGCTGACTCTTAATCAGCGGGTCCGGGGTTCGAGTCCCTGGCGGCGCAC
>NZ_WWHX01000885.1 GCF_009862125.1 Streptomyces sp. SID5910
GGTCTGCGTCCCCCGGACGTTGTAAGCCGTCCGGGCGGCCGCGTCGGTCTCCAGATCGAGGTCCAGCGCCAGGTGCACCACGACGTCCGCGCCGCGCAGTTTCTCGGCGATGGCCGGGTCCCGCACGTCCAGGACCTGCCAGTGCGCGTCCGCGCAGTCGCCGCGCCGCTCGTCGATGGCCACGACCTGTCTGACCTCGTCGGACGCGGCCAGTCGTGCCGTGAGCAGGGCACCGATGCCGTAGGCGGCACCGGTGACCGCGACGACGGGTCCGCGCGCGCCGGGGGCGGCGGAACTGGTTGACTGGTTTCGCGCTGCGCGAACCTGCGGATCTGGGGAACTCACCGGGCGTCTCCAGCGGTTGTCTTCAGTACGGGCGCGAGCGACGCGTACGTACCAGGTGGCATCCATCCTGCCGCAGGCCGTCACCCGGCGAAGCACCGAGGCCCGATCCGCCGCGGGTGTCTACGCTGGGTGGAGATGTCGGGCAGCCGTGCCGCCGGAAAGAACCGGTGGCCCTACCAGCCGAGGAACCCCGTGAGTGACACCCCATTCGGATTCGGCCTTCCGCCGGAGGAGCCGGACGACGGCGACGAAGGCAAGAAGAAGGACCAGCAGAGCGGCGGTGGTGAGGGACCGGCCAACCCGTTCGGTTTCGGAATGTCCGGACCCGGTGGCCTTGGCGGCCCCGGTGCCGACAACCCGTTCGCTGCCATGTTCGGTTCCATGAACCCCACCGACCTGGGCGCCGCCTTCCAGCAGCTGGGCCAGATGCTCTCCTACGAGGGCGGCCCGGTGAACTGGGACATGGCCAAGCAGATCGCCCGCCAGACGGTCGCCCAGGGCACCCCGGACGGCACGAAGGACGCGAGCGTCGGCCCCACCGAGCGCAGCGCCGTCCAGGAGGCCGTCCGCCTGGCCGACCTGTGGCTGGACGACGCGACCGCCCTGCCCTCCGGCGCGGGCTCCGCGGTGGCCTGGAGCCGCGCGGAGTGGGTCGAGGCGACCCTCCCGGCCTGGCGCGAGCTCGTCGACCCGGTCGCCGAGCGCGTCGGCACCGCCATGGGCGACGTGCTGCCCGAGGAGATGCAGGCCATGGCCGGCCCGCTGATCGGCATGATGCGCTCGATGGGCGGCGCCATGTTCGGCACGCAGATCGGCCAGGCCGTCGGCGTCCTCGCCGGCGAGGTGGTCGGCTCGTCCGACGTCGGTCTGCCGCTCGGTCCGGCCGGCAAGGCCGCGCTGCTGCCGGCGAACATCGAGGCGTTCGGCAAGGACCTGGGCGTCCCGCAGGAGGAGGTGCGGCTGTATCTCGCCCTGCGCGAGGCCGCCCACCAGCGCCTGTTCGCCCATGTGCCGTGGCTGCGCTCGCATCTGTTCGGCGCGGTCGACGGCTACGCCCGCGGGATCAAGGTCGACACGGCCAAGCTGGAGGACGTGGTCGGCCAGTTCGACCCGCAGAACCCGGAGCAGTTGCAGGAGGCTCTCCAGCAGGGCATGTTCCAGCCGGAGGACACCCCGGAGCAGAAGGCCGCCCTGGCCCGGCTGGAGACGGCTCTCGCGCTCGTCGAGGGCTGGGTGGACGCGGTGGTGCACGCCGCCGCCAAGCCGCGCCTGTCCTCCGCGGACGCGCTGCGCGAGACGCTGCGCCGCCGTCGCGCCTCGGGCGGTCCCGCGGAGCAGACGTTCGCCACGCTGATCGGCCTGGAGCTGCGCCCGCGCCGCCTGCGGGACGCCTCGCGGCTGTGGGCGTCCGTGACGGACGCGCGCGGTGTGGACGGCCGGGACGCCCTGTGGGCCCACCCGGACATGCTGCCGAACGCGACCGACCTGGACGACCCGGACGGTTTCGTGCACCGCGAGCACCTGGACTTCTCCGAGCTGGACAAGATGCTCGGCGAGGCCGCGGGCAAGACCGACCTGAAGAAGAAGGACGGGGACGACAAGGGTCCCGACGAGGCCGGCGGCAAGGGCGACGACGCCGAGTGAGCCTCCACGACGACGCGGTCCTGGTCCTCAAGGGCCACGAGGGCCAGGACGAGCTGCGTCAGGTCTACCTGGAGCATCTCGCGGCGCATCCGGACGGCATGTGGAAGGCCTGCGCGGACGGGCACATCACCGCCAGCGCCCTGGTGATCGACCCGTCGCGCGGACGGGTGCTGCTCACCCTGCACAGGAAGCTGCGCATGTGGCTCCAGATGGGCGGCCACTGCGAGCCGGTCGACGAGACGCTGGCGCGCGCGGCGCTGCGCGAGGCGACCGAGGAGTCGGGCATCGCCGGTCTGACCCTGCTGCCCGGCGGCCCGGTCCGGCTGGACCGCCACCACACGCCGTGCGCCTGGCACCTGGACGTCCAGTACGCGGCGGTGGCTCCCGAGGGCGCCGTGGAGGCGATCAGCGACGAGTCCCTCGACCTGCGCTGGTTCCCGTACGCCGAGGTGGCGGACGTGGCCGACGAGTCGGTCGTGCGCCTCGTGGAGGCCACCCGCGCCCGCCTGTGAACCGGTGAGGGGACGACCGACGAGTCGGTCGTCCCCTCACCGGACACGGTCAGCTCCAGACGTTGCCCTGGTTCTGGCCACGGGCACCCTGCTGCCCCATGCCGTACTGCGCGGCGAGACCCGACCCGATCTGGGCGTTCTGCGGCGGCAGCAGCTCGCTGGGCTGCACGAGCGCGAAGCCGCTGCCCATGAAGCTGAGCTCCCACCCCTCGCCGGTGCTGCCGCGGCGCCGCCACACCCCGGAGGAGTGCGTCTGGGCCTGCATCTGCACCCGCAGACCGGTGGACCAGGCGACGATGGCGTCGGCGTCGCAGTTGACGTACTTGTCGGGCGTCACCTGCATCAGCAGCGGGGCGCCCGAGGTCATCAGGGCGACCCTGCCCCGGCCGGTGATGTTGAGCTGGTACTTCCCCGAGCCGGAGATGCCGTACTGGCTGTCGACGGCGATGACCTCGTGGTGCAGGGACGAGTCCATGGCCAGCACATAGCTGCTGTCCACGGTGAGGCCGTCCTGGTCGACCTCCATCACGTGGATGTACTGGGCGAGGTTGGCGAAGTAGACGGTGCCCTGCCCGTGGCAGCGCATCAGGTCCAGGCCCTCACCGGTGTGCGCACGCGCGCGGTGCTGGCCGCCGCTCTGGTACTCGGCGTCGAACTCGACGAGGCCCTGGTAGGCGACCATCGTGCCCTTGCGGGCGAGCACATCGTCGTGGCCCTCCAGGGCGACGCGGAGCATGTGCTTGTTCTGGAGGCTCCAGCGTTCCTGGGTCTGCTGGTCGTTGTAGGCGAAAAGCGGGCTCTGCATGATGTTCTGGCTCCCCCTCAGCCCCGGACCCGGAGGCGGTCGGTGCTGTCCTCACTGGGCTGGACGACGACGATGCCCTGACCGGAGAAGGCCATCTGGTAGGCCTCGCCGCTGCCGCGGCCGATCAGCGACTGCGCCTTGAAGCTGCGCTTGCCCTTCACCTTGAGGTTCGGGGACCAGGCGACGAGCGCGTCCGGGTCGACGTACGTCTCGTCCTCGCCGCCGCCGCAGTCCACGACGATCGGCTTGCCCCGGGAGGTCAGCGCGACCCAGCCCTGACCGGAGATCCTGGTGTTCCACAGGCCCTGGCCCGCGAACTTCGCCAGTCCCTTGACGCGCTCCACGCCCCAGGTGAGGTGGGCGTCGAAGGCGAGCAGGTTGGTGGCGTTGACGCTGATCCCGTCGCCGTTGAGGTTGATCACGACGACGTTGGCGCCGTAGTCGGCGAGGTAGAGCAGTCCGTCGCCGGAGCACTTCATCAGGGGCGCGCCCTCGCCGGTCATCCAGTCCTTGGCGATCTGGCGCACGGCCGGCGGGTTGGGCTCGTACTGGACGAAGCCCTCGTAGGCGACCATCGAGCCCACGCGCGCGAAGAGGTCGTTCCCGGTCTGCATGGCGACCTTCAGCATGTGGTTGCCGTGGTTCTCCATGCGGGCGGTGACCGGTGCGGGGGCGTAGCCCGCGAGCGGCTGGTTCATGTCGGGCTCTCCCTCAGATCTCGTACGGCTGGACGACGACGAAGCTGCCGGGCGCGGCCCTGAATTGCAGGTTGACGCTTTCGCCCGTGTCGCCGGCGTAGGCGTTGCGGCGCATCCGCACCTGGCTGGAGACGACGACCTGGGCGGCGGCCGACCAGGCGACGACGGCGTTGCAGTCGGCGAACGTCGTCGGCGTGACCGGCAGCACCACGGGCATGCCCTGGGTCTTGACGACGATCGTGCCGGTGCCCTGGAACTGCATCGTGAACAGCGCGCCGCCGGGGATGCCGTGTCCCTCGATGCGGCGGACCTCGTACTGGAGGCTCTCGTCGAAGGCGAGGACGTTCTCCGCGGAGACGCAGACGGCGTCGCCCTGGAGCTCGATGGGGTGCAGCATCGCGGAGTTGTCGGCGAGGAACACCTGTCCCTTGCCGGAGCAGCGCATCAGCTGCATCTCCTGGCCGGTCGCGTTGCCCACGACCCGGCCGGCGAATCCGGCGCCCTTGTAGCTGAAGTCGACCTTGCCCTGGTAGAGCACCATGCTGCCCTGCCGGGCGAGGACGGGCTGTCCTTCGGCGCCGAGGTCGACGCGGATCAGCTTCTTGTTCTGCTGGGTCCAGCGCTGCCCGGGCGCCGTCTCGCGGAACTGCTGGAGCGCGGCGGCCACACCGGGGCCCTGCGGTGCGCCCTGGGGCATGGCCTGCGGTGCGCCGTACGGTGCCTGCTGCCCGTAGCCCGGGGGCGGA
>NZ_WWHX01000886.1 GCF_009862125.1 Streptomyces sp. SID5910
GTCGAGGTTGTTGGTGGGCTCGTCCAGCAGCAGGACGTCCGGCCGGCGCAGCAGCAGGGCCGCCAGCCGGAGCAGGACGGACTCGCCGCCGGACACCTCGCCGATGGTCCGGTCCAGCGCCACATGGCCGAGGCCGAGCTCGCCGAGCGTGGCGAGGGCGCGCTCCTCGACGTCCCAGTCGTCGCCGACGGTCTCGAAGTGCTCCTCGGCCACGTCACCGGCCTCGATGGCGTGCAGCGCGGCCCGCTGCGCGGCGATGCCGAGCGCCTCGTCGACCCGCAGGGCGGTGTCGAGCGTGACGTTCTGCGGGAGGTGACCGACCTCGCCGGCCACGCGGACGGCGCCGTCCGCGGGGGCGAGCTGCCCGGCGATCAGTCTCAACAGGGTGGATTTACCAGACCCGTTGGCCCCGACGAGCCCGGTCCGGCCGGGGCCGAACGCGGTGTCGAGCCCGTCGAAGAGGGGGGTGCCGTCGGCCCAGGCGAACGAGAGGGCCGTACAGGTGATGGATGCAGACATACGGAGTCTCCGCGGTTGCTCGATGCGGTCAGGGGCAAACGCGTATCGAGACACCGGGAGCGGCGACCGCCGTCGGGCGAGGGAAGGAGGAGTCCGCGGGACGGCGGGGCATGAGAAAAGCCCTGTTCCGCACGGGACGGCTCGAACGCCGAGGTCGCAGGCGACGCACACCCCACACCAGGGGGTGACGCGGTGTCTCAGGACCTCAGACGAGCAACGTCCTTCTCCGATCGGCGGCAACAGAAGCGTTGTACACCGTAGGAGGGCCCGGTCCGGGGTGTCAACGCCTTATCGCGGATCCGGTCCCACGGCCCCTAGGAGGCACCGTGCCCAACGGCTCACTCTCCCTGCCGGCCCGGCTCTGCCTGCTGGCCTGGGACCCCGACCGCCCCGGGGGCGCCGACACCGCGCGGCTGCACCACCTGGTGCGCGCCGGCGCCCTCACCGAACTCGCCCGGCGCGGGCTGCTCACCGACGACGACGGCATCGCCACGCCCGTCGACCTGGACTCCCGCACCGGCGACGCCGTCCTCGACGGGCTGCTGGACCTCGTCCGCGAGTCCATGCCGCGCCGCTGGCGCGCGTGGGTGCGGTCGTACGCGCGGGTCACCTTCGACGCCGTCCGGGAACAGCTCGTCGCCGGCGGCTGTCTGCGGGCCGAGAAGAAGCGGGTGCTCGGCGTGTTCCCCTCCGTGGACCACGTCCTGGCCCGGACCGCCGCGGCACAGGCGCTGCGCGAGGAGGCACGGGCCGCCCTGGACGGGACCCTGCCGGCCGGGGAGGTCTCCGAGCGGGACGCGATCGTCGCCGCCCTGGCGGGCACGGCCGAGCTGCGCGCCCTCGGGCCCGTGGAGGACCGGGCGCGCCGGGAGGGGCGCATCGAGGAGCTGACCGCGCGCGGCGCGACGGCGGCACCCGGCCTGGGCAAGGTCCTGCGGGAGGTGCGGGCCGCGATCGGCGCCGAGACGGCGCGCGCGGTGACCTCGGCGAACGGCTGACAGGCACCCGGCGGGCCGGCCGGGGGTCACGCCCCCGCGCCGGATCCGCTCAGCAGGTGCCCCGCATCAGCTCCGCCAGGTCGTGGTCCAGGTCCAGCTGAAGATGCTCCAGGCCGACCGGCACCAGCTCGCCGGTGGCGTGGAGGAACCGGCGCAGCTCGCCCGAGCGGACATGGACGACGGCGGTGCCCTCGGGGGCGTGGAACTCCAGGACAGTGCGGTCGTACCCGTACGGCCGCACCCGGACGTCGCCGTGGCCGTCGGGTTCCCGCATCCCGGCGATGAGCAGCTCGCGGGAGAAGGTCCAGCACACCTCCACGCCCTCCAGGGTGGCCGGGGCCGGGAAGGTCATGCGGACGGCGAACGGGTCGTCGCGGTCGTAGTGCAGCGTGGCGGGAATGCTCGGCATACGCGGCGCGGCAGCGACGAGACGCGCCTCGACGGGCTGCTCGATGACGGTGGACAACGCCTTGCTCCCTCGTGACGGCTGGACGGGCTTCCGGGGTGGTACGGGCCGGGCACTGGAAGAGACGACGGAATCAGCCAGTCCGTGCACACGAGGTGCGAGTGACCTCTGTCACCGCCTTCATGCACCGGAGTGACATGACTCTCCTCGCCTGCCCCACAAGGCACTTGCGGCCACTCGGCGGCACTGGAAGCGCGGGGCCGGGTGTTTGTCCGTAACGTGGGTATCCGTTCGCTGAACGTGAGAGGAAGTGAGCGAACATGCCACGCGGTTCGAGCTCCAAGCGGGAGCGGCAGTACGAACACATCAAGGACAGCGCGAAGGACCGTGGCGAGAGCACCGGCCGGGCCGAGGAGATCGCGGCCCGCACGGTGAACAAGGAGCGCGCCCGGTCCGGCGAGTCGAAGACCGCCAGCCGTACGTCCACGCAGGACAAGTCGCCCAGCAAGCGCGGCGGACAGCGGTCCGGGAACCGGCAGGGCCCCCAGGGCCCGACCTACGACCAGCTGTACCAGGAGGCCAAGCGCCGTGACATCAGCGGCCGTTCGAACATGAACAAGGGCGAGTTGCAGCGTGCGCTCGGCAAGTGAGCCGCCGCACCGGCCCTAACCGAGCGTCTCCCGGTACCCCTCCAGCGCCGGGGCCGTCTTCGTGGCGACGAACTCGGTGATGCGATACGCGCACACGCCCGCCTCCACGAAGGGATCGCCCGCGGTGATCTCCTCGATCCGCGCACGGTTCTCCGCGACGGCGACGATCACTCCGCCGTCGCGGGGCTCCTTGCGCCCGGACGCGAGGAACACCCCCTGCTCGTACAGGGCGTCGAGCCATACCACGTGGTCCGGCAGCACGGCGTCGACGGCTTCGAGCGGGGCGGTGTAGGACAGTTCCAGTACGAACATGATCGCGAGCCTACTGCGGCGGTCCCGTAGGCTGGCCGCCACCATGACGACCGTGACCGCGCACACCCCCGCCGACTGGCCCGCGACCGAGGAACGCGCCCGCGCCGTCCAGGACGAACTGCGGGCCCGCGTGGTGCTCGACGAGCCGGGCCCGTCTCCCGGAACGGGTCATGTGACCGGCGTGGACGTCGCCTACGACGACGAACGCGACGTCGTCGCCGCGGCGGCCGTCGTCCTCGACGCGGCGACCCTCGCCGTGGTCGCCGAGGCCACCGCCGTCGGGCGGATCTCGTTCCCCTACGTGCCCGGACTGCTCGCCTTCCGCGAGATCCCCACCGTCCTCGCCGCCCTCGACGCGCTGCCCCGCCCGCCCGGCCTGGTCGTCTGCGACGGCTACGGGCTGGCCCACCCGCGCCGCTTCGGGCTCGCCAGTCACCTCGGCGTACTCAGCGGGCTGCCCACGATCGGCGTCGCCAAGAACCCGTTCACCTTCACCCACGCCGACCCGGGCGCGGGGCGCGGCGGCGCGGCCCCGTTGCTCGCCGGGACCGAGGAGGTCGGGCGCGCGCTGCGCACCCGTGACGGGGTCAAGCCGGTCTTCGTCTCCGTCGGCCACCGGGTGAGTCTCGACAACGCCTGCGCGCACACGCTGGCGCTGACCCCCGCCTACCGCCTGCCGGAGACGACCCGCAGGGCGGACGCCCTGTGCCGCGCGGCCCTGCGGGACGCGGTCCGACACGCCTGAGTATCCGTACGGGTGTGCGTTGTCAGTGGGTCACGGCAGGCTGAGCACATGACGACACACCGCACCTCCGAGTCCTCCGCCCATCCGCTCCGGCTCACCGACCGAGCGGTGACCGCGGGCCTGTCGCTCGCGGTGACGGCCGGAGTGGCCTGGATAGGCGGGATGATCTACACGCTCGCCGGGTGGTCGGCCTAGGCGGCCCGCCCGGCCGGGACGGCCGGACCCGGGGGACGGGCGAGCGACCAGCCCTGGGGGTATAGGCCGAGCGACCGGCCCTGGGGACACGGGCCCAGCGGCAGGACCTGCCCACCGGCCCCGCACCCGGACCCAGCGGGTCCGAGACCGGGGGCCCGGACCGTCCCGGGACGGCTGCCTAGCCCGCCCGTCGAGCGGGCGGATCTGCCCACCGGCCCGGCGCCCGGGCCCGGCGGGTCCGAGACCGCGGGCCCGGACCGCCTCGGG
>NZ_WWHX01000887.1 GCF_009862125.1 Streptomyces sp. SID5910
GGCCCCGGGCCCCGCGCCCCCGGTCCACCCGCCCGCGCGCGCCCACCGACCGGCATCCAGCCCCCGCCGCCCCGGCTCGCGCCCCAGCTCAGACCCCTGGTCACCCCCTCACCCCCGGCACCCCGTGCCAGTGAGGGCGGCATCATGTGACAGGTATCACCGCTCAGGTGTGACCCGCGATTTAGAGACCCCCCGCATGCGGCGATAACCTGCGAGACGGACATGCCGCGCGCTCGGTCACCGTGTGCGCCCCCCTTGTGACACAGCGGACGTCACGTTGCCCTTCGCGGCACGCCCACGCATCCAACGAACCGCGAGATCACTGATAGGGACGGAAGCGCGTGGACCTGTTCGAGTACCAGGCGAGGGACCTCTTCGCCAAGCACGATGTACCGGTGCTGGCCGGTGAAGTCATCGACACGCCTGAGGCGGCGCGCGAGATCACCGAGCGTCTGGGCGGCAAGTCCGTCGTCAAGGCTCAGGTGAAGGTCGGTGGCCGCGGCAAGGCCGGTGGCGTGAAGCTCGCCGCCACCCCGGACGAGGCCGTCGCCCGCGCGACGGACATCCTCGGCATGGACATCAAGGGCCACACGGTCCACAAGGTGATGATCGCCGAGACCGCCCCGGAGATCGTCGAGGAGTACTACGTCTCCTTCCTCCTCGACCGTGCCAACCGCACGTTCCTCTCCATCGCCTCGGTCGAGGGCGGCATGGAGATCGAGGAGGTGGCCGCCACCCGTCCGGAGGCCGTCGCCAAGACCCCGATCGACGCCATCGACGGTGTGACGCCGGAGAAGGCGCGCGAGATCGTCGAGGCCGCGAAGTTCCCGGCCGAGGTCGCCGACAAGGTCGTCAACGTCCTGGTCAAGCTGTGGGACACCTTCATCAAGGAGGACGCCCTCCTGGTCGAGGTCAACCCGCTGGCCAAGGTCGCCGGGGGCGAGGTCATCGCCCTGGACGGCAAGGTGTCGCTCGACGACAACGCCGAGTTCCGTCACCCCGACTTCGAGGCCCTCCACGACAAGGCCGCGGCCAACCCGCTCGAGGCCGCCGCCAAGGAGAAGAACCTCAACTACGTCAAGCTCGACGGCGAGGTCGGCATCATCGGCAACGGCGCGGGTCTCGTCATGAGCACCCTGGACGTCGTCGCGTACGCCGGTGAGAAGCACGGCGACGTGAAGCCCGCCAACTTCCTGGACATCGGTGGCGGTGCCTCCGCCCAGGTCATGGCGAACGGCCTGGAGATCATCCTCGGCGACCCGGACGTCAAGTCCGTCTTCGTCAACGTCTTCGGCGGCATCACCGCCTGCGACGAGGTCGCCAACGGCATCGTCCAGGCGCTGAAGCTCCTGGAGGACCGCGGCGAGAAGGTCGAGAAGCCGCTCGTCGTCCGCCTCGACGGCAACAACGCCGAGCTGGGCCGCAAGATCCTCACCGACGCCAACCACCCGCTGGTCCAGCGCGTCGACACCATGGACGGCGCGGCCGACAAGGCCGCCGAGCTGGCCCACGCCGCCAAGTAAGCACTCAGGACGAGGACAGAACACACCATGGCTATCTGGCTCAACAAGGACAGCAAGGTCATCGTCCAGGGCATGACCGGCGCCACCGGCATGAAGCACACCAAGCTCATGCTGGGTGACGGCACCGAGGTCGTGGGCGGCGTGAACCCGCGCAAGGCGGGCACGTCCGTGGACTTCGACGGCACCGAGGTACCGGTCTTCGGCACCGTCAAGGAGGCCATCGAGAAGACCGGCGCCAACGTCTCCGTCATCTTCGTGCCGGAGAAGTTCACCAAGGACGCCGTCGTCGAGGCCATCGACGCCGAGATCCCCCTGGCCGTCGTCATCACCGAGGGCATCGCCGTGCACGACTCGGCCGCCTTCTGGGCGTACGCGGGCAAGAAGGGCAACAAGACCCGGATCATCGGCCCGAACTGCCCCGGCATCATCACCCCGGGCCAGTCCAACGTCGGCATCATCCCGGGCGACATTACGAAGCCGGGCCGCATCGGCCTGGTCTCGAAGTCCGGCACGCTGACGTACCAGATGATGTACGAGCTGCGTGACATCGGCTTCTCGACCGCCGTCGGCATCGGTGGCGACCCGATCATCGGCACCACGCACATCGACGCGCTCGCCGCGTTCGAGGCCGACCCCGAGACCGACCTGATCGTCATGATCGGCGAGATCGGCGGCGACGCCGAGGAGCGGGCCGCGGACTTCATCGCGAAGAACGTGACCAAGCCGGTCGTCGGCTACGTCGCGGGCTTCACCGCGCCCGAGGGCAAGACCATGGGCCACGCCGGCGCCATCGTCTCCGGTTCTTCCGGCACCGCACAGGCCAAGAAGGAGGCCCTGGAGGCCGCCGGCGTCAAGGTCGGCAAGACGCCGACCGAGACGGCCGAGCTCGCCCGCGAGATCCTCGCCGGCTGAGCACGTCGCATCGCACGAGCGGGCCCGCTCCCCGTCAGGGGGCGGGCCCGCTCGGCGTTGTGGCGGGGCGGCCCGGTCATCCGGTGCCGGGCGCCAGCCTCTCCGGGCCGGCCTGGAACTGGTCGCGCAGCTTCTGCCGCAGCTCCAGCTCCTCGTCCGACAGGGCGCCCGGCGCCACCCTGGGCGGTACGCCGCGCACCGTCTCGCCCGGCGGCACGGGCGGCTCGTAGTGCGTCGGAGCCGTGCGCAGCGTCAGGGCCGTGGTCCCGATCAAGGCGACCGTGAAGGCGATCGCGGCCCGCG
>NZ_WWHX01000090.1 GCF_009862125.1 Streptomyces sp. SID5910
AGGGCTTGGGCGACGGTGGTGATGGTGCCGTCCTTGAGGAGTTGCACCATGGGCAGTTTGACCTGGTAGCGGCGTTCGACGCGGTTGCGGAGTTCGACGGCCATGAGGGAGTCCATGCCGAGCCGGTTCAGCGGTCGGTTGATGTTGACGCGTTCGGGCCGCAGCCCCATCACGACCGCGACCTCATCCTTGAGGAAGTCGAGCAGTTCGGTGCTGGGCGCTGCTTGTGCAGGAGCGGTGGCCTGCGGTGCGATCCGGTCAGTAGCCGGGGGCTCGGCGACCGTTGCAGAGGCGGCCGGAGCCGCGGCTGGCGCGGATGCGACCCGACGGGACATGTCAGGCTCGGTGACCTGGGGCGACGGGCGGGGTTCGGTGTTCTGCTGCTCAGGAGCGGGAGTCGGGTCCGCCGACTGAGCACGGTTGGTGAGGTGCTGCACCAGAGGGGCAGCAGCGGCGCTCGGGTAGGCGCGGGCCCAAGCCCGCCAGTCCGCCGGCAACACCGCCGTGTGGAGCCTGCCTTCGGCCAGAATCCTGCCCAGCACCGACAGACCGTCGTCCGGGCTGAACGAGGTCATGCCGTGCGGCAGCAGCGTGCGCTCTTCCTCCTGCTCCTTGCGCGCCACCATCCCGACGCTGTCCCAGAACCCCCAGTTGACGACTGTGCCGGAGAGGCCCTGGGCATGCCGGTGGTGCGCCAGCGCATCGAGGAACGCATTCCCGGCCGCGTACCCGCCCAGCATGGGGGAGCTGAGGAGTGCGGAGCCGGAAGAGAACAGGACGAACGCCTCGACCGACTCCTCGCGCAGCAGCCGGTGCAGATTCCACGCCCCAGAGACCTTCGCCGCCAGGACTCGATCCATCTCGGCGCCGCTCATGTCACTGAGCAGGGTGTAGTCGATGACCCCGGCCGCGTGGAACACCCCACGCACAGGCGGCATCCCCGCGCGGCGTCGCGACTCCAGCATCGCCCGCATGGCCTGGGCATCGGCGACGTCCACAGCCCTGTACGCCACGTTCACCCCGCGCTCGCGCAGTTGCCGGAGCACGGCGACGGCGGCGGCCTGCGGATGAGTTTCGTTCTCTGCCGTGTCCTGCTCGGGCAGCGCACTGCGGCCGGTGAGCAGCAGGTGGCGGGCGCCCTGGTCGGCCAGCCACAGAGCCAGCTGTCCGCCGATGCCGCCCGCACCTCCGGTGACCAGGTAGGTACCGTCGGCGTGAACGGTGACCGAGCGGCCGCGTGGGCCGTCGGCTGTGACGGATGGCTGGTCGAAGGACAGCACGATCTTGCCGGTGTGCCGGGCCTGAGCGATCAACCGGAAGGCGTCGGCGGCCTTCTCGACCGGGTACACGGTGTGCGGCAGTGCCTCCAGCGCGCCCTCGTCGACCAGGGCGGCAGCGGCCCGCAGGACACGGCCAGCGCGTTCAGGCGCGTGTTGGATCATGTGCACGACGTCGATGGCGTGGAAGGAAAGGTTGCGGGCGAAGGCACCCAGCGGCAACGCGTTGTTGTCGAGGATGTCGCGTTTGCTGAGTTCCAGGTAGTGCCCGTACGGGGCCATCAGGGACAGATTCGCCTCGATGGCGTCCCCGGCCAGGGTGTTGCAGATGACGTCGAAGCCCTCTGCGACAGCCGGCTTGAAGGCGTCGGCGAAGGCAAGGCTTCGGGAGTCGGCGACCTGCTCCACGCCGAGCTCGGTCAGCAGCTGCCGCTTGGCGTCACTGCCGGCGGTCGCGAAGACGCGGGCTCCCTTCCAGCGGGCGACGTTCAGCGCGGCCCGGCCGGTGCCGCCGGTCGCGGTGTGGATGAGTATCTTCTGGCCCCGTTCGAGGCGGGCCATGTCGTGCAGGGCGTGGTAGGCGGTGAGGTAGGCGGCCGGCAGGGTCGCGGCCTCGGCCGCGGTCAGCCTGGCCGGCTTGGGTGCCGTGAGGCAGGCGCGGGTGACGACCTCGGAGGCCAAGGCCCCTTCGGCGAAGGCGATGACCTGGTCGCCCACCGCGACGTCGGTCACGCCCGAGCCGGTCTCGCTGACCGTGCCGGCGCACTCCCAGCCCATCACCGGCGGCCTGTCGTCCTGTCCGGGATACATGCCCAGGCTCAGGAGCACGTCGCGGTAGTTGACCCCTGCGTGGCTGACCTGGATACGGACTTCGTCCGTGGCGAGGCCGCGCGAGGGGGCCGCGGTCAGCTGCAGGTCGTCGATGACGCCGGGCGCAGGCAGTGACAGCGCCTGCGGCGGAGGGGTGGCGGCCGCCGCGGGGCGCAGCCGGGCTGCCAGGCGCCGGCCGTTGCGCCACGCGACCTGGTTCTCCTGGTCGGGGTGGAGCAGTTGCTCCGCCAGGGCCGGGACACTGGCCGGGGAACGGTCGAGGTCGACCAGGCGAGGGTTCAGCGCGGGTGCCTCGGCAGCCAGCGTGCGGCCCAGCCCCCACGACATGGCCTGGAAGGGATGGCGTACCCGTTCCCCGGTCCCGGTGGCCTGGGCGAGCTGGGTGACCAGCCACAGTGGGGGGTGGCCGAGTGGTTCCTTCTCCAGGGCCCTGGTCAGGTGCAGGACGCTGTGCGCGGCGAGCACCTGGGTGCGGTGGATCTCGGTGGGTGTGGCGTCCAGGCCGGTCTGGGCGTCCAGGGCCCACAGATGGATGATGCCGCGGCAGGCGCCGTAGCGGGCGACATCGGTCAGGACCTCGCGGTAGTGCTCTTCCTTGGCGGGGTCGATGCGGTAGCGGTCGCCGCCCCCGGACAGCTGGCCCGCGCCGGCGGTGACGGCGACGACGCGCTGGTCGCGGCCGTTCAGTTCACGCGCCAGGGCGCGCCCGGTGGGCCCGCTGTCGGTCAACAGCAACCAGAAGCCGTCGGGGTCGGTGGCGCCCGTCGCTGGAGCGGGAAGGGGAGCTTCGTCCCAGGTGAGTGCGTGCAGCCAGGTGTCGCGGTCGTCGCTGGCCGGGGCAGCCGGGGAGCCGGGGGTGCGGGATGGCGTCACGGAATCCTCGGTACGGGGGTTGAGCAGGGCGGGAGCGTGGCCGGCCAGGTACTGCAGGCGCAGTCCGCGCATCTGGGCGATCAGACGGCCGTCGTCGGCGCGGATGTCGATGTCGGCGGTGAACGAGTCCTCGCGCGGGGATGGCAGCAGCCTGGCGTGGCTGAACAAGGAGGCGGGCGGCTGCTGGTAGAAGCGGACCTCGTCGATGCCGCCGAGGACGAAGACGCCTTCGTCACCGGGAGCAGTCAGCTCACGGGCGGCAGCCATGGCGTGTCCGCTCGCGTCCAGGAGAGCCGGGTGGAAGTGGTGCTGTGCGAGTCCGTCGAGGAGCGCGGCCGGGCAGGACAGCTGGGCGAGGACCTCGCCGTCGGCGCGCCACAGTTCGGTGATGCCCTGGAAGGTGCCGTTCCACTGGTTTCCGCGGGCGGCGTTCCACGCGTAGAAGTCGCCGGCGTCCTGGTGCTGGGGCAGGCGGGCACGAATGGACTGGAGCGACTCGCCCGCTCGCGGAGTGTCGCCCTCCACCGCGCGAGCAGTTGCTTCGGTGTGCAGAACCCAGTCGTCGTCGGCGGATTCCCGACTGAGGATGCGGCAGTGAAGCGAGGAGTCCGGGCGCGGAGTGACAGTGACCTGGACCTCTGGTGCGGGCCCGTCCTCGTCGAGGAAGAGGGCCCGGTGATAGCGCACCTCGCTCACCGACAGCGCTCCGGATCCCAGTTCGGTACGTGCGGCAGCGCTGACGAGCTCCAGGTGGGCGGTGCCCGGCAGGATGATGGTGTCCTGAATGCAGTGGTCGCGCAGGTAGGGGTGGTCGGCGAGCCGAAGTGGACCTTGCCAGGTGCGGGTCGCGCCCTCGGTGGGTGACGGCTTACCGAGCAGCGGGTGCGTCGCCTGCTCCCTACCCGATGCAGGCTCGGCAGGTGCCGCGGGGGCGGCCGCGGGACGGGCTGGGCTGGGACTGATCCAGTGGCGGGTGCGCTGCCACGGATACGTGGGCAGGGCTACGTAGCTCCCGTCGACGGTCAGCTTGTCGAGGTCGAGACGGGCACCGGCTGTGTGCAGGGCGGCCGCGGAGGTGAGTAGGGAGCCGCGTTCGTCCGCGTGCCGGCGCAGGCTGCCGACCGCGGTGGTGTCGGCGCCGGTGGCCATGCGGCTGGTCTCGCGGATTCCTGACACGAGCAGCGGATGAGGACTGACTTCGACGAACACGGTGTCGCCGAGGTCGAGCTGGCCCTTTACCGCGCCGACGAAGTCGACCGGTTGGCGGATGTTGCGCACCCAATACTCGGCGTTCATGCCGGAGCCGTCGATGACCTCGTTCAGCAGGGTGGAGTGCAGGGGGATGGTGCCTGCCCGCGGTGTGAGGTGGGACAGCTCGGAGAGCAGATCCTCCTGAAGCGCGTCCATCTGCGGGCAGTGCGACGCGAAGTCCACGTTGACCCGCCGATTGTCGACACCGCGCGCATCGAGGCCGGCCAGTACCTGGTCGAGAGCCTCACCATCACCGGACAGAAGGGTGGAGGTGGGGCTGTTGATGGCGGCTACGGCCACCGTGTCCTCGTGACCGACCAGCGCTGCCGCTGCCTCGTCGGCGGGGAGAGCGACCCAGGCCATGGTGCCGCGGCCGGACAGGCGCTTGGCCAGTCGGCTGCGGCGGCAGATCACCGCGGCGGCGTCAGAGAGCGAGAGAGCGCCGGCGATGTAGGCGGCGGCGGACTCACCCATGCTGTGGCCGATGACCACGTCCGGTTCGATGCCCCAGGAGCGCCAGAGTTCGGCCAGGGCGATCTCCATGGCCCAGAGGGTGGGCTGGATGACGTCGAGTTCCTTGAGCCGCTCTTCATCCGCCGAGCGCAGCAGCTCGATGACCGACCAGCCGTTCTCCGTCCTGATGGCGTCGTCGCAGTCCCACATGGCCTGGTGGAAGACCGGCTCGCTGTCCAGGAGCTCGCGGCCCATGCCTGGCCACTGCGAGCCCTGTCCGGGGAACACGAACGCGACCCGTGGCGTCGCCTCGGAGTCGGTGTAGTCGCTGAAGGACAGGCCGGGCTCGTTGTCACCGTCGGCGAACCCCCGCAACGCGGCGGCGGCCTCGGCGTGGCTCTGGACGGGAAGGGCGAGGCGGGCGTCGTGAGCGGTACGGCGCAGCGCCGCGGAATGGGCGATGTCCCGCAGCTTCTGGCGCGCCCCGGGGCCCTCAAGGTGGTCGGCCATGCTGCGGGCTGCTTCGGACAGGGCTTCGGGGCTGAGCGCGGACAACACCAGCAGCTCGCTGCGCGCATCCGGAGCTGTGTCGCGGGCGGTGGTGCGCGGCTCGGGGGCGGCTTCGAGGACGAGGTGGGCGTTGGTTCCGGAGAAGCCGAAGCTGGAGACCCCGGCAATGGCCGGCCGGTCCCGCTGCGGCAGAGGGGTGGCGTGGGTGGGCACGGCGAGTGGCAGGTTGGCCCAGTCGACGGCGGGGTTGGGGTTCTTCAGGTGCAGGTTGGGCGGGATCGTCTTGTTCTCCAGGCACAGCACGGCCTTGATGAGACCGGCGATTCCGGCGGCTGCCTCGGCGTGGCCGATGTTGGTCTTCACTGAGCCGACCGGGCAGCGATCGTCCGAGGCCCGGGCGCCGACGATGTCGGCCAGGGCCTGCAGTTCGACCGGGTCGCCGACGCTGGTGCCGGTGCCGTGGGCCTCGATGTAGTCGATGTCGGCGGGGTCCACGGCGGCGTTTGCGTAGGCGCGGCGCAGCACGTCGCGCTGGCCTTCGACGGCGGGCGTGACCAGGTAGCCACTGCTCTGGCCGTCGTTGCCGACGGCGGATCCGCGGATGACCGCCCGGATGCGGTCTCCGTCGGCGAGAGCGGCCGACAGCGGCTTGAGGATGACGCCTCCGATGCCGTCGCTGCGGACGAAGCCGTCGCCCGAGGCGTCGGCGAACTTGCAGCGGCCGTCGGAGGCGAGCATGCCGGCGCCCGAGTAGACGACGCCCTCTTCCGGCAGGAGTACGAGGTTGACCCCGCCGGCGATCGCCAGGGGGCACTCACCGAGCCGGATCGCCTGGACGGCGTTGTGGACGGCCACGAGCGCGGAGGAGCAGGCGGTGTCGACGGTGAAGCTGGGCCCCCGCAGGTCGAATGCGTAGGACAGACGGCCGGAGGTGATGGCACGGGCGGCCGCACCGGTCATGGCGTACAGGTCGAGTTGATCGCGGTCGTCGTACTGCAGATGCCAGTAGTCCCCGCCCAGCTGGCCGATGAAGACGCCGGTGTCGGTGCCCGCGATGCGGGGCAGGGGCTGACCCGCGTCTTCGAGGGCTTCGTAGGCGACCTCCAGGAGGAGCCGCTGCTGGGGGTCCATGCGATCGGCCTCCCGGGGGGAGATGCCGAAGAATTCCGCGTCGAATGCGTCGATGTCGTGGAGCAAGCCGCCCCACCGGCTCACCGTGCGGCCGGGCGTGCGGGGCGTGGGGTCGTAGACGGCGTCGACGTCGTAGCGGTCCGGCGGGATGTCCGTGATGGCGTCGCGGCCCTGGAGCAACATGTCCCAGAGTTGTTCAAGGCTGGTGGCGTCGGCGAACCGTCCGGCCATGCCGATGATGGCGATCGGTTCACTGGCCGTCCCAGCCGCGCGGGTGGAGTCGTGAGGCATGAATGTCCTTCCGGGCATGACGAAGCCGTTCACTGGTGAAGCAGCACGGAAGGAACTGCGGTGCGGGCGCGGCAGACCGGCAGCTGGGCCGGTCCGGTGGCGGGCGATCGCACCGAGGACAGAACGAGAGTGAGGCGGGAAGGAGCCGGTCCGTCGACTGAGCGATCACGTGCGGGGCGAGCGCACTGACCGTTCACGGGTCGGGCGCGGCTATCGGCACAGCCGCTGCTTCCCGATGTCGCTGTGGCACTGGGCGGGTGCCCTGGCGCCACTACCCCCGCTGTTTCGACATGTATCGAGATTGACCCGACGCGGGTCGCCCGCGCAACGCGGCGCGAGGTGACGCTCGTCACACTGTGGCAGGCTGTGGCATGAGGTTGACATTCATCGAAGCAAGGGTGAAGGTGGGACTCTGATTCGTTGTTTATCTATATAGGCGGTTGTGATGCGCTCGTTCGCGTCGCCCTCCGAGCCGCCGCGACAGGAGCCGATTCCGATGAGTGATTCCGTCGGCCTCGACGCTGAGCAGGCCGGCTCTTGCTGTGCCGCGATCGCTGAATTTCGGCGGCGGGCTGCGGAGCGCAGCGAACAGCACAAGCAGGCGGACACCGCAGAGGATCCCGCGGCTTCCTCGTCCGATCCCACGCGAGATGCCTGACTGCCGCTCTTCCCTTCGTGAAAGGACACCGCACAGTGGTTGACCTCGGCTCCGACCGCCTCCCAGTCGCCGTGATCGGCGCCGGCCCCGTCGGGCTGGCTGCCGCCGCGCACCTGGCCGAACGCAGCGTCCCCTTCGTCGTCCTGGAAGCCGGAGACGCTGCGGCGACAGCCGTGCAGGCTTGGTCCCACATCCAGCTCTTCAGCCCATGGGAGTTCAACACCGATCCCGCTGCCCGACGACTGCTCGCGGCCGCCGGCTGGGAGGAGCCCGACGCGTCCGCCCTGCCCACGGGCGGGGACCTCGTCAAGCAGTACCTTCAGCCGCTGGCCGAACTTCCCGCGCTGGCTTCCCACATCCGCTACGGCGCCGAGGTCACCGCCATCAGCAGGCTGGGCATCGACCGTCTGCGCACCGCCGACCGGGACGCGGCGCCGTTCGTCCTGCGCCTGGCCGACGGTGAGGAGGTACTGGCGCGCGCCGTCATCGACGCCTCGGGCACCTGGCGTCAGCCGAACCACGTCGGTGCGAACGGCCTGCCCGCCCACGGCGAGAAGGACGCCGCCGCCTGGATCAACCACGGCCTTCCCGACGTCTTCGGAGCGGACCGCGACCAGCACGCCGGCCGGCACACCGTCGTGGTCGGCGCCGGCCACTCGGCAGCCAACACTCTGCTGGCCCTGGCCGAGCTGGCCGACACCGCACCGGGCACCACCATCACCTGGGCCATCAGGGGCGCCGACCCGGCCGCCTCCTTTGGCGGTGGCAGTGACGACGAGCTGCCCGCACGAGGCGCCATCGGCTCCGGTCTGAAGATGCTCGTGGAAACCGGCCGCGTGACTCTTGCCGCCAACTTCCGCACCCACGCCGTCCGCCGCCTGGGCGACGACCCCTCGCACGACCAGGTGGAGCTCGTCTCCCGGGCCCTGGACGGCACCGAGCGAAGCGTTACCGCCGACCGGGTCGTCGCGGCCACCGGTTTCCGGCCGGACTACCGCATCGTCGACGAGCTGCGCCTGGAGCTCGACCCGATCATGTCCGCGCCCCGTGCGCTCGCCCCGCTCATCGACCCCAACCAGCACTCCTGCGGAACCGTCACCCCGCACGGCTACCGCGAGCTGGCCCACCCCGAACCGGGCTACTACGCCGTGGGTATGAAGAGCTACGGCCGGGCTCCGACCTTCCTCATGCTCACCGGTTACGAGCAGGTTCGCTCCATCGCCGCCGCGCTGGCCGGTGACTTGGAAGCGGCTCAGTCGGTCGAGCTGCAGCTGCCCGAGACCGGAGTGTGCTCGGTGACTGCCGGGGGAGAGGCACTCGCCCTGCGCCTCGGGTTGACCAAGGATCAGCACGAGCAGCTTCTCCATGTCACCGCGAAGCACCTGGGCACTTCTGCCACGGCTTCGGACGCCGTGCTGTCCGCCGCGACGGAGCTCGGCATCGACCAGACCGCGGCCCTGCAGCTGGCCGCCTACGCCGCCGACATGTTCGACGCACCCGGCGCCCCCGGCTGCTGAACCGCCCCGACCGGTCGCCCCTCCCCGCCCTGGGGAGGGACGACCGGTCGGCAGTCTGGTCAGGTGATGCGGTGCACCTTGTGCTGCGCCGCCTGTGCTCTGGGGCGGACCACAAGGAGGTCGATATTCACATGAGGCGGCCGGGTCACCGCCCACGTCACCACGTCGGCGACATCATCGGCGACCAGCGGGTCCGGAACACCCGCGTAGACGGCGTCCGCCCTGTCCAGGTCACCGCGGTAGCGATTCAGGGAGAACTCCTCGGTGTGGACCATCCCAGGAGCGATCTCGACCACCCGCAAAGCCTCCCCGCACACCTCCAGACGCAGAGTCTCGGCCAGTACGTGGGCGCCGTGCTTGGCGGCGCTGTATCCGCCCCCTCCTTCGTAGCAGGTGAACGACGCGGTGGAGGAGATCACGACCACCACCCCGTCACCAGAGGCCTTCAGAGCCGGCAGCAGGGCCTGGGTCATGTGCAGGGCGCCGACGACATTCACCTCGTACATCGACCGCCAGTCACCAGGATCGGCGTTTTCGATGTGCTCCGTTCCGTAGGCTCCACCCGCGTTGTTGACCAGCACGTCACATGCCCGAACCTGGGCGGCGAAGGCAAGGACGGCCTCCCGGTCGGTCACGTCCAGGGGAAACACCTGAACCGTCCCCCCGTCGTTTCTGATCTCCTTGGCGACGGCCTCCAGGCGGTCGGCCCGGCGGGCCGTCAGGACGACCTCGAACCCTTCGCGAGCCAGCGCCCGCGCGGTTGCCGCCCCGATGCCGCTACTGGCTCCGGTGACGACGGCCGTCCTCGTGCGAGCTGCCTGTGTATCGGCGGTACGCATGCTTGTCGTGCCCCCAGTGCTGATTAGACGCTCATCGAATCAATCGATCTTGGCAGGAGACGAAACGAGTGTCAACATAGATGCATGTCGAAGCTAGCGCAGTTGGCGGCCACCGCCTCCGCTCCACCGTGCTGCCCGTCCCTCACGGACCGGGAGCTCACCGACGAGGAGGCCGAGGTCACCGCCGCCATGTTCAAGGCGCTGGGTGATCCGGTGAGGCTGCGGCTGTTCTCCAAGGTTGCTTCCCACCCTGACGGGGAGGCCTGTGTGTGCGACATCGCCGACGTCGGCGTCTCCCAGCCCACGGTCAGCCATCACCTGAAGAAGCTCCGCGAGGCCGGTCTGCTGCTGTCCGAGCGGCGCGGCACCTGGGTCTACTACCGACTCGCCCCGTCGGTGCTCGCTGCCCTGTCCGGATTTCTTACCACCCGCGACTGATCCGCATCACGGAGTATCCATCGGGCCTGGTCTGCGCGGCTGACATCTGCCGCGCCATGTGATTTCTGCGTGCTGTGCATGCCCTGGCCCGTAGTGACGCCCCAGGCGGCCAGCGGTCCGTCGAGGGTGGTGGCTCACTCGTCGTGCTGCCTGCTCCTGTGTCTGCCCCGGCTGCGCTTCGGGGCGTCTCGGTGTGACTTGATCTCCTGAGGGCACCGCCAGTAGTCCCCAAGGATGCGCTGCACTTGGGTCTCGGCAAGTGGTTGACACCCGCCATAGATCGACGCCAAGCTGATTTCTGATTCGGCAACAGTCGATATAGCCAAGTCGCGGCCGGCTCTATGCAGCGCCCTCGTGGCCGCAACGTTCCCGTGCGCACTGATGCGCCCGGGACCTCCGCACCCTCCAATCCGGCAGTGCCACCCGTCGGGCTGCCCACTCCCTCCCCCGCCGGTTCGGCTGTCCACAGTGCCCTTGCATGAGAGGACTCGCACATGACCAGCACCATCCTCACCACTGCTCAGGCCCACTCCAACAACATTCTGCGAAGCGACGGCGACCGTGCTGCGGAGCCCAACATCTTCCTGGCGGGCGGGAAAGACATTCCCGAGGGCCAGCGGATGCACGAGGTGGAACCGCTCACCGACCGGGTCAAACTCAACGTCGAGAACCGCTACGAGCACTTCGAGGCGACGTCAGAAGTACGAGAGGTCGACGGGTGCTCCCTGCGTGTCTACGGCTGGATCTATCGGACATACGTAGCCGAGTAGCAGGCCAGTCACGTGAAGGGCGGGGCGAATGTCTTCCAGGAAGGATCCCCTCAGAATGGCGCGCGAGTCGGCCAGTGCTCGGACCAGCGAGTCCGGGCTGCCCATCGAACCGGTCTACGGGCCGGACGACCTCCAGGGCTGGGACGCGGCCTAGAAGCTGGGCGAACCGGGGCAGTACCCCTTCACCCGGGGCGTGTACCCGTCGATGTACACGGGCCGGCCGTGGACGATGCGCCAGTACGCGGGTTTCGGTACGGCGACGGAGTCCAACGCCCGTTACAAGCAGTTGATCGCCAACGGCACGATGGGTCTGTCGGTCGCCTTCGACCTGCCGACCCAGA
>NZ_WWHX01000888.1 GCF_009862125.1 Streptomyces sp. SID5910
GAGGACGGACACCCCCCGGCGCGGCCCCGACCCACCCACCGGACCGGGGGCGCTACGCGCACCCCCACCCAGGAGCCACAGGCCGCCGCAGGCACCCCCTCACAACCACCCCGCGAACTCCAGCAACAGCTCCGCGTCCCGTTCGCGCCCCACCCGATGCGCCCGTACGCCCGACTCCACCGCCCGGAACAGCGTCCACCCCCGCAGCCGCTCCTGGTCGACCTCCAGCGACTCCGCCAGCCGCTTCACCCGCCGCCGAGTCGTAGACGCCCCCGACGGCTGCGCGATCAGGTCCTCCACCCGGTCCCGCACCAGCCGCGCCAGATCGAAGGCAGCCTCGCCCACCACCGGATCCGGCCCCACCGCCAGCCACGGCATCCGGTCCCCGGCAAGCACCTTGCTCTGCCGGAACGTACCGTGCAGCAGCCGCTGCTCAGGCGGCGCAGCCAACAGCTCCGCGCGCGCCACGAGCGCCGCGTCCACCAGCGCGGCCACCCCGGGATCGGCCACCGCCCCGGCCCGCATGGCCGAGGCCTGCCGCCCGGTCCGCTCGGCCACGGTCTCGAAGGAATGACCCTCGGGCGGCTCCACCCACAGCCGCCGCAACGTCCCCGCCGCCTCCAGCAGCGCCTTCGACTCGGGCAGCGACCGCACCGAGACGTCCGGATGCAGCCGCTCCAGCAGCAGCACCCCCTCCGGCATGTCCTCGCCGAGCAACTGCACCGCACCCAGCCCGCCCCAGTGGGCGAGCGCCGCCCGCTCACTCTCCGGCCGGGCACGGCGCGGCGCCAGCTTGAGCACCGCCGGCGCCCCGTCGGCCCGCCGCACGAGGAGCACCAGGCTGCTGCGTCCGCCGGGCACCTGCACCCGCTCCACGGTCGCCCCGCACAGCGCCACGGCGTCCCGCGCCGTCTCCGGCAGCTTCTCCAGCCAGTCGTCCCCGGCCGGTGCCGTCTCACCGAGCGCCCTGACCAGACGCCGCGGCGGTTCGAAAGCCATGCGCGAGCCGTTCCCTTCCCGTACGGAACCCCGTACGCCCCGTACGTGTTACGCGGTCGGTGTCGCCGAAGCCGACGGTGTGCCGGCCCGCTCGGCGAGCCCAGGGAAGGCTACGCTCCCGCCGCGCCAGCGCACGGCCCGGACCGCCGCCTCCCGCAGCGCCCCGGCCGCCGTGGCCCGCAGGCCGCCCTCGGCCGCCCGCACCAGGTCGGAGTAGACCCCGGCCGTCCGGCTCTCCAGCTCGGCGGCCAGCCGCACCGCGGCCGCCGCGTCCGGCACGGCGAAGGGCAGCGCGTACCCGGCCGCCGAGGCGACCGGCCGGCCGCCCAGATCGCCGACCTCCCGCGCCAGCGCGTCGCGCCGGGCCCGGTGCGCGTCGTACGCGGTCCGCGCCTCGGTGCGCCGTTCCTCGCCGATGCGCCCGCCGACGACCCCGTAGCCGTACACCGCGGCATGCTCGGCCGCCAGCGCCGCCTGGAGGGCGTCCAGCACCCGGTCCTTCGCCTCGCTCACCCGTGACCCTCCGTCAGCAGAAACACGTGCGCGGCCCCGGCCGCCGCGACGGACGCCAGCAGCCGCGCCGACTCGCCCGGCATCTTCAGCAGCGCCCCGGCCCGCCGGTCGGCCAGTTCGCGCTCGGCGGCGGCCAGCCCGGCCAGCGCCTCCTTCTCGGTCCCCGGCACCCCGGTCCCGTCCCCCGGCCCGGCGGCCCGAGCGGAGCCCGACGGGGAGGCCGACGCCGACCCGGACGGCGAGCCCGACGCCGACCCCGACCCCGACGCCGCCGGCGAGGCGCTCCGCACCCCACCGAACGCCTCCGCATGGCGCCCGACCTCGTCCCGCAGCGGCCGCAACCGCCCCGCCAGCCCCGGATGCGCCGCGATCACCGCGTCGTACCGCGCGGCCAGCACCTCGCTGTCCCGCGCCGCACGCGCGCGGGCCCGTTCGTCGGCGGACGGAGCACGCGGGGCATCGGAACCGGAGTCACCGGTGCAGCCGACGAGCAGGGCACCCCCGACGCCCCCGGCGGCCGAGGCGAGCAGACTCCTACGACTACGACCACGACCAAGACCCGGCCCCGAGGGCACGGGCACGGGCACGCGCGGCGATGAGGGGAACGACACGGCAGACGTCCTCGGCAGACTCGTACGGAACCGACGGGAGAGCGAGGGCGCGCGGCGGGAGGAGCGGGGACCAGCGGCGCGGCACGCCCGTGATCACGGTACCCGGGCCACGCCCAGCCACCACTCAGCGGCACCGCCGGTCCCGGACGGACGGCAAGGGTGGACGGCAACACCCCCCGCGACCGGATACCCTTTGACCAGACACGCGACCCATCCCACAACAGCACACGCGGCCGAGGAGTCACCCGGATGAGCACCACCCAGAGCGAGAGGCTGCGAGAGCTGCTCGAACCGCTCGTCACCTCCCAGGGTCTGGACCTCGAAGAGATCGCCGTCGACTCGGTCGGGCGCAAGCGTGTGCTGCGGGTGGTCGTCGACTCCGACACCGGTGCGGACCTCGACCGGATCGCCGATGTGAGCCGCGCGCTCTCGGCGAAGCTGGACGAGACGGACGCGATGGGCGACGCGGAGTACACCCTCGAGGTCGGAACCCCGGGCGCGGAGCGCTCCCTCACCGAGCACCGCCACTACACGCGTGCCGTGGACCGCCTGGTGCGGTTCCAGCTCCACGAGGGCGGCGAACTGGTCGCGAGGGTCCTCGGCGTGGACGACGAGGGACTCGACCTGGAGGTGCCCGGCGTGAAGGGCCGCAAGGCCACCGCCCGCAGACTCGCCTTCGGTGACATCGACAAGGCACGCGTCCAGGTCGAGTTCAACCGCAAGGACAAGCAGGACGTGCAGGACGACGAGAACATGACGGAAGAGGAGGAGGCGTAGCCGTGGACATCGACATGAGCGCCCTGCGGGGTCTGGTGCGGGAGAAGGAGATCTCCTTCGACCTGCTGGTCGGAGCGATCGAGTCGGCCCTCCTCATCGCGTACCACCGCACCGAGGGAAGCCGCCGGCACGCGCGCGTGGAGCTCAACCGGGAGACCGGCCACGTGACCGTGTGGGCGAAGGAGGACCCGGACGACCTCGAAGAGGGCCAGCAGGTCCGGGAGTTCGACGACACCCCGTCCGACTTCGGCCGTATCGCCGCCACCACCGCCAAGCAGGTCATCCTGCAACGGCTGCGCGACGCCGAGGACGACGCGACGCTCGGCGAGTACGCGGGCCGCGAGGGCGACATCGTCACCGGCGTGGTCCAGCAGGGCCGCGACCCGAAGAACGTGCTGGTCGACATCGGCAAGCTGGAGGCCATCCTGCCCGTGCAGGAGCAGGTCCCCGGCGAGACCTACCCGCACGGCACCCGCCTGCGCAGCTATGTCGTCCGGGTGGCGAAGGGCGTGCGCGGCCCGTCCGTGACCCTGTCGCGCACGCACCCCAACCTGGTGAAGAAGCTCTTCGCCCTGGAAGTGCCGGAGATCGCCGACGGCTCCGTCGAGATCTCCGCGATCGCCCGCGAGGCCGGCCACCGCACGAAGATCGCCGTCCGCTCCACCCGCTCGGGTCTGAACGCCAAGGGCGCCTGCATCGGCCCGATGGGCGGCCGGGTCCGCAATGTGATGGGCGAGCTGAACGGCGAGAAGATCGACATCGTCGACTGGTCGGACGACCCGGCCGAGATGGTGGCGAACGCGCTGTCCCCGGCCCGGGTCTCCAAGGTCGAGGTCGTGGACCTGGCGGCCCGCTCCGCGCGGGTGATCGTGCCGGACTACCAGCTGTCGCTGGCGATCGGCAAGGAAGGCCAGAACGCCCGGCTCGCGGCCCGGCTGACCGGCTGGCGGATCGACATCCGGCCGGACACCGAGCAGCCGCCGGCGGAGCACGGGGAATAGCGCACGGGGAATAGATCCAAGCCGCGCGGCGCTGAGATCACGACAGTCTTGCGTGCGGCATGTGTTCGATTCTTGCCCCAAAGGGGTGAGGTCGGTCCGGGGAGGTAGACTTAGGAGTGTCTGGCCGGACACCTAGTCGCGCACGCCCTGAGCGCACCTGCGTGGGGTGCCGGGAGCGAGCGGGCAAGGGCGAGCTGCTGCGGACCGTGGTGATCGAGGACGCGTGCGTCCCCGATGTACGCGGTACGCTGCCCGGCCGGGGTGCCTATGTGCACCCCGCCACGGTCTGTGTCGACCAGGCAGTGCGCCGCAAGGCGTTCCCGCGGGCGCTGCGCGTCCCGGGTCCGCTCGACGTAAAGGCGTTGCGCCGCTACGTGGAGCAGGCACAGGGTTGCAGCACGGCTGCCGAAAGCAGCACGTGAGCAACCTGGTAAGGAAGACATGCCGCACGGAACCCCGTGCGTCTTGGTACCTCGCGAGTCGAAAGCAGGTCGAGATTGCGATGAGCACTCGATGAGTACGCGATGAGTACGCCCATGAACTAGCGACGGTCCGGACGCAACCCGGACCTCAGAGGAGCGAAGTGGCTAAGGTCCGGGTCTACGAACTCGCCAAGGAGTTCGGCGTGGAGAGCAAGGTCGTCATGGCCAAGCTCCAGGAACTCGGTGAATTCGTCCGTTCGGCGTCTTCGACCATCGAAGCGCCCGTAGTACGCAAGCTGACAGACGCCTTCCAGCAGGGCGGTGGCAACGGCAAGTCCGCCAAGCCCGCCCCCCGCAAGGCGGCCCCCAGGCCCGCCGCGCCCTCTCCGGCGCAGGCGGCGCGTCCGGCCGCGCCGCGGCCGGCCGCACCCAAGCCCCCGGCCGCGGAGCAGCCCGAGAC
>NZ_WWHX01000889.1 GCF_009862125.1 Streptomyces sp. SID5910
GGATCGCGTCGAGGTCGAGGACGCTCGGCAGGTCGGAGACGTACGCGCCGAGGAAGTCGTAGCGGCCGGTGCCGGGGGCGGCGAGGGCCTGCGTGTAGGGGACGCGCCGGACGTCCTTCAGGCCGGCCGCGATGATCTCGTTGGCCCGGTCCTGGATCCAGGAGGTGGCGTCCGAGCCCGCGGGGCCGCCGTTCGGCGGGTTGTACTTGAAGCCGCCGTCGGCCGGCGGATTGTGCGACGGGGTCACGACCACGCCGTCCGCGAGACCCGAGGTGCGGCCCCGGTTGTGGGCGAGGATGGCGTGCGAGACGGCCGGGGTGGGGGTGTAGCCGTCCGCGGTGTCGATGAGCACGGTGACGTCGTTGGCGGCGAACACCTCCAGCGCGGTGATCCTCGCCGGCTCGGACAGGGCGTGGGTGTCGGCGCCCAGGAAGAGGGGGCCGTCGGTGCCCTGCGCGGAACGGTACTCGCAGATGGCCTGGCTGGTGGCGGCGATGTGGTCCTCGTTGAACGCCGTGGCCAGGGACGATCCGCGGTGCCCGGAGGTGCCGAACGCGACCCGCTGTCCCGGCTCGGCCGGGTCCGGGTGCAGGGCGTAGTACGCCGTCACCAGCCGGGCGACGTCGATCAGGTCCTCGGGGCCGGCCGGCTTTCCGGCTCGGTCATGCGTCATGCGCCCACTCCTCCGCGTCGGTCGGGACTTCGCTCGCGGTCCCATCTTCCCCTGTCTCAGGGGCTCTGTCCGACGAGCGGGCCGGAGTTAGGCTCGGCGTCATGACCGAGGTGGAGGTGCTGGAACTGCTGGTCTCGCCCGCGCACCGGCTGGCCGGGCGTCCCTCGCAGGGGCCCGCGCCCGGTCCGTCCGACGAGCGGGTGGAGCGGGTCGAGGTGCGGCGCGGTCTGGGGCTGGTCGGCGACCGGTACTACGCGCGGCCCGCGCACCGGGACGCGGCGGTGACCCTCATGGCCGCGGAGCACCTGCCCCTCGGCATCGACCCGGACGCCGGTCTGCGGCACACCCGGCGCAACGTCCTGCTGCGGGGTGTCGACATCGACTCCCTGGTCGGCGCGACGGTCTCGCTGGACTGCGGTGGCGGTCCCGTGCTGTTCGCCGTGAACCGCCCCGCCCGCCCGTGCGCCTGGATGGACGTCACCGTAGGCCCCGGTGCCCAGCGTGCGCTGCGCGGCAAGGGAGGCGTGCGGTGCACGCCCCTGAGCGACGGGGTGCTCACCGTGGGCCCGGCGACGTTCGAGGTCGTCGTCGGGCCGGGCGCCGCCGCGGGGCCGTCCGGCAGGTAGCCGTCCGGTGGACGTCAGATCCGGCCGCCGGTGAGCCGGGTGATGGGGCCGTGCGCCTGCCGCCCGGACCGGCGGCCCACCGCGTAGGACGCGGCGCTCAGGGCGGTGATGCCGGCGCCGACGCCCGCGGCGACGAGCTTGCGGTGGGCGATGACCGTCCACGCCGTCTTCGCCGTGGCCGCGACGTGCCCCGAGGTCGTGATGACCGCCTGCCGGCCGGCCTCGACGCCCTTGGCCGCCGTCTGCACGGCGCCGGTCGCGACCTGGGCCGAACGCTGGGCGCCGGCCTTGGCGGCCGACGCGGCGTCACCGGCCTTGTCGGCGGCGGCCTGACCGGCCTTCGAGGCGGGGGCGGTCGCCTTGTCCGCGACGCCGCGGGCCTTGGACTCGGCGGTCCGTGTGGTGGTGGGCTTCTGGTTCGTGTCCTTGTTCGGATCGCTCATGGACACCGCCTTGCCTGTCACTCCGACGGCAAACACGTACGCCGGGCTCTACCGCGTTCCCACGCCCGGGAAGCCGCGCCCGTACGCACGGCCCGCGGGCCGGCTCCTTGCGGGGTTCCGCCCAACGCGCCGTCGTACGGCGGTACTTGAGCGGCCGTCAGCCGACCGGCTGGACCGATGCCGCGGTCGGGGGCAGTTGGGCCGGGCTGACCTGTTCGCCCAGTACCTGCGCCAGGAACTGCACCAGCCACCGCTGCGCCGGGCTGCGCGAGGACTCGTGGCGGGCGTAGAGGGCGATCTCGATCGGCTCGGTCTCGAAGGGCAGCCGGACCAGGCGCACCCGGTGGGAGGCGGTGAAGACCTCCCCGACGTACTCGGGGACGATGGCGATCAGGTCGGTCTGCTCCAGCAGGTAGGGCAGCATCGAGAAGCGGGTGGCGTCCACGGCCACCCGCTCCAGCAGTCCGTGCGCGGCCAGCACCGCCCGGGGCGCGACATGCCCGCTCGGCCCGAAGACCGTCGCGTGGTGCTCGGCCGCGAGGTCGGGCAGCGTGACCTCGTCGCCCCGCACCCGGGGATGGTCGGCGGCGACCATCAGGACGTAGCGCTCCCGGAAGAGCGGGATGCGCGCGGTCAGGTGCGAGGTGATCACCGGGGTGGCCACGAACGCGTCGAGGTCGCCGCGGCGCAGCTGGCCCTCGGCCTCCTCCACGTCGAACGGGCGGACCGTGAACGACACCCCCGGCGCCCGCTCGCGCGCCGCGGCGACGAGCCTCGGCAGGAGGGTGGCCTCGCCGAGGTCGGAGAGGGCGATCGTGAAGCGGCCCGCCATGGTGCCGGGTTCGAAGGCGACGCCCTGCCGGACCGTCCCGTCGATCTCCGCGAGGGCGCGCTGGAGCGGCTCGTACAGGCGCCGGGCGCCCGCCGTGGGCGTCAGTCCGCGCCCGTTGCGGCGGAACAGCTCGTCGTCGAAGTGCCGGCGGAGCTTGCCCAGGCTGTAGCTGACGGTGGGCTGCGTGACGTGGAGCGTCTCCGCGGTGGCCGTGACGCTGCCGGTCTCGTACAGCAGGACGAAGACGCGGGCCAGGTTGAGATCGAAGGTGCCCATATCGATCGACTCTATATCGCACCTCTGAAACATCTATTGGTGCCCATGTCGCGGGGTGCCTAGCGTGTCGGACGCCACTTCGAAAGGAACGCCCGTGCCATCCGTGCGTCGTGTCTCCCACGAGTTCCTGGAGCGCCAGGGCCTCACCACCGTCTTCGGCAATCCCGGCTCCAACGAGCTGCCCTTCCTCGCCGGTCTGCCCGAGGGCTTCCGCTACGTCCTCGGTCTGCACGAGGGTGCCGTCGTCGGCATGGCCGACGGGTACGCCCAGGCGACCGGCCGTCCGGTGCTGGTCAACCTGCACGCCGCCTCCGGCTCGGGCAACGCGATGGGCGCCCTGACGAACGCCGTGGCCTCCCGCACCCCGCTGGTGGTCGTCGCCGGTCAGCAGGTGCGGCCCGCCGTCGGACCGGAGGCCAACCTGGCCAGCGTCGACGCCCCGGCCCTGATGAAGCCGCTGGTCGGCTGGGCGGCGGAACCGGCGTGCGCCGAGGACGTGCCGAGAGCGCTCGCCCAGGCCGTCTTCGAGGCCCGGCTCCAGCGCCGCCCGACCTATCTGTCCGTCCCCTACGACGACTGGGCCGCCGACGCCGGCGACAACAGCCTGGCCGTCCTCGACCGGCAGGTGCGGCGGGCGTCCGTGCCCGACGCGGAGCAGAGCCGCTGGCTGGCCGAGCGGGTCACCGCCGCCCGGCGGCCCGCGCTGGTGCTGGGCGGGGACATCGACTCGGCGGGCCTGTTCGACGACGCCGTCCGGCTGGCGGAGCGGCTGGGCGGGCCGGTGTGGGCGGCCCCGTCGCAGTTCCGGCTGCCCTTCCCGAACCGGCACCCGCTGTTCCGGGGCGTGCTGCCCGCCGGCATCGCGCCGGTCTCGGAGGCGTTCGAGGGCCACGACCTGGTGCTCGTGCTGGGCGCGCCGGTGTTCCGCTACCACGAGTATCTGCCCGGCCGGTATCTGCCGGAGGGCACGCGGCTCATCCAGGTGACCGAGGACGCCTCGGCCGCCGCGCGGGCCCCGATGGGCGAGGCGCTGGTGGCCGACCCGGGGGCGGTGATCGACCTGCTCCTGAAGACGCTGGACGCCCCCGCCGAGCCGGCCGGTGCCTACACGCCGGCGCCCGAGCCGCTCACGGCCGAAGGGCCGGGCCTGCATCCGGAGCAGGTCTTCGCCGCGCTGCGCGACGAGCTGCCCGAGGACACCGCGTACGTCGTCGAGTCGACGTCGACCAACGCGGCGTGGTGGCGCCAGATGGACCTGCGCGGCCCCGGCTCCTACTACTTCCCGGCGGCCGGCGGGCTCGGCTTCGGGCTGCCCGGCGCGGTGGGCGTGGCGATGGGGCAGCCCGGCCGCCCGGTCGTCGGCGTCGTCGGCGACGGCTCGGCCAACTACGGCATCACCGCCCTGTGGACGGCCGCCCAGCACCGGGTCCCGCTCACCGTCGTGCTGCTGCGCAACGGCACGTACGGGGCGCTGCGCTGGTTCGGCGGACTGCTCGGCGTGCCGGACGCTCCCGGACTGGACATCCCGGGGCTGGACTTCACGCGCATCGCGGAGGGCTACGGCGTCCGCGCCCAGCACGCCGGCGGTGTGGAGGAGCTGCGGGCCGCGCTCGCGGAACCGGCCGACGGTCCGCGGCTGATCCAGGTGGACACGGCGCTCACCACGCCGTCCTGACGCGTACCGACCGGAACGACCCGCCGGGCGCCCCGAGGCGCCCGGCACCCGAGGATCCCGATGGAGGGCAAGAGGATGACATTCCTGGACAGCGACGTCTGGGGCGGGAAGTTCTTCAGCGACGGCTGGCAGGACGCCCCCGCCGAGCAGCCGGTCGTCGAACCGGCCACCGGCGACCGGCTGGGCACCGTGGGCCTGAGCACGGCCGAGGACGTGGGCCGCGCCGCCGCCCGGGCCGCGCAGGCCCAGCGCGAGTGGGCGGCGACCCCGCCGCAGCGGCGGGCGG
>NZ_WWHX01000890.1 GCF_009862125.1 Streptomyces sp. SID5910
GTTCACGCTGATCTGCCTACCGCACGCAGGCGGCAGCGCGGGCTTCTACCGGCCCTGGGCGGCCCTGATGCCCCCCGAGGTCGAACTCCTCGCCATCCAGTACCCCGGCCGCGAGGATCGTTTCGAGGACCCGGAGGCAGCCGGCATGGGCGAGCTGGTGGGGGCGGTGGCGGACGCCGCCGAACCGCTGCTGGACCGGCCGTACGCCCTCTTCGGGCACAGCATGGGCTCCGCCGTGGCCTGGGAGCTCGCCCACGAGCTGACCCGTCGCGGACTCCCGGGCCCGCGCCGCCTGTTCGCGTCGGGCCGGGCCGCCCCCGGCACGGCGGTGACCGGGCGGCTGCACCGCCAGAACGACGACACCCTGGCCGCGGAACTGGCCCGGCTGGGCGGCACGAACCGAGAGGTCCTGGAGGACCCCGGGCTGCGCTCCCTGGTCCTCACGGCCGTACGGCACGACTACCGGATCATCGAGACGTACCGCCCGGCGGACCGGCCCCCGCTGTCCTGCCCCCTGCACGTCCTGACCGGCAGCGCGGACCCGGAACTCGGCGAGGAACGCAGCCGCGAGCGGGCGGGCGGCTGGGCGGACCTCACCACCGCCCGCACCGAGGTACGCGTCTTCCCCGGCGACCACTTCTACCTCACCCCGCGACGCCGCGAGGTCGTCGCCACCGTCCTGCGCAGGCTGGACCCCTCGCTGACCACCGGCGGCGCCCACACCTGGCCGAGCACCCCGTGAGCCGTCCCCGCCCGGCGCCGGAACCCCGGCTCCCGCCTCTCCACGCCCGACCGCCGACCCCTGAAGCCCGGAGACCGACGTGATCGACTACTACTCGACCTCGGCCGAGTTCTACGAACTGGTCGCCACCCGGCACACCGCCAGCAGCGGCCCCCCGCTGACCCGCGTCCTCACCGGCCTGGACGTGTCCCACGGCCCCGTCCTGGAGATCGGCGCGGGCACCGGACGCGTGACCGAGGTCATCGCCGCCGCCCTGCCCGAGGCCGAGATCCTCGCGGCCGAGCCGTCGGCCACCATGCGCGCCATGCTCACCTCCCGCGTCGCCCGCGACCCGGACCTGCGCCGGCGCGTGACCGTCGTGGACGGCGCCGCCCAGGACCTCGTCCTGCCCGAACGGCTCTCCGCCGTCGTCATCTTCGGCGTGGCCGGCCACCTCACCGCCCCCGAACGCGTGACGCTGTGGAAGCGGCTCGCGGACCGCCCGCCCGACGGGGCCCCCATCGTCGTCGAACTGATGGGAGTCTCCTCGCCCCGCGTCATCCCGCCGGTGATGTCCCTCAGGGAGACCATCGGCCGCCAGACGTACGAGTGGTGGATCGGCGGCGAACCCGCCGAGGGCGACGCCATGCGGTTCACGACCACCTGGAAGGTCCTGCGCGACGGCCGCACCGTGCGCGAGGTCGCCGACAGCTACGACTGGCACACCTTCGACGTCGCCGCGCTGGCCCGCGAGGCCGGCATGACCAGCCGCCGCATCACCGAGGCGGGCGGCAGGCCCATCCCCGAAATCGGAGTACTCGTCAAGTGAAGTCACAACCGCCCCAGCCCGGCCCGGCCCCGGCCGCCCCGGACGCCGCAGCAGACGGCGCAGGCACCCACGCAGCCCCGCTGCGCACGCTGGCCGAGCCCGTCCGCGGGCGGCTGGCGGTCGCCGTGGGCCTCCAGGCGCTCGCCGCCCTCGCCGGAGTGGTCCCCTTCATCGCCGTCTCCCGCATCGCCGAACGCCTCACCGCAGGGGCCCCGG
>NZ_WWHX01000891.1 GCF_009862125.1 Streptomyces sp. SID5910
CCGCAGATAGCGGTGCGGCCAGTCGACGACGACCTCGTCGGCGTCCGGGAAGCGGGCCCGCGTCGCGAAGACGGGCCGGGCGTCGCACACCGTCACGTGGTGGCCGAGGAACTTGCCGGCGCGCACCAGCGCCGCCGCGAAGTCGACCGCGCCGAAGACGATCATGCGGGGCGGCGGCACCCGGGACTCGACGAGCAGCGTGAGTCCGCCGGGGCAGTGCGAGCCGTCCTCGGACAGGCCGACCGTGCCGGTGCGCCCCGCGTCCAGCAGCGCCCGGGTCTCGGTCACCGCGGTGCGGTCCAGCTCGGGATGACCGCCGAGACCGCCCTCGTAGGAGCCGTCCGCGCGGACGAGCAGCGCCCGCCCGAGGAGCCCGGCCGGGCCCCCGACGACCCGGGCGAGCGCGGCGGGCTCGTCCCGGACGGCGGCCGACAGCGCGGCCTCGAACACCGCCCGCGAGGGCGAGCCCGCGCCGACCGGGGTGACCAGCACGTCGATGACCCCGCCGCAGGTCAGCCCCACCGCGAAGGCGTCCTCGTCGCTGTAGCCGAACCGTTCGCGCACCGTCTCGCCGTCGCGCAGGGCGGCGGTGCACAGGTCGTACACCGCGCCCTCCACGCAGCCGCCGGAGACCGAGCCGAGCGCCGTGCCCTCGCTGTCGACGGCGAGGGCCGCGCCGGGTCCGCGCGGCGCGCTGCCGCCGACGGAGACGACGGTGGCGACGGCGAACTCCCGGCCCTCCCCGATCCAGCGGTGCAGCTCGCCGGCGATGTCAAGCATCCGCCGCTCCCCCGGCCCCGGACGCCGCTCCCGTCAGTACGCGGTCGGGCCGGATCGGCAGATGGCGGTGGCGGACGCCGGTCGCGTGCCATACCGCGTTCGCGACGGCCGCGGCGGCGCCCACGATGCCGATCTCGCCGACGCCCTTGATGCCGACCGGGTCGTCGGGGTCGGGGTCGTCCACCCAGTCCGCGTCGATGTCCTGCACGTCGGCGTGCGTGGCGACGTGGTAGCCGGCGAGGTCGGGCCCGTAGAGGCCGCCGGTGGTGCGGTCCCGGACCGCCTCCTCGTGCAGGGCCATGGAGATGCCCCAGACCATGCCGCCGACGAGCTGGTTGCGGGCGGTGAGCGGGTTGACGATGCGGCCCGCGGCGAAGATGCCGAGCATGCGGCGCACCCGGACCTCGCCGGTGGTGGTGTCCACGGCGACCTCGGCGAACTGCGCCCCGAAGGAGTGCCGTTCCTTCTGGGCGAGGGCGCCGAGGGCGGCGGTGGTGTCGGAGCGCACGGTGATGCCCTCGGGCGGGAGGTCGGTGCCGAGGGCGAGCCGCTCGCGCAGTTCCGCCGCGGCGGCCGTGATCGCCCAGGCCCAGGAGCGGGTGCCCATGGAGCCGCCGGCGATCATCGCCGGCCCGAAGTCGCTGTCGCCGATGCGGACGCGGACCCGGTCCGGCGTGACCTCCAGCGCGTCGGCGGCGACCAGGGTGAGGGCGGTACGGGCGCCGGTGCCGAGGTCGGCGGCGGCGATCCGCACGGTGAAGGTGCCGTCGGCCTCGGCGGTCAGCAGGGCCGTGGAGGGCCC
>NZ_WWHX01000892.1 GCF_009862125.1 Streptomyces sp. SID5910
GCCGGCGCTCCGCCGAGGACGCCGGGGCTGGGGCTCCGCCCGGGACGTCGCGGCCGAGGACCCGGCCGGGCAGGTCGCCCCCGGGGTGCCCTCCCGCGGCGACGCTCCCGCAGGGGACCGTACGGTGAGGCAGAATCGACACAGGCCGTTCATACGCGGCGGCCAAAAGATCACCGAGAATCCGCACCGCCCTCGCACACCTGACGCAGATCTGAAGGCCCCATGCCCCCGACGCTCGCCTCGCTCGTCCACCACTCCGCGCTCAAGCTGACCGTGCGCGCGGGTGAGGACCGCCTCGACGTGCCGGTCCGCTGGGCCCACTCCAGCGAGCTCGCCGACCCCGTGCCCTACATGGAGGGCGGCGAGCTCCTGCTGATCACCGCGCTCAAGCTGGACGCGGAGGACCCGCAGGTGATGCGCCGGTACGTGCGACGGCTGGCCGGGGCCGGGGTGGTGGGGCTCGGCTTCGCCGTCGGGGTCCACTACGAGGACATCCCCGACGCGCTCGTCGAGGCCGCGCGGGACGAGGGCCTGCCCCTGCTGGAGGTCCCGCGCCGCACCCCCTTCCTCGCCATCAGCAAGGCCGTGTCCGCCGCCATCGCCGCCGACCAGTACCGGGCGGTCACGGCGGGCTTCGCGGCACAGCGGGAACTGACCAAGCAGGCCCTGACCGACGGCCCCGAGGGGCTGCTGGGCGCGCTGGCCGCGCAGGTCGACGGCTGGGCGGCGCTGTACGACACCGCGGGCGCCGTCGTCGCCGCGGCACCCGACTGGGCGGGCCGCAGGGCGGCGCGGCTCACGGCGGACGTCCAGCGGCTGCGCGAGCGGCCGGCACCCGCCTCCTCGGTCGTCGGCGGTGCCGGTGACTCCGAGCAGTCCGAGAACGCGGACCGGGTCGAGCTGCACTCCCTCGGCACCTCCCGCAAGGCCCGCGCGGCCCTCGCCGTCGGCACGGCCGCGCCCCTCGGCACCGCCGAGCGGTACGCCGTCCACTCCGCCATCGCCCTGCTGACGCTCACCACGGAACGCTCCCGCTCCCTGCACGCCGCCGAGCAGCGCATCGGCGCGGCCGTGCTGCGCATGCTGCTCGCCGGCGAACCGGACCACGCCCGGGCGGTCGCCGGCGGCCTGTACGGCGACCTGCTCGACGCGCCGTTCCGGATGATCGTCGCCGAGCCCGCGTCGGCCTCTGCCGCCCGGGCCGCCGCCGGGCACCAACCCCGCGTGCCCGTCACCAAGCCGTCCGCCGCCGCGCTGGCCGCGGCCGACGCCGGCGGCGACCCGCTCGGCGTCCTCGCCGAGGTCGTCGAGTCGGCGGCGGCCCGGGCGGGCGAGGCGGTGCTCGTGGTGCCCGAG
>NZ_WWHX01000893.1 GCF_009862125.1 Streptomyces sp. SID5910
TGCGACCTCGTCGATCGCGGACTCCATCACCTCGATGGTCGTCCGCACCATCTCGACGGTCTGCCGCAGCGTGATCGCCCGGGTCAGCTCGCGCGGGGCGGTGCCGAAGACGTCGGTGGAGATGGCCTGCGGGGCGTCAGGGTGCCGGAACCACTCGGTGAAGGCGGCGATGCCGGCCTGGGCGACCAGCCCGATCCAGGAACGGTTCTCCGGGGGCATCGCCCGGTACCACGGCAGCGTCTCGTCCATCCGCGCGATCGCCTGCGCGGCGAGCGATCCGGAGGACTGCTCCAGCCGCTTCAGGGTCGCGGAATGCGGGTGGACGGCGCGCGCCGCGGGCTCGGGCTTGCTGGTTTCGGGTTCGGGCACGGGGACAAGACTGCCTTATCCGGACGGGCGGGCATGCCGCCGGGTCTACGGTGGACGGCGTGATGGACGTACGGCGCGCCGACGAGCGCTACCCAGGCGGCGACGCGGCGGCGGGCATCGTCTCCCGCCACGCCTTCTCCTTCGGCCCCCACTACGACCCCGGCAACCTCCGCTTCGGCGCGCTGATCGCCTGCAACGAGGAGCGCCTCGCGCCCGGCGCGGGCTTCGACGAGCATCCGCACAGCCATACCGAGATCGTCACGTGGGTGGTGGAGGGCGAGCTGACCCACCGGGACAGCGCGGGCCACGAGACGCTGGTGCGCGCCGGGGACGTGCAGCGGCTCAGCTCGGCGGGCGGCGTCCGCCACGTCGAGCGCAACGACGGCCCGGTGCCCCTGACTTTCGTCCAGATGTGGCTGGCCCCGCGCGAGCCCGGCGGCGACCCGTCCTACGAGATCGTCCGCGGCATCGCCGACTCCACCCCGTACGCCGTCCCGGAGGCGGGCGCGATGCTCCACGTACGCCGGCTGGCGGCGGGCGAGCGGACGGCGGTGCCGGACGCGGCGTACGTCTACGTCCACGCCGTCCGCGGCACGGTGCTCCTGGACGGGGAGGAGCTGGACGCGGGGGACGCGGCGCGGATCACGGACGCGAAGGGTCTGGACGCGGTCGCGGTGACCGCCGCCGAGCTGCTGCTGTGGGAGATGTCCTAGACCTCGGCGAGCACGGCGTCCGTGAACGGCGGCCACGCCTCGACCGCCCACGGTCCGAAGGCGCGGTCGGCCAGGGCCGCGCAGGCCACGCCCGCGTCCGGGTCGATCCACAGGAACGTGCCCGACTGGCCGAAGTGCCCGAAGGTGCGGGGCGAGGACGAACTCCCCGTCCAGTGGGGCGACTTCCCGTCCCGGATCTCGAATCCCAGGCCCCAGTCGTTGGAGTTCTGGTGGCCGTAGCCCGGCAGTACGCCCTTGGTGCCCGGGTACTGCACCGTCATCGCCTCGGCGACCGTGCGCGGGTCGAGGAGGCGCGGCGCCTGCACCTCGGCGGCGAACCGCAGGAGGTCCCCGACCGTGGAGACGCCGTCCTTCGCCGGGGAGCCGTCCAGGGTGGTGTCCGTCATGCCCAGCGGCTCCAGCACCGCCTGCCGCGCGTACTCGGCGAACGGGATGTCCGTCGCCTTCGCGATGTGGTCGCCGAGCTGCTCGAAACCGGCGTTGGAGTACAGCCGGCGCTCCCCGGGCGGGGCGGTGACCCTGTGCTCGTCGAAGGCCAGCCCCGAGGTGTGCGCGAGCAGGTGACGGACCGTCGAACCGGCCGGCCCCGCGGGCTCGTCCAGCTCGATCGCGCCCTCCTCGTACGCGACGAGCGCCGCGTACGCCGCGAGCGGCTTGGTCACCGAGGCGAGGGGGAAGCGCTGCCCGACGGGGCCATGGGTGCCGAGGACCGTACCGTCGGCGCGCACGACCCCCGCGGCGGCGGTGGGGACGGGCCAGTTCTCGATCAGCGCGAGGCTCTTCAGCGACATGCCACCGAGCCTAAGCGGCTCACAGGTACAGCCGCATCGAGGGGTCGGTGTCCCGCCTGAAGCCGAGGGAGGCGTACAGGGACTCGGCGGCGGCGGACGCGTTCAGCATGGCGTGCCCGGCGCCCCGCTCGCGGAACCACGCCAGCAGCTCGTCCATGCAGGCGCGGGCGTATCCGCGGCGCCGGGCGTCCGGATCGGTCGCGACGCTGAAGACGTACCCGATCAGTCCGCTCGCCGGCCGGTCCGGCCCGCCGATCCGGTACTCCAGCGTCCCCACCACCAGCGCCGCCAGCGCGCCCGGCCGGTCCGGGTGGTCGACGACGAACGCCGCGAACTGCCCGTCCGGGTCGGCCAGCCGCGCCCGCAGCGCGGGCAGGGCGCCGTCCTGCCAGTCGGTGGGGGAGCCGGGGGACATCGCGTCGATCATCACCTGGCGCAGGCGCAGCACTTCCCGCGCGTCCTCGGCCACGGCACGGCGTACGAGACTCATGCCGTGCACGGTAGTGACCGGCCCGGCCGCCTGTCCTGCCCATTTCTCACCTGCCGTGCTTGCCTGGAGTGCACTCCAAGGTCATAGCGTGGGGCACATGACGGTGATGCAGACCACGGCCGGGACTCTCACGCCGAACACCACCAGAACGGACATCTGCTCCGCCCCGCCCCGGCGCCACCCGCGCCCCGACGGCCAGGACCGCTACACCATCAGCGAGGTCGTCGCCTTCACCGGCCTGACGGCCCACACCCTGCGCTGGTACGAGCGGATCGGCCTGATGTCCTCCATCGACCGCTCGCACACCGGGCAGCGCCGCTACAGCAACCGCGACCTCGACTGGCTCGACTTCGTCGGCAAGCTGCGCATGACCGGCATGCCGGTCGCCGACATGGTCCGGTACGCGGAACTGGTCCGCGAGGGCGAGAGCACCTACCTCGACCGCCGCGAACTCCTGGAGTCCACCCGCCGCGACGTCCTGACCCGCATAGCGGAACTCCAGGACACCCTCGCGGTACTCGACCGCAAAATCAGCTTCTACGGAGACGCCGGCCGCGCCTGCGAAGGCAGGGAGTAGAGGGCGACTCTGTCGGACGCCGGGGACGGCAACGCCGCCAGGGGCGCGGGGAACTGCGCGAC
>NZ_WWHX01000894.1 GCF_009862125.1 Streptomyces sp. SID5910
CGGCCCGCCGCCCCCCGTTTCGATCGCCGCGGCTTCCCGATGGACCCCAAGGACCGCGCGGCCCGCCGGGACCGCCTGCGCGCCCGCGCCGTCACCACCACCGTCGTCGCCACCGTCGTCGCGGCCCCGGTGCTGGCCCTGTGGGCGGCCTACCGCGGCACCCCGGTGGGCGAGGGCGAGGAGGGCCGCTCGGCCAGCGCCAGCGAGGCGCACGGCCCGGACGGCGACGCGGCGGACGGCTACGAGAACGCGGGCAACGCGAGCAGCACCCCCGGCGCCCCCTTCGGCAAGGACGGCAAGAACGGCAAGGACGGCAAGGCCGACGTCTCCGTGGAGGTCGTCAGCGTCTCCGGCGCGGGAGCGAAGGGCGCTGGCCACCTCGACGTGACGGCGGGGCACCACGGCGACACCACGCTGATCACCCTCACCGCGACCGGCGACGCACCGGTGCGCTGGTCCGCCGCCACCACCGCGCCCTGGCTGTACCTGAGCCAGTCGTCGGGCACGCTCCACCCCGGCGAGACGCTGACGCTCAGGGTGTACGTCGACCACCTGCGCGAGCCGTCCGGCCACTGGAGCGCCAAGGTGGCCGTCTCGCCCGCGGGCGCCGTCGTCTCCATCCGGGGCTACGGCACCGCCCCGAGCCCGTCCCACCCGGACCCGCGCCCCAGCACGCCCGACGACTCGTCGTCCCCGTCCGACCCGGGCCCAGGCCCGGACCCGGACCCCGACCCCGACCCCAGCCAGCCGACGTCGCCGCCCCCCGACCCCACACCGACCGACGACCCGACCCCCACGTCACCCGACCCGGACCCGACGCCCACCACCCCGACCCCGACCGGCGGCACGGGGGGCGAGTCACCCCCGTCAGACGGCGGCGACAGCGGCGCCCCGAGCCCGACCGGATCCTGACCGCCGCCTCCGCCTCCGCCTCAGCGGCGCGGCGCGGGGTCCGCCGGATGCGGCGCCAGCAGGGGCAGCTGCGACGCCAGTCGCGCCTCGCACAGCTCCACCAGCCGGTCGTAGCCCGCCTTGCCCATCAGCTCGATGAGCTCCGGACGGTAGCTGACGTACACGGGGTCGCCCGCGCCGTGCGCGGAGGTCGCCGACGTGCACCACCAGTGCAGGTCGTGCCCGCCCGGTCCCCAGCCGCGCCGGTCGTACTCGCCGATCGACACCTGGAGCACGCGCGTGTCGTCGGGCCGGTCGATCCACTCGTAGGTCCGCCGCACCGGCAGCTGCCAGCACACGTCGGGTTTGGTCTCCAGCGGCTCCCGGCCCTCCTTCAGGGCCAGGATGTGCAGCGAGCAGCCCGCGCCGCCCGCGAAACCGGGCCGGTTCTGGAAGATGCACGAGCCCTGGAAGGGCCGGGTCTGGCGGGAGCCCTCGTCGTCCTCGGAGACCCAGCCGTTCCGGGTGCCCTCGGCGTGGTGCTGCCAGATGTCCGGCGTGAGCCTCGCCACGTGCCCGGCGACGCGCTGCTCGTCGTCCTCGTCGGAGAAGTGGGCGCCCAGCGAGCAGCACCCGTCGTCCGCGCGGCCGGCCTGGATGCCCTGGCAGCCGCTGCCGAAGATGCAGTTCCAGCGCGAGGTCAGCCAGGTCAGGTCGCAGCGGAAGACCTGCTCGTCGTCCGCCGGGTCGGGGAACTCCACCCATGCGCGCGCGAAGTCGAGCCCCTTCTCATCACCCGCCGGGGGACCGGCCACGGGGCCCTTATTGCCTTGCTTGTCCTTCTTGGGCGACTTTCCGTCCTTCGCCTTTTTCGTCTTTGGCACGGTTCCAGGGTAAGTCGCCCGGACCGGACGACGGCACCGCTGGCCGTCCCGCCGGCAGTAGCGTTCCTTTTATGAGACTCGGTGTCCTCGACGTGGGTTCGAACACGGTGCATCTGCTGGTGGTGGACGCGCACCCCGGCGCGCGCCCGCTGCCCGCGCACTCGCACAAGGCGGAGTTGCGCCTCGCCCAACTCCTGGACGAGGACGGTGCGATCGGTCCGGAGGGCGTGGACCGACTGATCACGGTCGTCCACGAGGCGCTCCAGGCCGCCGAGGACAAGGGCGTCGAGGACCTGCTGCCCTTCGCCACCTCCGCCGTGCGCGAGGCGCGCAACGCCGACGACGTCCTCGCGCGTGTCCGCGACGAGACCGGCGTCGAGCTCACCGTGCTCAGTGGCGCCGAGGAGGCCCGGTTGACCTTCCTCGCGGTCCGACGCTGGTTCGGCTGGTCGGCGGGCAAGCTGCTGGTCCTCGACATCGGCGGCGGCTCGCTGGAGATCGCGTACGGCATAGACGAGGAGCCGGACGCGGCCGTGTCGCTGCCGCTCGGCGCGGGCCGGCTGACCGCGGCCCGGCTGCCCGGCGACCCGCCCGACCCGGACGACGTCAGGGCGCTGCGCCGCCATGTCCGTACGGAGATCGCCCGGACGGTCGGCGAGTTCAGCCGCTTCGGCGCCCCGGACCACGTGGTCGCCACGTCGAAGACCTTCCGGCAGCTGGCCCGTATCGCGGGTGCCGCCCGCTCGGCGGAGGGCCTCTACGTCCAGCGTGAGCTGAAGCGGGCCTCGCTGGAGGCCTGGGTGCCGCGCCTGGCCGCCATGACCGCCGCCGAGCGCGCCGAGCTCCCCGGCGTCTCCGAGGGCCGCGCGAACCAGCTCCTGGCCGGGGCCCTGGTCGCGGAGGCCGCGATGGACCTGTTCCACGTGGAGAGCCTGGAGATCTGCCCCTGGGCACTCAGGGAGGGCGTGATCCTGCGCCGCCTCGACCACATGGACCAGGGCTAGGCGGAACCCGCACCCAAAGCAAAGCCGCACCCAAGACGAACCCGCACCCAGAGCAAATCCGCACCCAACGCAAAGCCGCACCCAAGAC
>NZ_WWHX01000895.1 GCF_009862125.1 Streptomyces sp. SID5910
GGACACCCCCCGGCGCGGCCCCGACCCACCACCGAACCCGAGGCGCTACGCGCACCCCCACCGGACCCGCGCAGGCCGCCGCAGGCATGGCAACGACCACCGACACACGAGAGGCTGACCGACGTGCACGACGACCTTCTCGCACGGGCCAAGGCATGGCTGGCCGAGGACCCCGACGCGGACACCCGCGCGGAGCTCTCCCAGCTCATCGACACCGAGGACCACGCCGAGCTCACCGCACGCTTCGCCGGCACCCTCCAGTTCGGCACCGCGGGCCTGCGCGGCGAACTGGGCGCCGGCCCGATGCGCATGAACCGCTCCGTCGTCATCCGCGCAGCCGCCGGCCTCGCCGCCTACCTCAGGAAGCACGGCCACACCGACGGCCTCGTCGTCATCGGCTACGACGCCCGCCACAAGTCCGAGGACTTCGCCCGCGACACCGCCGCCGTCATGACCGGCGCCGGCCTCAGGGCCGCCGTCCTCCCCCGCCCCCTCCCCACCCCCGTCCTCGCCTTCGCCATCCGCCACCTCGGCGCCGTCGCC
>NZ_WWHX01000896.1 GCF_009862125.1 Streptomyces sp. SID5910
TGCGCCGCCCGGGCGCCCCGGCGCCGGTCGTGGTGGGCGCGCTGCCCTTCGCGTCGGACGCCCCGCCCGCGCTGGCGGTGCCCGAGACGGTGCGCTGGGCGCCGCCGCTGCGCGAGGACCCGCTGATCGCCCTGCCCGTGCCCCGGGACGCCGACCGGACCGAGTGGCGGGTACGGGAGGTGCCCTCGCCCGAGCGGTACGGCGAGGCGGTCGCCGCGGCGGTGGCACGGATGCGGGCCGGGGAGTTCGACAAGGTCGTCCTCGCCCGCACCCTGGAGCTGACCTCGTCGCGCGAGCCGGACCTGCCGGCGATGCTGCGCCGCCTGGCCCGCCGCGACCCGGCCGGCTACACCTTCGCCGTGCCCAGCGGCCCGGGCCGCACCCTGATCGGCGCCAGCCCCGAACTGCTGGTCTCCCGGCGGGGCGGCCGGCTCACCGCCAACCCGCTCGCGGGCTCCGCGCCGCGCAGCACCGACCTGGCCGAGGACGTGCGGCGCGCGGTGGCGCTCCTGGAGTCCGAGAAGGACCTGCACGAGCACGCCGTCGTCGTGGCCGCCGTACGGGAGGCGCTGGCGCCGTTCTGCACCACGCTGGAGGTGCCGGAGCGGCCGACCCTGGTGCGCACCGCGGCCATGTGGCACCTGTCGACCACGGTCACGGGCGAGGTCGCCGACCCCGGCGCGAGCGCGCTGGACCTGGCGTCGGCGCTGCACCCCACGCCCGCCGTCTGCGGCACACCGACCGCGCTGGCCCGGCAGGTGATCGCCGAGTCGGAGCCCTTCGAGCGGGGCGCCTACACAGGCATGGTCGGCTGGCAGGACGCCGACGGCGACGGCGAGTGGGTCGTCACGATCCGCTGCGCCGAGGCCGAGGGCAGCGCCCTGCGGCTGTTCGCCGGCGCCGGGGTGGTGGCCGCCTCCACGCCGGAGGCCGAGACGGCGGAGACCGCCGCCAAGTTCCGTACCTTCCTGCACGCCGTGGGAGCCTCGCTGTGACCGTCACCCCCGGTGTGGACGCTCCCACCTGGCCGGACGAGTTCGCCGCGCGCTACCGCGAGGCCGGCTACTGGCGCGGCGAGACCTTCGGCGGCATGCTGCGCGAGCGGGCCGCCGCCCACCCCGACCGGACCGCCCTGGTCGACCCGGCCCCCGAGCGCCGGACCTGGACCTACCGGGAACTGGACGAGCGCGCCGACCGGCTGGCCGCCGGGTTCCTGGCCCGCGGCATCGCCAAGGGCGACCGGGTCGTCGTCCAGCTCCCGAACATCGGCGAGTTCTTCGAGGTGGTCTTCGCGCTGTTCCGCATCGGCGCGCTGCCGGTGTACGCGCTGCCCGCGCACCGCGAGACGGAGATCTCCCACTTCTGCTCCTTCGCCGAAGCCGTCGCCTACGTCGTCCCCGACGTGCACGCCGGCTTCGACCACCGCCCGCTGGCCTCGCTGATGCGGGAGCGGACGCCGAGCCTGAAGCACGTCTTCGTGGCCGGCGACCCCGGTGAACACACCGCGCTGAGCGAGGTGCCGTGCGACCCGTCCGGCCCCTTCGACGGGCCCGAGCCGCACGAACTGGCCTTCCTCCAGCTGTCCGGCGGGACCACGGGCGTCTCCAAGCTGATCCCGCGCACCCACGACGACTACCTGTACTCGGTGTGGGGCTCCAACGAGATCTGCGGCGTCGACGCGGACACCCGCTTCCTGGTGGCGCTGCCCGCCGCGCACAACTTCCCGATGAGTTCCCCCGGTTGGCTGGGCGTGCTGTACGCGGGCGGCACGGTGGTGCTGGCCCCGAAGCCGGACCCGGCGACCGCGTTCCCGTTGATCGAGCGGGAGCGGATCACCATGACGGGGCTGGTCCCGCCGCTGGCGCTGGTGTGGACCGAGGCCGCCCCGGACTGCGGGCACGACCTGTCCGGTCTGGAGCTGGTGCTGGTCGGCGGCGCCAAGTACAGCGAGGCGGCGGCCCGTCGGCTGGAGCCCGCGCTGGGCTGCCGGCTGATGCAGGTCTTCGGCATGGCCGAGGGCCTGGTCAACTACACGCGGCTGGACGACGACCCGGAGACCGTGGTCACCACACAGGGCCTGCCGATCTCCCCGGACGACGAGATCCGCGTCGTCGACGACGCCGACCGGGACGTCCCCGACGGCGAGTTCGGGCATCTGCTGACCCGCGGCCCGTACACGATCCGCGGCTACTGGCGGGCCCCCGACCACAACCGGCGGGCCTTCACCGAGGACGGCTTCTACCGCACCGGCGACATCGTGCGCCGCACCCCGAGCGGGCACCTCGTGGTGGAGGGCCGGGCCAAGGACCAGATCAACCGGGGCGGCGAGAAGATCGCCCCCGAGGAGGTCGAGAACATCATCCTCGGCCACCCGTCCGTGCACGACGTGTCGGTCGTGGCCGTCCCCGACGAGTACCTCGGCGAACGCTCCCTCGCGTACGTGATCCTGCGCGAGGGCTCCGGGCCGCTGAAGCCGGTCGCGGTGAAACGGTTCGTGCGCGAGCGCGGCATCGCCGCCTACAAGGTCCCCGACCTGGTCGAGTTCGTCGACGCCTTCCCGCAGACCGGCGTCGGCAAGATCAGCAAGAAGCAGCTGCGGTCCGCCGCCGAACCGTCCTGACCGGACCGTCCCCGAGAGGTCTCCCCCCATGGCACTTCCCGCCATCTCCCCCTATCCGCTCCCGGCGCCGGACGAGCTGCCCGCGAACCGCGTGTCCTGGACCGTGGACCCGGCGCGTGCCGTCCTGCTCGTGCACGACCTCCAGCAGCACTTCCTCGGCGCGTTCCCGGCCGGCGAGCAGCCCCTGACCGGCATGCTCGGCAACACGGCGCGCCTGCTGAAGGAGTACCGCCGCCTCGGCGTCCCGGTCGTCCACTCCGCGCAGCGCGGCGGTCAGACGCCCGAACAGCGCGGCCTCCAACTGGACTTCTGGGGTCCCGGCGTCGCCGACGACCCGGCGAAACTCGCCGCGCCGGACGTCGTGGCCCCCGAGGAGGGGGACACGGTGCTGACCAAGTGGAAGTACAGCGCGTTCGTCCGCACCGAACTCGCCGAGCTGATGCGCGAGTGGGGCCGCGACCAGCTGGTGATCGCCGGCGTGTACGCGCACATCGGCGTGCTGATGACCGCCGCCGACGCCTGGCAGCGGGACATCCGCGCCTTCGTGGTCGCCGACGCCGTCGCCGACTTCTCCCGCGCGGACCACGACATGGCCCTGCGCTACGCCGCCGGCCGCTGCGCGGTCGTCACCACCACCGACGCGCTCCTGACGGAGGTCTGACCCATGGCGCTCACCATCGAGCAGATACGCACCGACGTCGCCGACTGCCTCGGCGAGGACCCGGCGGACATCCCCGTCGACGAGAACCTGATCGACTACGGCCTCGACTCGGTCCGCATCATGGCGCTGCTTGAGCGCTGGCGCCGCGACCACGCCGTCTCGGCGGACTTCGCGGACCTCGCAGAGCAGCCCGCCATCGAGGCCTGGGCGCCGCTGCTGGGGGCGGTATGACCGTCCTGCCCCTGACGGCCGCCCAGTCGGGCATGTGGTTCGCGCAGGCCCTCGATCCGCTCTCCCCCGCGCAGAACACCGCCGAGTGCCTGGAGATCGACGGGCCGCTCGACGCGCAGGTGTTCGCCGACGCCCTGCGCCGGGTGGCCGCCGAGGCCGAGGCGCTGCGCGTCCGCGTCGAGGACACGCCCGACGGGCCCCGCCAGCACCTGGCCGACGTGGTGTACCTGCCGCTGACCGTGCGCGAGAGCGACGCCGCCGACGCCGAGGCGTGGATGCGCGCCGACCTCGCCGAGCCGTTCGACCTGGCGCGCGGCCCGCTGTTCCGGCACGCCCTGTTCCGGGTCGGCCCCGAGCGGTGGCTGTGGTACCAGCGCATCCACCACCTGGTGATGGACGGCTACGGCTACTCCCTGCTGGTGCGCCGCACCGCCGAGGTGTACTCGGCGCTGGCCCGCGGCGAGGAGCCCGCGCCGCGCGCCTTCGGCCGGCTGGCCGACCTGGTCGAGGACGACACCGCCTACCGTTCCTCCCCGGCCTTCGAGGCCGACCGCGCCCACTGGTCCGGGGCGTTCGCCGACCGGCCCGAGGTGCCCCGGCTCGCGGGGCGCGGCGCGCTGCCGTCCCGGACCTTCCTGCGCCGCACCGCCCACCTGTCCCCCGGGACCACCGGACGCCTGAAGGACCTCGCGTCCCGGCTGCGCGCCACCTGGCCGGACGTGCTCATCGCCGCCCAGGCCCTGTACACCGCACGGGCCACCGCGCGGACGGACGTGGTGCTGGGCCTGCCGATGATGGGCCGCATGGGCTCGGTGGCGCTGCGCGTGCCCGGCATGGTGATGAACGTGCTGCCGCTCAGGCTGACCGTGACCCCCGACGCGACCTTCGCCGAACTGGTCCGGCAGGTGGTGCTGGGCATCCGCGAGGTGCGCCGCCACCAGCGCTACCGCTACGAGGACATCCGCCGCGACCTGGGCCTGCTGGGCGAGAGCCGGGCCCTGGTCGGCCCGCTCGTCAACGTCATGCCCTTCGACTACGGCGTGGACTTCGCGGGCGCCCCCGCCCGCGCCCGCAACCTGTCCGCGGGCCCGGTGGACGACCTGACGGTCAACGTCTACGACCGGGCGGACGGCCGCGGCCTGCGCGTCGACCACGACGGCAACCCGGCCCTGTACGGGGAGGACGACCTCGCCGCCCACCAGGAGCGCCTCCTGCACCTCCTCGACCGGCTGGCCGGCACCGACCCGCAACTCCCCCTCGCCGTGCACGCGGTGGCCACGCCGGCCGAACGGGCCCTGGTCCTTGACGAGTTCAACCGCACCGAGCGGGCGCTGCCGCCGACAACGCTGATCGGCCCGATCGAGGCGCAGGCAGCCCGCACGCCGGACGCGACCGCGCTGGTGTTCCGGGACACGTCCCTGACCTACGCGGAGCTCAACGCCCGCGCCAACCGGCTTGCCCGGCATCTCCAGTCGCTCGGCGCCCGGCCGGGCGCGGTGGTGGCGGTCTCGGTGCCGCGCTCGGCGGAGCTGGTGGTGACGCTGCTGGCGGTGCTGAAGGCGGGCGCGGCCTATCTGCCGCTGGACCCGGACTACCCCGAACAGCGGCTGGCGTACATGCTTGAGGACGCGGCGCCCGTGTGCGCGGTCACCGACCGGGCCGGGCGCCTGCCGGAGGGCACCGGCACCGAGGTGGTCGTGCTGGACGGCCTGGACGTGTCGTCGTACGCGTGGACGGACCCGGGCCGCGCCCTCACCCCCGCCCATCCGGCGTACGTCATCTACACCTCCGGTTCCACCGGCCGTCCCAAGGGTGTGGTCGTGCCGCACCGGGCGATCGACAACCGGCTGCGCTGGATGCAGCACGCGTACGGGCTGACGGCCGCGGACCGGGTGCTCCAGAAGACGCCGTCGTCGTTCGACGTGTCGGTGTGGGAGTTCTTCTGGCCGCTGCGGGAGGGCGCGGCCCTGGTCGTCGCCGAACCGGGCGGCCACAAGGACCCCGTCTACCTCTCCCGCCTGATCCGCGAACAGGCCGTCACCACCTGCCACTTCGTGCCGTCGATGCTCCAGGTGTTCCTGGCCGCGCCGGACACGGCGGACTGCGCGGCGGTGCTGCGCCGGGTGTTCTGCAGCGGCGAGGCGCTGCCGCGCGAGACCGCGCAGTCCTTCGCGCGCACCCTGGAGGGCGTCGAACTGCACAACCTGTACGGGCCGACGGAGGCCGCGGTCGACGTCACCTACCACGCCTGCGACGCGGCGGACTCCGGCCCGGTGCCGATCGGCCGGCCGGTGTGGAACACCCGCCTGTACGTGCTGGACGCGGCCCTCCAGCCCTGCCCGCCCGGCGTCCCCGGCGAGCTGTACCTCGCGGGCGTCCAGCTGGCCGACGGCTACCTGGGCCGGGAGGAGCTGACGGCGTCCCGGTTCGTGGCCGACCCGTTCGGTCCCGCGGGCACCCGCATGTACCGCACGGGCGACCTGGCGCGCTGGACGGCCAAGGGCGAGGTCGAGTACCTGGGCCGCACCGACCACCAGGTCAAGCTGCGCGGGCAGCGCATCGAACTCGGCGAGATCGAGGCGGCGCTGGCGGCCCGGCCCGGCGTGGACGGCGCCTGCGCGCTGGTCCGCGAGGACCGGCTGATCGGCTACGTCACCGGCCGCGCCGACCCGGTGGAGGTGCGGGCGGCGCTGGCGCGCGAGCTGCCGGAGCACATGGTCCCGGCGGCCGTGGTGGCGCTGGACGCCTTCCCGCTGAGCCCCAACGGCAAGCTGGACCGCCGTGAGCTGCCCGCCCCGGTCTTCGCGGGCGGCGCGGGCACGCGGGCCCCGGCGTCCGCCCGCGAGGAGGCGCTGACCCGGCTGTTCGCCGAGGTGCTGGACGCCGAGGGCGTCGGTCCGGACGACGCGTTCTTCGACCTGGGCGGCACCAGTCTGCTCGCGGTGCGCCTGGTGGCGCGGATCCGGGAGGAGTTCGGCGCCGAGCTGACCATCGGCTCGCTGTTCGAGGCGCCGACACCGGCCGCGCTCGCCGCCCGCCTGGACGCCGCCGCACCGGCCTCGGACGACGCGCTGGGCGTCGTCCTGCCGCTGCGCGCCGAGGGCGAGGGGCCGGCGCTGTTCGGCATCCATCCGGCGGGCGGACTCGCCTGGTGCTACGCCGGGCTGGCCGCGCGGCTCGGGCCGCAGCAGCGGATGTACGGCCTCCAGGCGCGCGGGTTCACCGGTGACGAGGCGCTGCCGCGCACGCTCCAGGAGGAGGCGGAGGACTACGCCCGGCAGATCCGCCGGGTCCAGCCGCACGGCCCCTACCGGCTGGTCGGCTGGTCGGTCGGCGGGGTCCTCGCGCACACCGTCGCGGTGCTCCTCCAGGAGGCGGGCGAGGAGGTCGGCCTGCTCGCGCTGCTCGACGCGTTCCCCTCCGAGCAGTGGCGGGAGCGGCCCGCGCCCGAGGAGGGCGACGCGCTCACCGCGGTGCTGCGCATGGCGGGCTTCGACCGCACCGGCGAACGCACCCGCGAGGACGTGCTCGCCACGCTGCGCCGGGCCGGCAGCCCGCTGGCCGGGCTCACGGACCGCACCCTGTCCCGGATCGTCGACATCGTGCCCAACCACGCCCGCATGATGCGCGAGCACGAGCACCGCCCCTACGACGGTGACGTGCTGTTCTTCACGGCGGCCGCCCCGCGCGCCGAGGACTGGCTGACGCGGGAGGCGTGGCGCCCGTACGTCACCGGGGCGATCGTCAACCACGATCTGGACTGCACGCACCCGCAGTTGATGCGGGACCGCTACCTGGACGACATCGCGGCGGTCCTCGCCGCCCGCCTGAAGGAGCTCGACGCATGACGGCCCCCGAGGTGCCCGGCCCCTTCGACCCGGGCCCCGACGACGGCCGGGACGGGCACCTGGTGCTGGAGAACGCCGACGGCAGGCTGTCGCTGTGGCCGTCCTGGCGCGCGGTGCCCGCCGGCTGGACGGCCCGCTTCGGACCGGCCCCGCACGAACGCTGCGTGCACCGGGTGGTGACGGGCCCGGCATGACCGCCGCCTTCATGGCGATTGACCGCCCGATGATCAGTAAGTTAGGTTAGCCTTACCTTAGTTGATCGCACGTCGTGTTCCGCGCCGGCTGTCGCCGCCCCGCCGTGCCCTGTCTCATCCGTTCCTCCATCCGCATTCCCAGACAAGGGAGTTCACCCGCATGCCTCTCCAGGCCACCCGCATCCGCCGCCGTACCGCCGTCAGTGCCGCCGTCGCCGTGGCGGTCGCCGCGGGCAGCACGCTGACGCTGGCCGGCACCGCGTCCGCGCACCGGTCCGGCTCGACGGTCACCACCGCCAAGCTCACCAAGGGCCTGTACCAGTCGGCGTACTCCGAGCGGAACGACGTGCTGTGGGTCACCGCCGCCGTCGGCCGCCCGCCGGTCACCGAGTCGCACCTGCTGAAGGTCGACCCGAGAACCCTCAAGGTCGAGGCCGACGTCACGCCGCCGGTCACCGACACCGCCACCGGTGCCGTCGAGGCCGTCTACGGCGTGGCCGTGGACGACGAGCACAACACCGTCTGGACGACGAACACCCGCAACAACACGGTGTCCGTCTACAGCCAGCGCACCGGCAAGCATCTCGTCAGCCTGCCGAACGTCGCCCACGCCCGCGAGATCGTCGTCGACGAGCGCCACGACACGGTGTGGGCGAGCGGCTTCGGCGACGGCACCCTGGTCGCCTTCGACTCCAAGAGCCTCAAGGAGAAGAGCCGCGTCACCGTCGACGGCGCCGCCCCGACCGGCCTGGCCGTCAACGAGAGGACCGGCACCGTGTACGCCGCCGACCTCAACAACGACCGCCTCATCGAGGTGCGGCGCGGCTCAAGCGCCCCGCGCCTCCTGCCCGCCGGCGACGGCCCGATCTCGGTCTCGCTGTCCGGGAACGGCCGGACCGCCTACACCGCCGACCAGACCTCGGGCACCCTGTCCGTGATCGACCTCGCCAAGGGCGTCGTCACCAAGTCCGTGGCGACCGGCGCGGGCGCCCTGTCGGTGGCGACCGACGAGCGGTCCGGCGACGTCCTGGTGGTCAACCGCACCGACGCCGACGTCACCCGCGTCGACCCGAGGAAGGGCAGGGTCGAGGAGACCTTCGCCACCGGCGCCAACCCCAACCACGTGGAGATCGCCGACGGCGTCGCCTACGTGGTCGACAAGTCCGGAGCCGGAGCGGCCGAGGACACCCTGACCCGGATCCGCCTCGCCCGCTGACCCGACGTCACCGCGCCCGTCACACCCCGCGCCGGGGCGTGACGGGCGCGAGCCACATGCCCACGATCGCGTCGGCGAGCCCGTCGGCGGCCTCCCGCCAGCTGGCGCGAGGCGTCGGGCGCCCCTCGGCGACGGCGCGTTCCCGCTCGGCCGCCGTGTGCACGATGAGATGGCGCGCCATGTCGCCCCGCTCGGCCCGCACCTCGTCCGGCAGCGCCGGCATGCACCGGTCGCGGCCGGCGATGATCTCGCGCAGCGACGAGGAGCCGCGGGACTCGTCGACCATGATCTGCCGCAGCGCCGGGTCCGTCATGACCTGGGCGCAGAACCGCGCGTACCAGGTCGGGCTGCCCAGGGCCGCCAGATGGTCGAACTGCGGACGTACCAGGCAGTCCACCCAGTCGCGCAGATCCGGTGAGTCGCCGAGCGCGGCGAGCTGCCGGGCCCGCAGGTCCTCGACGCGCTCGGAGTGCCGCTGGGCGATGGCGCGGACCAGGTCCGCCTTGGTGCCGAAGTGGTAGCCGACGGCGGCGTTGTTGCCCTGTCCGGCGGCCTCGCTGACCTGGCGGTTGGAGACCGCGTACACGCCGTGCTCGGCGAACAGCCGCTCGGCCGTGGTCAGGATCAGCTGCCGGGTCGCGCTGACCTGTTCCGCCCGTACCGTCCTGCTCGCCATGCTCACCACCGCGCCGGGACTCTCCTCACGGCCCGCGACGGCCGGTCCCTCGAGTCGTCGCAGGTCCGCCGTCATACGGCGCCTTCTCACCGAAGCCTACGCAACGGCGGATCCCGGGCGTGCGCGGCCCGGGCGAGCGGGTCCCTTCCGGCGGCCTCTAGAATACTTCAAGCGACTGACTTAAAACGCGCTCCCGGATCCACGCTCTCCTTTCCGAAAGGCACCTCGATGCCCCCTTCCCCCGCCGCGCCGCGGCCGAACGCCGTGGTGGCGGTACTGGCCCTGGCCGGGATCGTCGTCTCGCTGATGCAGACGCTCGTCATCCCGATCGTCCCGGAACTGCCGAAGCTCCTGGACGCCCCGGCGTCGGACGCGGCATGGGCGGTGACGGCCACCCTGCTCGCCGCCGCCGTGGCCACCCCGGTCGTCGGCCGGCTGGGCGACATGGCCGGCAAGCGGCGCATGCTGCTGTTCAGCCTGGTGCTGCTGATCGCCGGTTCGGTGGTCTGCGGGCTGAGCGACTCCCTGGTCCCGATGGTCGTGGGCCGGGCCATGCAGGGACTGTCCGCCGCGGTGATCCCGCTCGGCATCAGCATCATGCGCGACGAGCTGCCCGCCGAGCGCCTGGCCGGCGCCACCGCCCTGATGAGCGCCTCGCTGGGCGTCGGCGGCGCGCTCGGTCTGCCCGCCGCCGCGCTGATCGCGGACAACCTCGACTGGCACATGCTGTTCTGGACCTCCGGCGCGCTCGGCGCGGTCGCCCTGGTGCTGGTGTGGGCGCTGGTGCCCGAGTCGGCGGTGCGCACCGGGGGCCGCTTCGACGTGCTGGGCGGCATCGGCATGGCGGCCGGCCTGGTGTGCCTGCTGCTGGCGATCTCCAAGGGCGCGGACTGGGGCTGGACCGGCGGCCTCACCCTCGGCCTGTTCGCGGCGGCCGTGGTGGTCCTGCTGGTGTGGGGCCGGTGGGAGCTGCGCACCCCGCAGCCGCTGGTGGACCTGCGCACCACCGCCCGCCGCCAGGTGCTGTTCACCAACCTGGCGTCGATAGCCGTCGGCTTCTCGATGTTCGCGATGTCCCTGGTGCTGCCGCAGCTCCTCCAGTTGCCCGAGGCGACCGGCTACGGGCTCGGCCGCTCCCTGCTGACCGCCGGCCTGGTGATGGCGCCCTCCGGCCTGGTGATGATGGCGTTCGCCCCGGTCTCCGCGATGGTGTCCAGGGCCCGGGGCCCGAAGGTGACCCTGATGATCGGCGCCCTGATCGTGGCGGCCGGCTACGGGCTGAACATCGCGCTGATGTCCGAGGTCTGGCACCTGGTGCTGGTCTCCTGCGTCATCGGCGCGGGCATCGGCTTCACCTACGGGGCGATGCCGGCCCTGATCATGGGTGCGGTGCCGGCGAGCGAGACGGCCGCCGCCAACAGCCTCAACACCCTGATGCGGTCCATCGGTACGTCGGTCGCCAGTGCGATCGCCGGGGTGATCCTGGCCCAGATGACCGTCAGCCTCGGCGGCTTCGCCCTGCCGTCCGAGAACGCCTTCAAGGTGGTCATGGGCATCGGCGCGGGCGCGGCCCTGCTCGCGTTCGTCATCGCCTCCTTCATCCCCCGGCACCGTCCCGCCGCCGGGACGGCCCGCGCGGCCTCGGACGGCGGCGTGGAGGCGCCGGCCGCCTCCGCGCACTGACGCCGGGCGCCGGTCCTCGCGGCGGGGACCGGCGCCGTTCAGGGGAACCTGGCGGGCAACGGGCGTGACGGCGCGCGGGCGCGTCGAGAACTGACCCGTGGAGCTGCCGCTGATCCCACCCATGCTCGCCACCCCCGGCGCCCTGCCGCCGGCCGCGCAGGACGCCCGCTGGGCCTACGAGACCAAGCAGGACGGCCAGCGGGTGGTGGCCTACCTGCCCGGTGACGGCAGCGTGCTGCTGCGCGCCCGCTCCGGTCAGGACATCACGGCCGCCTACCCGGAACTGGGGCCGCTGGGCACCGCGCTCGGCGCCACGCCCGCCGTGCTGGACGGTGAGGTGCTGGCCCTGGACGAACAGGGCCGCGCCGACTTCCAGTTGCTCCAGTCCCGCATGGGCCTCGCGCACGCCCCCGGCCTGGCCGCGCACCGGGCGGCGAAGGCCCCCGTGCACCTGGTGCTCTTCGACGCCCTGCACCTGGGGTCCCGGTCCCTGCTCCGCCTGCCCTACACCCGCCGGCGCGGACACCTGGAGGAGCTGGGTCTCGACGGGCCGGCCTGGTCGACCCCGGCCGCGCTGGTCGGCCACGGCGCCGAGGCCCTGCGGGCCACCCGCGAGCACGGTCTGGAGGGCCTGGTGTGCAAGCGGACCGACTCGGTGTACGAGCCGGGCGTCCGCTCCCGGGCCTGGATCAAGATCCGCAACATGCGCAGCGAGGACGTCGTGGTGGGCGGCTGGCTGCCCGGCAAGGGGCGGCTCGCGGGCCTGCCGGGCGCCGTCCTGGTCGGCCAGCGCGCCGCGGGCCGGCTGCGCTACGTCGGCGGGGTCGGCACCGGCTGGAGCGCGTCCGAGCGCACCGAGCTGGCCTCGCTGCTGCGGGCCGCGGCGACGGACGTGTGCCCCTTCGACCCGGTGCCGCGGCTGCCGGAGGCCCGCTGGGTCGTCCCGCGGCTGGTCGGCGAGGTCCGCTACAGCACCCGCACCCGGGAGGGGATGCTGCGCCAGCCGTCCTGGCTGAGGCTGCGCCCGGACCTGGCACCCGAGGAGTCGGCCGCCGACCTCCCGGACGACATGGTGTGACGCGCGGGGCGGCGTTCGCCCGCCCTTCACCACCGGTACGCCCGTGCCCTCTTGGCGCGGTAGGGAAAAGACGGGACCCTGAACTCCCTTTCCCCCCACAGCCGTTGGGCCCCGCCCGGACCCCCAGGAGGACCCGGTGTCGTCGCGTACCGCCCGTACCCGCCGCAGGAGATGGCTCACCGTCCCGCTCGGTGCCCTCGCCCTGGTCGTCGCCTTCCCCGCCACCGCCTTCGCCGCCCCGCCCCCGGCGCTGCCCGGCAACGCCGACAGCCTGGAGCGGGCCTACCAGCCGGCCTTCGACTACGACACCGACGGCTGCTACCCCACGCCGGCCATCGCCTCCGACGGCACGGTCAACGGCGGCCTGAACCCGACCGGGGCCCTCAACGGCAACTGCCGGGACGCCTCGGACCTGGACAACACCAACAGCTACTCGCGCGCCAAGTGCGACCACGGCTGGTGCGCCTACCTGTACGGCCTGTACTTCGAGAAGGACCAGGCGCTGCCCGGCAGTTCCCTCGGCGGCCACCGGCACGACTGGGAGCACGTCGTGGTGTGGGTGCGGGACGGGAGCGTCGAGTACGTCTCGACGTCGAACCACGGCTCGTTCAGCGTGCACGCGCGGTCGGCGGTCCGCTTCGACGGCACGCACCCCAAGATCGTCTACCACAAGGACGGCATCGGCACCCACTGCTTCCGGCTCGCCGGCGCGGGCGACGAACCGCCGGAGAACCACAAGGGCGGCTGGCAGTACCCGGCCCTGGTGGGCTGGGACGGCTATCCCGCCGGCGTGCGCGACAAGCTGAGCGCGTACGACTTCGGCAGCGCCCACTTCGGCCTGAAGGACGGCAGCTTCACCTCCCACCTCCAGGCGGCCAAGCCGGCCGGCATCCCCTTCGACCCGTACGCCTGACCGGACGGGCGGCAGTCGGGCGAACCGCGCGGCCCGCACATCCCCGAGGGCACTATCGTGTCCGCATGTCCGCCCCCGAACTGATCCGCATCGTCTCCCGCGACTCCCCCATGGCCCTCGCTCAGGTCGAGCGCGTCCGGGCCGAGTTGGCGGCCCTCCACCCCGGCGTGCGCACCGAGGTCGTGCCGGTGAAGACCACCGGCGACAAGTGGCTCGGTGACCTGTCGCAGGTGGAGGGCAAGGGCGCCTTCACCAAGGAGGTCGACGCCGCGCTGCTGTCGGGCGAGGCCGATCTCGCGGTGCACTGCGTCAAGGACGTGCCCGCCGACCGGCCGCTCCCGGCGGGCACGGTGTTCGCCGCGTTCCTGAAGCGGGACGACATCCGGGACGCCCTCGTCCACCCGGACGGACTCACCCTGGACGAGCTTCCGGACGGCACCCGCATCGGCACCTCCTCGGTGCGCCGGGTCGCCCAACTGGCCGCCACCCACCCGCACCTGACGTGCGTTCCGTTCCGCGGCAACGCCAACCGGAGGCTGGCCAAGCTGGCCGCCGGCGAGGCGGACGCCCTGCTGCTCGCGGTCTCCGGCCTGGAACGCATCGGCCGCGCCGACGTGATCAGCGAGATCCTCTCCCCCGAGACGATGATGCCGCCGATCGGCGCGGGCGTCCTCGCCCTCCAGTGCCGCGAGGACGACGCCGCGCTGATCGACGCGGTCAGCGGCCTCGGCGACCCGGACACCCACCGGGAGGTCACGGCGGAACGCATGTTCCTGCACGTGCTCCAGGGGCACTGCAACAGCCCGATCGCCGGGTACGCCCGGGTGGACCGCGGCGGGGAACTCGCCCTGCGGGCCTGCGTGTTCACTCCCGACGGCAAGGTGCGGCTGAACGCCCACGAGTGGGCGGGCCGGCTCGACGCGGCCACGCTCGGCACCTCGGTCGCCGTGGCGCTGCTGCGTCAGGGCGCCCGGGAGGTCATCGACGGCATCGCGCACTGAGGACCCGCCGGCCGGCGGATCAGGCGGTGCCCTCCTCCGCCTGGTCCCGCAGGAAGGCGCTCACCTGGTGCGCGAGGCCGTCGTCGCGCACCGTGCCCGGCAGGGCGCCGGTGGCCGGCTCGTGCAGCCCGAGTCCGCCGGTCCACAGCCGGCGGTCGGCCCACTCCTCGTCCGCGCGCAACTGCACCTGGACGTCCACCTGGGCGAGGCTCGCCTCCGGGCCGGCCGCGTAGAGGACGGCGGTGACGCGGCGCAGCGGGTGGACGTCGAAGCCCTCGACGAACTGCGAGTTGCGCCAGTCGAGGAAGGCGCCCTCGCCGTCGGGCCCGGTCCGCACGTCGATCTGCCCGTCCTCCAGGTGGACGCAGAAGGGCCGGCCGCCCCGGTTCTCGACGGTCACCCGGACACTGAAGTACGTCAGGCCCTCGGCGGCGTCGTCGCGGCCCCGCGGCGGCTCGGCCGCCTCCAGACGGTGGACGCGGACCCGCAGACCGGCATGTTCGTCGTACTCCTGCCAGTCCCCGACCACGTTCGGCTCGTACACAGCGCACCTCTCGACTTCCCGAAGCTGCTTCCTATCCGTGTGCTCAGTGCACTGTCAAATGAGCGGAATGCGCTGTGGCCAGGGGCTTCACCCCCTCGAACCGGTGATCAAGCGCTGCGCAGGAACTATCCGCCGCGCACCCTCGGGACGATCACGGTGAGCGTGCCGCACATCACGTTCCGCACCGGCACCGTCCGGTGACCGCCGGTGCGGCCGTTCGGGCGAGCGTTCTGCGCCCACAAGGCTTAATGTCCCTATATATGAGGACTTGTTTTGGATTCGGTCCGGTAGGGAAAGCCCCTGTCAGTGCTTCGGACAGGAGGCACGTCCACGGGTTCCGGCGCGACCGGCACCCCGCTGTTCTGTCCATCCGGCACCCCTGCTGAGGGAGGTGCGCAGCTATGCGTATCGCCAGCAGAACCAAGCCCCACCCCCACGACGACGCACCCGACACGGCCGCCGCGTTCGAACGGCTCGCCGAACTGCCCGACGGTCCGGAGCGCAAGGCCCTGCGGGACGAACTGATCCAGGTCTGGCTTCCCATGGCCGAGCGGATCGCCGTCCGCTTCCGCGGGCGCGGCGAGAGCCTGGACGACCTCTACCAGGTGGCGGCCCTCGGACTGGTCAAGGCCGTCGACCACTACGACCCCGAACGCGGCCACGCCTTCGAGGCCTACGCCGTGCCGACCGTGACCGGCGAGATCAAGCGGCACTTCCGCGACCACATGTGGACGCTGCACGTGCCGCGCCGGATCCAGGACCTGCGCAACCGGGTGCGCCGCGCCGCGAAGGAGCTGGCACAGACGACGCCGGGACGCGCCCCGACGATCGAGGAGATCGCCGACCACGCGCATCTGACCACGGACGAGGTCCGCACCGGCATGGAGGCGCTGGAGTGCTTCTCCGCCCTCTCGCTGGAGGCGGAGATGCCGGGCACCGACGGGTACGCCCTCGGGGACGCGCTCGGCGGTCCGGACCCGGCCTTCGACACGGTCGTCGACCGGGTGGCCGTCCGCCCCTGTCTGGAGGCGCTGCCCGAACGCGAGCGCACCATCCTCTACCTGCGCTTCTTCGGCGGGATGACGCAGAGCCGCATAGCGCAGCAGCTCGGCATTTCCCAGATGCACGTCTCACGGCTGCTCAGCGGCTGCTTCGACCGGATCCGCGAGGAGATCCTCGCGGAGGCCCGCTGAACAGAGGCCCACTGAAGGGGGCCCGCCGGCCTCACCGCTCCGGGGGAGCGCCCGGGATCTGCGTCGGGCCGTGCCGGTCCAGGGCGTCCTCCAGGGCGATCCGGATCTGGGCCGGCATCACTCCTGTGCGCCCCCAGATGAGGATGAGTTCCGCCACGCTGCGCAGTTTGATGTTCGTATGCTGGGAAACCTCCTTCAGAACGGCCCATCCCTCGTCCGGTGTCACCCGGCCGAGGACGACGACCATCCCGATGGCCTGGTCGACGACGGCGTGCGAGACGACCGCCTCCTTCAGCTGCCGGATCTGCTCCTGCAACCGGACTATCTGGTCCGGGCCCCCGTCCGTGGGCATGGTCACCTCCGGATCCGGCGTGTCACCGCCGCTCGTGCCGCGCGGTACCGCTCCGACGCCTCCATCGTCGTCACATGTGCCACCCCGCGCCACTGGGCCGTGCGGGGCGCGTCCACCACCGTTTCGGCGGCGCCGCCGGGGTACTCGGCAGGCGCCCCCCGCCGTTCCGGTCGGACACTGGTGTGGAACCGGTGACTGCCGGTGGACGAGACCAGGACGCGACTGACATGAACGACGACATGCCCTCCCCCGCCGGTACGGACAGCATCATCTCCACCCGATCCGTGTACGGGGCCCCGTGCTGGGTGAGTCTGACCAGCCGCGATCTCAAGGCCACCGAGGAGTTCTACTCCGCCGTGCTGGGCTGGCAGTGGCGGCCCGCCAAGCTGGGCGAGCCCTTCCGGATCGCCCTGGCCGACGGGGTGCCGGTCGCCGGTATCGCCGCGGTCGCCGCGATGTGGCAGATGGCGGTGGCGTGGACGCCGTACTTCGCCGTGCGCAGCGCCGACGAGGCCGTGTCCCGGGCGGCCGAGCGGGGCGGCACGGCCGCGGTCGGGCCGATCTCCCTGCCGCCCGGCCGGGCGGCGCTGCTCGCCGACCGGGACGGCGCGACCTTCGGGATCTGGGAGGGCGAACTGTTCTCCGACTGGGAGACCTGGCGCACCTCGCGTCCCGCCTTCATCCGGCTGCACACGCGCGACGCCTTCGACGCGGCCATCTTCTACGGCGAGATCTTCGACTGGGCGTCGGGCAGCGGCTGCTGCGAGGTGCAGTACGAGGGCGACGAGGTGGTGCTGCGCCATCAGGGCGACGTCGTGGCGCGCATCGAGTCGGGCGCCCTGGGCGCCGCCCCCGACCCCGCCATCCGGCCGCACTGGCAGGTGCACTTCGCCGTCGACGACGTCGCCGCCTGCGCCCGCACCGCCGAACGGCACGGCGGCAGCGTGCTGTCGCTGAGCGACGACGAGGCCGTGCTCCGGGACGCCGACGGCGCGCAGTTCACGGTCACCGCGCGCCGTCTCGGCCTCTGATCCCGGCCGGCTCACCCGCTCACCGGCCCCCGCGGGACGGCCGCGAGAGCAGGACCAGGCTGCGGGGCTCGACGGTCAGCGCCGTGCCCGCCTTGCACTCCGCCTCGTCGGGGACGCCCTCCGGGTCGGCGGTGTCGATCAGGGTCGCCCAGCGCTCGCCGTAGGACGCGTCGGGCAGCCGGAAACGGGCGGGCTCCCAGTGGCTGTTGAGCAGCAGCAGGAAGGAGTCGTCGACGACGGGCCGGCCGCACGGGTCGGGCTCGGCGATGGCGTCGCCGTTGAGGAAGACGGCGACGGCGTGCGCGTCGGAGCGCTGCCAGTCGTCGTCGGTCATCTCCCGCGCGTCCGGCAGCAGCCACACCAGGTCGGGCAGCGGCTGGTCCGCGTGGGTCACCGTCTCGCCGCGGAAGTAGCGGCGCCGGCGCAGGACGGGGTGGGCGGCGCGCAGCGCGATGACGCGCCGGGCGAAGTCCAGCAGTGCGCGCTGCTCCTCGCCCAGCCGCCAGTCGATCCAGGAGATCTCGTTGTCCTGGCAGTAGGCGTTGTTGTTGCCCCGCTGGGTGCGGCCCAGTTCGTCGCCGTGGCAGAGCATCGGGATGCCCTGCGAGAGCAGGAGGGTGGCCAGGAAGTTGCGCTGCTGGCGGCCGCGCAGCTCCAGCACGGACGGGTCCTTCGTCCGGCCCTCGGCACCGCAGTTCCAGGACCGGTTGTGGCTCTCGCCGTCCTGGTTGTCCTCGCCGTTGGCCTCGTTGTGCTTGTCGTTGTACGAGACGAGGTCGCGCAGGGTGAAACCGTCGTGCGCGGTGACGAAGTTGACGCTGGCGCGGGGCCGGCGCCGGCTGTGCTGGTACAGGTCGGAGGAGCCCGTCAGACGGGACGCGAACTCGCCGAGCGTGTGTTCCTCGCCGCGCCAGAAGTCCCGTACGGCGTCCCGGTACATGCCGTTCCACTCGGACCACAGCTGCGGGAAGTTGCCGACCTGGTAGCCGCCCTCGCCGAGGTCCCAGGGCTCGGCGATCAGCTTGACGCGGCTGATCACCGGGTCCTGCTGGATGAGGTCGAAGAACGCCGAGAGCCGGTCCACCTCGTGGAACTGCCGGGCGAGCGTGGCCGCGAGGTCGAACCGGAAGCCGTCGACGTGCATCTCGGTGACCCAGTACCGCAGCGAGTCCATGATCAGCTGAAGTACGTAGGGGTGGCGCATCAGCAGGCTGTTGCCGGTGCCGGTGGTGTCGTAGTAGTGCTGCCAGTCGCCGTCCACGAGGCGGTAGTACGAGGCGTTGTCGATGCCGCGGAAGGAGAGGGTGGGGCCCTTCTCGTTGCCCTCGGCGGTGTGGTTGTAGACCACGTCGAGGATCACTTCGAGGCCGGCCGCGTGCAGGGTCTTGACCATCGACTTGAACTCGGTGACCTGCTGACCGCGGGTGCCGAGGGCGGCGTAGCCGTTGTGCGGGGCGAAGAAGCCGATGGTGTTGTAGCCCCAGTAGTTGGACAGGTCCCGGTCCGTCAGGACGCCGTCGTGGACGAACTGGTGCACCGGCATGAGCTCGACGGCGGTCACGCCGAGGGAGGTCAGGTGGTCCACGATCGCCGGGTGCGCCAGTCCGGCGTAGGTGCCGCGCAGTTCGTCCGGCACGTCGGGGTGGGTGCGGCTGAGGCCGCGGACGTGCGCCTCGTAGATCACGGTCTCCGAGTACGGGCGCCGCGGCGGGCGGTCGTCGCCCCAGTCGAAGAACGGGTCGGTGACCACGCCGAGCATGGTGTGCCCGGCGCTGTCCGCCGGGTCCGGCCGGCCCTGGGCGCGTTCGAAGAGGGAGGGGTGGTTGTCCACCATCCCGTCCACGGCCCGCGTGTACGGGTCCAGGAGCAGCTTCGCCGGGTTGCAGCGGTGGCCGACGGAGGGGGCCCACGGACCGTGGACCCGGTAGCCGTAGCGCTGCCCCGGGCCGACGCCGGGCAGGTAGCAGTGCCAGACGAAGCCGTCGACGTCCGGCATCGGGATGCTGCTGTGGGTGCCGTCCTCGTCGACGAGGACCAGCTCGACGCGTTCGGCGACCTCGCTGAACAGCGCGAAGTTGGTGCCTTGTCCGTCGTACGCGGCGCCCAGCGGATAGGGGTGCCCGCTCCACACGGGCGACCCCTTCCAGTTCGGCCTGGCCCGGGTCACCGGGCCTCCTCCAGGACGCCGTGGGTGGTGCTGACCGGACTGGCCACCCGGCCCACCGGCGTGATCTCTCGCGGCACTTCCAGCCCCTCCTGGGTGATCGGCTCCGGTGCCGTCGGCACCAGCGGTACGCGTTCGCCGGCGCGGGCGCGCTGCGAGAACCAGATGACCTTGGCCCCGGTGTCGGTGGCGCAGCACCCCCAGCCGTCGCTGTTGGCGGCGAGGTGCTCCAGACAGGTGCGCAGGTCCTGGTCGGGACGGAGCGCGTGGTCGTTGCCCCCTACCGCCGTGATGAGGTGGTGGCGGTTCCACCACATCTCTATCGACGTGTTCTTGTCGCTCGCGTGCTCGTCGATCGCCCGCAGCAGCATCTCGGCGCCCGAGCAGACGGGTTCGACGAGGTTCTCCAGGTCCCAGAACCTGAGGTGAGCGGCCAGGATGCGCCTGACCTGTCCGACCCGCTCCGGGCTGACTTCCACGTCGAGGTGGTAGTAGCAGGGCACTGCGGTCTTCATCGTCGTGGCTCCTCACCGCGCATAGCTCTCGCTTCTCCTCGTCCCTCGGTGGACGGGCTCCCCGTACACGAAGCGTGAGCACTGGTCGCTTCTGAGTCACTCCAGAGTGGGAGCAGTAGTCCATTCGTGCAACACGAGCGACGGGTGTGGCGCGATGGCGGACAAAGCGGTTGAAGATCCAACAAGACGGGATGTCACCGTCCGTGCACCATGTGTGAAGAATTGGATCGTCCGTACCGGACCGTCACGGAAGGTGACCGGCCATGCTGCTTCCTGCGAAGACAGAAGTCGCCCGGCAGCTGCGGCGTTACCGCGCCTGGGAACGGATGATGCTCGCGTCCCCCGCGGACGTGCGGGTCCGGGCCACCTTCGAGGACGCCGGCTACACCCTCTGCGTGCTCATGGGGAAGCGGTGCGCACGCGAGGCGGCGGACGCCGCCGAAAGGTATCTGCGGACGACCCTGGTCACCTATTTGCAGGAGCAGAGCGAGCGGCCCCTGACCGCCCGAGCGGCCCGGCGCGGCCCTCCGGTGGTGGAGCGGCTCTCCCCGTCGGGGCGGAAGACCCCCTCCGGCGCGGCTTGACCCATCCGGCCGGGCCCTGGGCCCGGCCTCGAGCACGGCGGAGGTGAGAACGGATGAGCGCGACCGTGACGATCGGGCGTATCCCGGTGCGGGACGTCCACCCGGTGGTGGATCGCGGCAGGCGCCCGGCGAAGGCGGTGGCGGGAGAGACGTTCGAGGTCACCGCGTCCGTGTTCCGCGAGGGACACGACGCGGTGGCCGCCAACGTCGTGCTGAAGGACCCCGAGGGCCGGTCCGGCCCGTGGACGCCGATGCGGGAGCTGGCCCCGGGCAGCGACCGCTGGGGCGCCGAGGTCACCCCGGGCGCGCCGGGGCTCTGGACGTACCGGGTGGAGGCGTGGAGCGACCCGGTCGCCACCTGGAAGCACGCGGCGCGGATCAAGATCCCGGCGGGCATCGACACCGGTCTTGTCCTGGAGGAGGGGGCCGAGCTGTACCGGCGGGCCGCCGCGGGCGTGCCGAAGGACTCCGGGCGGGCCGTGGTGCTGGCGGCCGCTGCGGTGCTGCACGACGACACGCTGCCGGTGGCCACCCGGCTGGCGGCGGCGTTGACGCCGGAGGTGGACGCAGTGCTGGCCCGGCATCCGCTGCGGGAGCTGGTCACCACCTCCGACCCGCTGCCCCTGCTGGTCGAGCGGGAACGCGCCCTGTACGGCGCCTGGTACGAGTTCTTCCCCCGCTCCGAAGGCACCCCCGAACAGCCCCACGGCACCTTCCGCACCGCCGCCCGCCGGCTCGACGCGATCGCCGCGATGGGCTTCGACGTCGTCTACCTCCCCCCGATCCACCCCATCGGCACCACCCACCGCAAGGGCCGCAACAACACCCTCTCCGCCGGCCCCGACGACGTCGGCGTGCCCTGGGCCATCGGCTCCCCCGAAGGCGGCCACGACGCCATCCACCCCGACCTGGGAACGCTGGAGGACTTCGAC
>NZ_WWHX01000897.1 GCF_009862125.1 Streptomyces sp. SID5910
GGGGGTGCCGGGGCCGGTGGTCGGGCCCCGGATCCGGTTCGCCGCGGCTACGGCGGGGGCGGCGGTGCGGGTGGCGGTGGAGCACTGGGCCGCTTCCGCGGAGGAGGCGGGGCGGGCGGTGGACCTCGCGCTGGGGAACCTTGAGGTGTTGAGGGGGTTCGACTGGGAGGGGGCGTAGGCGCGGGGGCGTCTGGCGGGGCGGACCGGGGTGACGGGATGGGTGGCGCGGCTCGGCGTTGGCGAGGTGCCGCCGCGCCCACCCGTGCCGCCCTTGGCGGCACGATTGCCCGCGGTTACGGGGGGCCCGTTGTCACGTCGCTCGGGTCAGGCGGGCTGCCAAGGTTCTTACGCTCGTGATCAGTTCCGGGGGTTCCTCGACGTGGAAGTCTGCGCCCAGCATTGCCAGGCGTACCGCCATCCACTCCACCGGGTCCGAGACCGTGGCCCGTAGGACGCATGACGTGCCGTCGGGCAGTGGCTCCGGTCGGCCCAGCCAGCCCGGCAGGCGTGCCGCGATCTCCCGTGCCGGTGCCGCGAAGGTGACGACGATCTCGTACGAGTCGCCGCGGCGCTGCATGGACCGGCGCAGGTACTCCGCCGCGTCCCCCGCCGGCAGCTCCCGCGGAGCGAACCGCGCGCCCGTGGCGAACGGCTCGCTCACCCGGTCGACCCGGAAGGTCCGCCAGTCGTCGCGGTCGAGGTCGTAGGCGACCAGGTACCAGCGCCGCCCCGTCGAGACCAGCCGGTACGGCTCCGTCACGCGCCGCGACTCGGTGCCGTCGGCGGCGCGGTAGGCGAACCGCAGCCGCTCGCGTCCGGCGACCGTGGAGGCCATCACGGTCAGCGTCTCGGGCGCGATGCTCGGCCCGTCCCCGCTGGTCAGCGGCGTCGTCGCGGCCTGGAGCGTGGTGACCCGGTGCCGCAGCCGCGCCGGCAGCACCTGCTCCAGCTTGGCCAGCGCCCGCACCGACGCCTCGTCCACCCCCTCGACCGCGTGCCCCGCCCCGGCGCGCAGGCCCACCGCGATGGCCACGGCCTCCTCGTCGTCGAGCACGAGCGGCGGCATCGCCTTGCCGGCGACCAGCCGGTACCCGCCGTCGGAGCCCATGGTGGCCTGCACGGGGTAGCCCAGTTCGCGCAGCCGGTCGATGTCCCGCCGGACCGTGCGGCGGGAGACCCCGAGCCGGTCGGCCAGCTCGCCGCCGGGCCATTCACGGGGTGTCTGGAGGAGGGAGAGGAGCGTGAGGAGCCGGGCCGGAGTGTCCGTCGTCATGAGACCGAGGATGCCGCAGATATAGGACGCGTTCTGGCCTAGTACGGTCATAGCTTGCTCCCATGACCTTCACGCACACCCCGGACACACCCCAGGAGCAGCCCGCCGCGGGCGGCGACCGCCGGCGCTGGTTCGCGCTCGCGATCGTGATGACGGCGGCGTTCATGGACCTCGTCGACGTCACGATCGTCAACATCGCGATCCCGTCGATCCAGCGGGACGAGGGCGCCACCGTCAGCCAGATCCAGTGGATCACCGCCGGATACGCCCTCGCCTTCGCCGCCGGCCTGATCACCGGCGGGCGGCTCGGCGACATCCACGGCCGCAAGCGGCTGTTCCTCGTGGGCATCGCCGGCTTCACCCTCGCGTCCGCGCTGTGCGGCTTCGCGGCGAACCCGGAGATGCTGGTCGCCTCCCGCATCCTCCAGGGCGCCATGGCCGCGCTGATGGTGCCGCAGGTGCTGTCGATCGTGCACGCGACCTTCCCGGCGCACGAACGCGGCAAGGTGTTCGGGCTGTTCGGCGCGATCGTCGGACTGGGCGCCGTCTCCGGCCCGCTGCTGGGCGCGCTGCTCACCGAGTGGAACCTCTTCGGGCTGGAGTGGCGGCCCATCTTCCTCATCAACCTGCCGGTCGGCATCGCCGGACTGATCCTCGGCAGCCGCTTCATCACCGAGTCCAAGGCCCCGCGCGCCCTCAAGCTGGACCTCGTCGGCGTCGCCCTGGTCACCCTCGGCCTGCTGATGCTGATCTACCCGCTGACCCGGGGCGAGGAGCTGGGCTGGCCGGTGTGGGGGTTCGTGTCGATGGGCGGCGCGCTCGTCGTGCTCGCGGCGCTGGTGGCGTACGAGCGGCGCAAGAGCGCGCGGGACGGGTCCCCGCTGGTCGAGCTGTCGCTGTTCAAGGTGAAGAGCTTCGCCGCGGGCATCGCCGTGCAGACCGTCTTCGGGGTCGGCCTCGGCATCTTCTTCCTGGTGTGGACCCTCTACATGCAGGTGGGCCTGGGCTGGACGGCGCTGCGGGCCGGTCTGACGGGCGTGCCGTTCTCGGTCGCGGTGTCGACGGCGGCGGGCCTGTCGGTGCAGAAGCTGGTGCCGCGCTTCGGGCGCAAGGTGCTCCAGGCGGGCGCGCTGGTGATGGCGGCCGGTGTGCTGCTCTACATCTGGGAGGCCGGGCGGTACGGCCTCGGCATCACGTCCTGGCAGATGGCGCTGCCGCTCGTCGTGATGGGCCTCGGCATGGGCCTGATCGTCGCCCCGCTGACGGACGCCGTGCTGTCCCAGGTGCCGCGCGAGCACGCCGGCGCCGCGTCCGGGCTGATCAACACCGTGCAGCAGATGGGCAACGCGCTCGGGCTCGCCCTGGTGTCGGTGGTCTTCTTCGGCACGATGGACGACCACCTGACCCGGGCCGGCATCGGCCCCGCCTACGCGGACGCCTTCCAGAACGCCCTGGGCTGGGTGGCCGCGGTGCTGGGCGCCATCTTCCTGCTGATGTTCGCCCTGCCCAAGCGGCCGGCCCAGCACCTGGAGGGGGCCGAGGGACCGGAGGACGCCGCGGCGGGGGAGACGACGAAGGAGCCCGCGCTGGTCTGACGGCGCTGACGGCGGGAACGGACACGCGGGTGGGCCCGGCACTGCGGTGCCGGGCCCACCCGCGTCTGCGCCGCCCTCCCTCCGAGGCGCGCCCGTTCATGCCCGGTTGTGTCTGATCGTTTCCGCTTGCCGGTTTACATTCCCGAAAACCGCGCGTAGCCTCCGGGGAAACCACACGTTCGGGCACAGATGGAGGTGAACAGGCATGTACGCACCGGAGCGGCAGCAGGAGATCCTCCGGCTCGCCCGGGACGGCGGCCGGGTGGACGTCGTGTCGTTGGCCGAGGAGTTCCAGGTGACGGCGGAGACCATCCGCCGCGACCTCAAGGCCCTCGACCGCGCCGGTCTGCTCCGCCGGGTGCACGGCGGCGCCATCCCCGCCGGGCGCCTCGACTTCGAGCCGGACCTCGCCGAGCGCGAGTCCACGGCGGCCGGCGAGAAGGAACGCATCGCCAAGGCGGCCCTCGCCGAACTGCCCGCCGAGGGCACGGTCGTCCTCGACGCCGGTTCGACGGTGGCCGGACTGGCCGCCGTCTTCCCGCCCGAGGCGCGCCTGACCGTCGTCACCCACAGCCTGCCCATCGCGGCCCGCCTCGCCGACCACCCCGGCATCCAGCTCCACCTGGTCGGCGGGCGCGTGCGGCACCGTACGCGGGCCGCCGTGGACGCCTGGGCGCTGCGCGCGTACGGCGAGATCCGCGCCGACGTGACCGTGGTGGCCGCCAACGGCTTCTCCGCCGAGCACGGCCTGACCACCCCCGACCTCGCCGAGGCCGCGGTCAAGCGGGCCGCCGTCGCCGCGGCCCGGCGCGTGGTGCTGCTCGCCGACTCCTCCAAGCACGGCCAGGAGCACTTCGCCCGCTTCGGCGCCCTGAGCGACGTGGACCTGCTGATCACCGACAGCGGGCTGAGCCCCGACGACGCCGCCGCCATCGAGCGCGCCGGCACGGAAGTAGTACGCGCATGATCCTCACCGTCACCCCCAACCCGTCGCTGGACCGCACCTACGAGGTGCCCTCCCTGGACCGCGGCGAGGTCGTCCGCGCCACCGGCGAGCGGGTCGACCCCGGCGGCAAGGGCGTGAACGTCTCGCGCGCGGTCACGGCGGCCGGGCGGCGCACCGTCGCCGTCCTGCCCCTCGGCGGCGCCCCCGGCGCGCTCGTCGCCGACCTGCTCGACGCGCAGGGCATCGAGGTCGCGCCGGTTCCCGTCGCCGGGGCCACCCGCTCCAACATCGCCCTCGCCGAGGCCGACGGCGTCCTCACGAAGATCAACGCGCCGGGCCCCGAACTGTCGCCGGCCGAACAGGAACTGCTCCTGGAGACCGTACGGCGCGAGTCGCGCGGCGCCGACTGGATCGCCTGCTGCGGCAGCCTGCCCCGCGGACTCGCGCCCTCCTGGTACGCCGCCCTGGTCGCCCGCGCGCACGACGCCGGGGTCCGCATCGCCCTCGACACGTCCGGGCCCGCGCTGCGCGAGGCGCTGGGCGAGCGGCCCGACGTGGTCAAGCCCAACGCCGAGGAGCTCGCGGAGGTCGTCGGACGCCCCCTGGCCACCGTCGGCGACGCCCTGAAGGCAGCCGAGGAGCTGCGGGAGCTGGGCGCGCGTGCCGTGCTCGCCAGCCTGGGCGCCGACGGGCAGCTGCTCGTGGACGACGCGGGCACCTGGTTCGGCAGCGCCCGCGTCGACGCCGTACGCAGCAACGTCGGCGCCGGTGACTCCTCGCTCGCCGGCTTCCTCGTCGCCGGCGGCAGCGGACCGGACGCCCTCGCCTCCGCCGTCGCCCACGGCGCCGCGGCCGTCCGGCTGCCCGGCAGTGTCATGCCGACCCCGGCCGACCTGGACCCGGCCGCGGTGACCGTCACCGACCGGGTGCCGGTGGACCGCGCGCTGACGGAGCCGGTGTCATGACCGGCCGGCCCCGCCGTCTCCCCGGCTCTCCCCGACGTACCCCCGTCCCCACCCTCGCCCACCGCTGTGCGTTCCGGGCGATACGCGAGCTAAGGAGCCCGCGATGAGCGACATGATCACCGCGGACCTGGTCGACCTCGACCTGTCCGCCGACACCAAGGAAGCGGCGGCGCGCGCCCTCGCCGAGCGCATGGCGGCCCAGGGCCGGGTGACCGACCTGGAGGGCTTCCTCGCCGACGTGGCCGCCCGCGAGGCGCAGATGCCGACCGGCCTGGACGGCGGCATCGGCATCCCGCACTGCCGCAGCGAGCACGTCACCGAGCCGACCCTCGCCTTCGGCCGCAGCGCGCTCGGCATCGACTTCGGCGCGGCGGACGGCCCGGCCGACCTGATCTTCCTGATCGCCGCTCCGGCGGGCGCCGACGACGCCCACCTGACGATCCTCTCCGCCCTGGCCCGGCAGCTCATGAACGCCGAGTTCACGGCCGCGCTGCGCTCGGTGGGCGACGCCGGGGCCGCCGCGGCGCTGATCCGCGGGGACGAACCGGCCGCGTCCGACGGCGCCGAGGACTCCGTGGCGGTCTCGGCGGCGGCCTCCGCCGAGACCGCCACGGGCAGCACCGACGAGGGGCCCGGCGGGGAGCCCGACGAGGGGCCTGGCGGCGAGTCCGGCGAGGGGCCTGGCGAGGACGCGGCCGAACCCGGGCGCCCCTTCCATATCGTCGCCGTCACCTCCTGCCCCACCGGCATCGCGCACACCTACATGGCGGCCGAGTCGCTGGAGAACGCGGGCCGCGAGGCCGGCGTCGAGATCACCGTCGAGACCCAGGGCTCGGCCGGCTTCACCCGGCTCGACCCGGCGGTGATCGCGGCGGCGGACGGCGTGATCTTCGCCCATGACGTGCCAGTGCGCGACAAGGACCGCTTCGCCGGGAAGGCCACCGTCGACACCGGCGTCAAGGCCGCCATCAACCGGCCCGGCGAGCTGATCACCGAGGTCCGCGGCAAGGCGGCCCGCGGCGAGACCACCTCCGCGTCCCCGGGCGCGACGCCCGTCGAACGCGGCGGCGAGCCCGGCGAGGGCTACGGCACCAAGCTGCGCACATGGCTCATGTCGGGCGTCAGCTACATGGTCCCCTTCGTCGCGGCGGGCGGTCTGCTGATCGCCCTCGGCTTCGCGATCGGCGGCTACGAGATCAACAAGGCTCCGTCGGTGATGGACCACTTCGTGTGGACGCAGGCCGACAGCTGGGCGGCGCTGCTGTTCCAGATCGGCGGCGTGGCCTTCGGCTTCCTCGTGCCCGTCCTCGCCGGTTACATCGCCTACGGCATGGCCGACCGGCCCGGTCTCGTCCCCGGCTTCGTCGGCGGCTCGATCGCGCTGACCATCGACGCGGGCTTCCTCGGCGGCCTGGCGGCGGGTCTGATCTCCGGTGCCGTGGTGATGGCGATCCAGCGGGTGCGGATCCCGGCCGCGCTGCGCGGCATCATGCCGATGGTGGTGATCCCGCTGATCTCCTCGGCGGTCGTCGGCTTCCTGATGTTCGTGGTGATCGGCAAGCCCATCGCGTCCGCGCAGAAGGCGATGACCGACTGGCTGAGCGGGCTGTCCGGCGCCAACGCCGTCCTGCTCGGCGCGCTGCTCGGCCTGATGATGTGTGCCGACCTCGGCGGCCCGGTCAACAAGGTCGCCTACGCCTTCGCCACCGCCGGCATCGCGGTCAGCGACCCCAGCGACTCCGCGATGAAGATCATGGCGGCGGTCATGGCGGCCGGCATGGTCCCGCCGCTGGCGATGGCCCTGGCCACGACCGTGCGCGGCCGGCTCTTCAACGCCGCCGAGCGCGAGAACGGCAAGGCCGCCTGGGTGCTGGGCGCCTCCTTCATCTCGGAGGGCGCGATCCCGTTCGCCGCGGCCGACCCGCTGCGGGTCATCCCCGCGTCGATGGCGGGCGGCGCGCTCACCGGCGCCCTGTCGATGGCCTTCGGCGCGACCCTGCGCGCCCCGCACGGCGGCGTCTTCGTGGTCCCGCTGATCGGCAACCCGCTGCTCTACCTGGTCGCCGTCGCGGCCGGCGTCTGCGTCACCACGGCCCTGGTGATCGTCCTCAAGGGCCTGCGCAAGCCGGCGCCCGGAGCGGCGGCACCCGGAACCGGCGACGCGGACCCCTCGGCCTCGACGGCGGGGACGAAGCAGCCGGTGGCGGCCTGAGGCAGTCTCTCGGCGGGGCCGGGTCCGACGCGGGCCCGGCCCCGCCGTCGTACGTCCGACCCGTGACGGCGGCTCAGGACACCTGCGCCGCGCGCCGCTCCATGGCCCGGCGGGCCGCGTCCTCGCTGACGTACACCTCGCACATGTGCCGCCCGTCGGGCGTGGCCGTGTGCTCGACCTCCCACAGGGAGACCTCGGCGCCGTCCCGCAGCAGGAAGGCGTGCTCGTACAGCGAGAAGCCGATCGCGGCGCGGCCCGTGCGGCCGGGGCCGCCGAAGGCCTGGGTGATCTGGTGCGCGGACGCCGTGGCCAGCAGGGCGGCGGTGTCCGCGCCGGGCCGGTCCGCGTTCTCCGCGCGCCGCAGCAGCCGGCGTGCGTGGTCCACCGTGCCGCCCCGGACGTAGACGTGCCGCGGGGTGGGGATCGGCGACAGCTGCACCGGCACCGGCAGTTCGAAGTCCGGCGTGTCCGGCGGCAGCGCCAGCCTCGACGTGGCGGCGCGGACCTCCTCCTCGTCGACGTACACCTCGTGCTGCGCCTCGCCGCCCGGTGCGGTGTTGTGGACGAGCTCCCAGAGGGTGAGCGCCGAGCCGTCGGCGAGCAGCCACGTGTGCCGGTACGTCTCGCGGTGCAGCCCCGCGCTGTGGTGCGCGGAGTGCAGCGAACCGTCGTACGCCAGCGCGCAGTCCAGTCGCCCCATCGTCTCGTCGGGCAGCTCGAACGAGTTCAGGGCTCGGCCGAGCAGTCGCATGAGGTGCTCCTCCGGAGACTCGGGCGACTCGGCTGGTTCGTACGCTGCCGTCTCGTACGGAACGCTCAAGGTTTCTCCCGGCGTTGCTGCATGTCACCTGGTGGGTGCATACCGTAGCCCCTCGGTCGGACATCATGTTTGGGAACCGGGAAAACGTACGCACGAAAAACGCGCGGGCCGCGCGAGAAGTTCCCGCGCGACCCGTCGATCCGTCAAAATCCGCTGCTCAGCGACCTGTCGGCCGATACGAGTGGGCTCACACGGCGCTGCCCGCGACCCACTCGCTCCAGCCCATGTTCCAGCCGTTGAGGCCGTTGTCCGGCGCGATCGTGTCGTCCGGGGAGTTCTTGACGACGACGAGGTCCCCGATGAGCGACTGGTCGTAGAACCACTTGCTCGGGGTGTCGCCCTGGCCGCCCTGCACGTCCCGCAGGCCCACGCAGCCGTGGCTCGTGCCCTGGCGGCCGAACGGCGGATTGCCCGGCAGATACCAGTAGTTGCCGTGGATGAACGTGCCGCTGCTGCTCAGCCGCATCGCGTGCGGCACGTCCGGGATGTCGTACTCGCCGCCGAAGCCGACCGT